>CAVBRV010000151.1:0-6623 GCA_963597965.1 Paludibacteraceae bacterium | reverse complement strand
TTTCGACCGATGGGATTTGTGCTTGATGCTTCTATCGCTTTTCTGCGACTATGTTGAGACAAAAGTGGAGAAATCTCACTGCACTAGCGGGCTAGTTGTTAGTTGATGGTTGTCAGTTGTCTGTCCCCAACAACAAACAACTAACAACCATCAACAAATTAGTATATAATAAGATATGACAAAAGAAGTCATTTATACTGATACAAAGTTTCTCAGGTTTTTCAGGGTACTAAAGGTTCTAAAGGTTTCTCGAATGAGCTGATGATGCTAGCGATAATTGGCACATTCGAGAAACCTGAGCAACCTTAGAACCCTTAGAACCTTGAGCAACCTGTAATCACTGCACCAAAGGAGAAAAACCATGTTCACCATCGGCTGTCATTTATCCGTCTCCAAAGGTTTTCTCGCCATGGCGAAAACCGCCACAGCCTTAGGCGGAAATACCTTTCAATTCTTCCCCAGAAACCCCAGAGGGGGCCAAGCGAAACCTCTCATTCCCTCCGACGTAGAAGCACTGAAACAGTGGATGGAAGAACACCACTTCGGTCCCATCCTCTGTCACGGTGCCTACACCATGAACGGCGCCTCTACGAAAGACGCCGTCCGCGAATTTGCCCGCACCGCCATTCGAGAAGATTTAGCTAAGACTGCCCACCTGCCCCATTGTCTCTACAATTTCCATCCCGGTGCCCATTTAAAACAAGGCAGGGACGTAGCGATTCCTATGATCGCCGACATGCTAAACTATGCCATGGACCAAGAAGAACTTCCGAAAGTTGTGCTCTTAGAAACCATGGCTGGGAAAGGCACCGAAGTGGGACGCACTTTTGAAGAACTGGCCGCTATCATCGACAAAGTAGAACGGAAAGATAAAGTGGGCGTCTGCCTCGACACCTGCCACGTTTATGACGGTGGCTATGATATAGTGAACGACCTAGACGGCGTACTATCTCACTTCGATGACGTGATTGGACTCAATCGTCTCCACGCCATTCATCTCAATGATGACAAAAATCCCCTGGGCAGTCACAAAGACCGACACGAAAAAATCGGACAAGGCACCCTGGGCCTAGAAGCCATCACCCGCATCATCAACCATCCGAAACTCCGAAACCTTCCCTTCTACCTGGAAACGCCGAATGAACTTCCTGGGTATGAGGCGGAAATTGCGCTGTTGAAATCGCTTAGGAAATAGTAAGCAGTAGGCAGTTAGCAGTAGGCAGTCCTGTACTGCCAACTGCCTACTGCAAACTGCCAACTTAGGAGGAGACAACTATGAAATTTATCCATACCGCCGACTGGCACTTGGGAAAACTCCTGAAAGAGCAATCCCTCACAGAAGACCAAGAATGGCTCTTGATGAACCAATTTCTTCCTCTAGTAGACGAAGAAAAACCGGACGTGATATTGCTCGCGGGCGACGTGTACGATCGGTCCTATCCGCCCGAAGAAGCAGTGGAACTTTTTGATAAAATGACAGAAGAAATCGTAGGCAAGCGGCACATTCCTTTCATCGTCATCAGTGGCAATCACGATAGCGCGGAACGATTGGCCGTAGCGAGCCGCCTTTTGCGAAAACAGGGACTTTACATTTTCGGTCCTCTCAATCGATTAAAACCAGTCATCCTAGAAGACCAGTGGGGGCAAGTGGCCTTCCTGCCTTTGCCCTATGCCGAACCGGCTCGGGTGCGGGTTTTGATGAACCAGATGGAGCTTGACGGTGCCGAAGACATTCATAGTTACGAAGAAGCGGAGCAAAAACTATCGGACATTTTGCTCGGTATGCTACCAGAAAAAAATCTTCGCAAAATTGCCATCGCCCATGCCTTCGCAGCAGGGGGCCAGTCCTCCGAATCAGAGCGGCCCCTCTCCATCGGCGGGTATGACCAGATTTCGGATTCCATTTTTGCGCCTTATGACTACACCGCCCTGGGCCACTTGCATCGCCCCCAGAAAACCCGGGCAGCTTCGGAAAAAATCCAATACAGCGGCAGCCTCATGCGTTATTCCTTTGATGAAGTGAACCAGAAAAAAGGCGTTATTGTAGGAAATATAGATGAAGCGGGCCAGGTGACCACCGTATTTCATGACCTCATCCCTCGCTACCAAGTGCGGAAACTCACTGGAAATTTCGCGGACCTCATGTCGGACGAAGCCGAATCTTCCGACGATTATTTGCAAATCCGTTTGACCGATGAAGAACCGGTGCTGGATGCCATGCCGAAACTCCACCAGAAATATCCCCATGCTTTGGGAGTGGAGCAGGACATGGGCTACAAAGAAGATAGCGGCGATCGAAATATTGAGCTAGAGCAGATGAGTGACCAGGATATTTTCAAAGAATTTGCGCACCATTTCCGAGACCGAGATTTGAACGAAGAAGAAAACGCTCTGGCGGTGTCGGCTTGGGAAGAAGTCTATCGGAAGGAGAATGCCAAATGAAACCATTGAAACTCATCATGCGCGCCTTCGGTCCCTATGCGGGAGAAACCACCATTGATTTTGAAAAATTGGATGGGCGCCATCTCTTTCTGATTTGCGGCCCCACCGGCGCGGGGAAAACCACCATTTTGGATGCCATGTGTTACGCCCTCTACGGGAAAACCAGCGGCGATCGCAGCGGGGCTCGCATGCGCAGCGACTACGCCACCACCGCCCAGAAGACAGAAGTGATTTTTGATTTCATGATTGGCGACAAAACCTACCGTGCTTATCGCGCTCCAGAGCAGTTGGTGGATAAAAAGCGAGGCACCGGACAGACCCAGACCGCCATGCAATCCTCTTTGTCTGAATTGGAAGAGGGAAAAGAAGTGCGCACCATTCGCACCGGCGTAGAAGAAGCGGCAGGGAAACTGATTGGTCTCAATGCGAGCCAATTTTGTCAAGTCATGCTATTGCCCCAGGGAGATTTCCGAAAACTTCTCGTAGCGAAAGCAGAAGACCGAGAAGGCATTTTGAAACAGCTCTTCAAAACCCAGCGTTTCTCCGATTTCCAGGATGAATTGAAACGGCGCGTCACCGATTTGTACAAAATTCGGAGCCGAGAAGAAGCGGAATTGGAAACGGTCTATAAAATGGCTGATGTTCCGAATCTGGAAGCCTTGCAGCAGAAAGAAAAAGAATTGGAAACGACGTTGCAGCAAACGAAAGCGCTGCACGAAGAAAAGGAAAAAGAAAGCCAAGCCTTCCGCGAAGTCTATCAAAAAGCGGCGGTTCTCTCTGGACATTTTATTTCCTTAGATAAAGCCAAGCAGCATCGGGATTTCCTGCAGAAAAAAGAAAAGGACATCCAACAGGCCGGGGAAGATTTGAAACGCATCCGCAGTGCCAAGGAATTGGCGCCCTATTTTGAAAGTTTGGACAAAATCACCAATGATGGGAAAACGGTGAGACGCCATATGGACCAGGCCAGCCAAAAAGCGGAAGGTTTCAAACAAGAAAAAGAAACCATCGAAGCCCAAGAAAAGACATTGGAAAGCCAGCGAGAACAAATGGAAACCTATCGGCAGCAGGTAGCAGAAATGACGCAGTGGTTGCCTCGGGCCAATGATTACGTGAAGACCCAGCGAGAAGTGAAAAAACTCACGGAGAATTTCAGGGAAACCGAAGCGGAACTCAAAAGTCGAAATGAGCAGGCTACCCTTGCCAAAGAACAGCGAGACAAAGCCCAGCAAGTTTCGGAAGACCTCCGGCGGCGTTACATCTTCGGACAAGCCGCCATTCTAGCTAGCCAGCTCAAAGAAGGGGAACCTTGCCCGGTATGCGGCAGCGTGCATCACCCGAAGCCCGCTATTTCCACAGAAAAGCTCCCCACCGAAACGGCGGTCAAGCGGGCCCAGAAAAAAGCAGAAGAAGCGAGTCAGGCTTATGATGAAGCCAATCGCCAGGCCCAAACGTACCAGACTGAATGCTACGTGCCAGCCCTTTCCGAATTGGGAAAAGCCCAGGCCAAGATGAAGACCATGGAAGACATCCCCGAAGCCTATCGGCGCCCTGTATTTCTAAAAAATGAAATCAAGCGTCTCCAAACCGCAGTGGCGACTTGGGAAGAAGAAACCAAAACCATAGCCACTAAGAAAGAACCAGTCATCACCGGTCTAGCGGCAGCGGAAGCGGAGTACAAAGCCGCTTTTGCCCAACGAGAGACGCTGCTGGCGGATTATAAAAAACAGGAAGCAGCTCTGACGGAAAAAGCAAAGGAAACAGGATTCCACGATTTGAAAGAATGCAAAGCCTGGGTGAAACGGCGAAAGGAAGAAACGCTCTTAGAAAAGACCATCAGCGATTACCAAGCCGACGTGAAGGGCACAGAAAAAATGATCACCGAAGAGCAGTTGGCAGTGGGACAAGAAGAAAAGCCCGATATGCAGGATCTGGGAAATACAGAACGTCGGCTGCAGCAGGAAATCAAAACATCCATCCAGCAGATTTCTAACACCCAGAATTGGCTGGAAAAATTGAAATCCATTGAAAAAGAAGCCAAAGAAATCAGCGGTCGTCATGAGAAAACCATGGAAGAATCCCGGGTGGCCCAAGGCCTCTATGACCTGACCCGCGGTGCTCGCACCCATGTCACTTTGGAACGATACGTATTGGGTGTTCTCCTGGATGACGTGACAAAAGCAGCCAACTTGCGCCTTTTGGAAATGAGCCATCATCGCTACTCTCTCCATCGCATGAAAGAAATCGGAATCGCCAATAAGGGTGGCTTATCACTAGAAGTCTCTGATAGCTATACCGGCCGCGTCCGTCCGGCGAATACCCTGTCCGGCGGCGAAACTTTCCTGGCGTCCCTCTCCTTGGCATTGGGCTTGGCCGATGTAGTACAATCCCGCCAAGGTGGCGTAAGACTAGACACCATGTTCATCGACGAAGGTTTCGGCACATTGGATCCAGAAGCCCTGAACAGCGCCATGAATACTTTGATTGATTTACAAAACACCGGCCGCCTGGTAGGCATCATTTCCCACGTCCCCGAACTAGAAGAACGCATCGATGCCCGCCTCCGCGTGAGCCCCGCCGAAAAAGGCAGCCAAGCGGAGTTTGAGATTGTGATGTGAACTTTGGTAACTAGTGACTGGTAGACTGGTGACTGGAAGACGCTTTTCCTAGTCACCAGTCACTAGTCACTAGCCCCTTTTTTTAATTAGAAAGGAAATAATATGCCTACATCAAGAAGTGAAGTCTTACAAAAACAAGACCGCAAAATCGAACGCGTCCTGGGCCTTTGGAACATCCTGTCCCATGGCCGGTCCGTGAGCAAAGCGGAAGTGGCAGAACTGTACCACGTGGACGGCCGCACCGTCAGTCGCTATTTCAAAGACCTTCGAGACTATCTGGAACAACTGGAAAAGAGCGACGGCATCAAACGAGAACTGATTTACGACACGGTGGAAAAGAAATATAGAATCCGAGAACTGGAAAATCGCTATATTTCCAATGGCGAACTCTTTGGCATTTGCAAAATCCTCCTAGCCAGTCGGGCCTTTCATAAAAAAGAAATGACCTCCCTCATGGAGCGACTCTTGCAGACCGCTGTCCCGATGAAAGAAAAAGAAATTATCAAAGACTACATCAAAAAAGAACTTTTCGCCTACCAAAATCCGAAGCACAAAATCCCCGACATGGATGCCTTTTGGAAACTCACCCAAGCCGTAGACCATCACCATGTGCTCACCTTCAATTATCAGAAAATCGGTGCCCTGCGAAGTACCCTCCATCGCGTCAAGCCACTGGGCGTGTTCTTCTCGGAATACTATTTCTACCTTGTTGCATCCGATACCCAGGGAGATGAACAGGACATCACTAAATCCTACTGTCTCGACCGAATGAGCCAGCTAGAAGAAACAGAAGAAATCTTCGACGTTCCCTATACGGCTCGGTTTCAAGAAGGGAAATATAAAAATCGCATCCAGTACATGATTGGTGGTAAAGAAATTCACCTGACCTTCCTGTTCAAAGGCAAATCCATTGAAGCCGTTCTGGACCGCCTGCCCACTGCCAAAGCCACGAAACAACCAGATGGAAATTGGCACGTAGAAGCAGATGTACAAGGCGAAGGCATCCTCATGTGGCTCCTAAGCCAAGGCAGCCGCGTAGAAGTCCTGTCCCCGGAAAAACTGCGGCAAGATTGGCTGGATGAAGCAAGGCGGATCTGCGAGATGGGGAATAGCGGCGAGTAGTATAAAGAAAAGGTTATTATTCTACTGACTTCTTTTATCTTACATACTTCTTGTGTCGCTATCGATGAGGTTATAAAGGGTTATAAAGGGTTATAAAGGTTATGCATGTTTGAAAGTGCAACTTTTATAACCTTGTTCTAGCGATAATGAATATATGTTATATAGAAGAAGTCAGCAGAATAATAACCCTGGACACCAGCGGAATCATTTCCAGGTTAGAAAAGCGTTCTCGCCACAACAATACCCCTTAAAAGAAAAACATATAAAAACCAATTGACACAAACGCCCTGAATTGCTATAATGTACACACTTGAGCCCAAGTCAAAGACAACCGAAACATTCTTACAAAAGAAATGAAAAAATCTGTTGACAGGTCAAGAAAAATATGATATTATCTAACACGTCGCTGACAGAGCGGCCCACATAAAGAAAGCTTTGGCA
>CAVBRV010000150.1:0-6637 GCA_963597965.1 Paludibacteraceae bacterium | reverse complement strand
TCGCTTGCGATTACAGGTTACTCAAGGTTCTAAGGGTGCTAAGGGTGCTAAGGGTGCTCAGGTTTCTCGAATGTGCCGGCGAACGCTAGCGTCATTGGCTCCTTTGAGAAACCTTTAGAACCTTTAGAACCCTTAGCAACCTTAGCAACCTGAGAAACCTGAGTAACCTGAGAAACCTGAGTAACCTGAGAAACCTTTCTACCAATAGAAAGCATCGCATGTTTCGCTTAACTTAGCAGCATGCCCCGCTAATGCACTTTCACCGCATTATCTCGTATCGTATGAATGACGTGACTCAAATCGGCTAACTGATCAAAATTGAAAATTTCTCCGCAATTATACTGGTCAAAGGGCGCCGTCATGAGGCGCGCCGGGCTATCCATATAGCCATTGACTTCCATGTATTGAATGACCTTCTTCACGAAAGCAATTTGCTTCGCGTTGAGATGCTGGTCATTAATGAAAGCGGAGAAAGCCTTTTCTGCTGCTTTCGCATCCATTTTGGCAATCCGCCGAACCACGAGGCCGAAAGGTTCATTGGCAAAGAATTGTTTATATTCTTCTGGCGTCCCCAATTCGCTGATGAATATATGTTCCAAAGCTTTATAGTCCGCCTGGGTCAGCGGTTCATTATGAACCAATTTCTGTACCGCTGGTACATCTTCTATGTGTTTGGTGAAATAGCTTTCCACTTTTTCCCGATAACTTTCAAAGGTATCCGCTTCTACCCCATGTCCTTCACCGCTATAGATAATAGGATCTTCCAGCACCGTAGTAATAATCTTCCCTTTAGGACCATCATCTACAAGATACTGCATCAAATCCCGCATAGATTTACGGATATACTCCATCCCTAGCAAATCTACTCGGTCTAAAAATCCATCTTTCTCTATGTCATTCATAAGTGGTAAAGCATCTCGTACTTCTTTGATACTCATTTTATCTTTCTTTAGTAATTTCACCGTTTTCAAAAGCTGTTTCTTCGCATTGTCATAGGTGGGCAAGTTTTCGATTTTAGCCAGCATCATGCCGTAGATGAAATTGTCGAATCGTTTGGCGGGTTCCGACTTTTCCGGATCCGATACCAAGGGCGCCACTTCTCTCGCCAGTTCGCCGCTATCTCCTTCACTGATCACCTGAAACGCGCCGTCTTTCTTGAATCGTTCCACCGATTTCAAGTGCATGCGGACCGAAACCAGCTCCGTATTCAGCCCTTTCACCTGCCGCTGACACAGTTCCACCAAAGAGGCGCGCCAGTTTTGATAGGCATCGCTGCTATAGTCGCTCTTCTGAAAGGCTTTTGCCAATTCCACTCGCTTATCGAAAAGATTCTCCGACAATGTCTTCGGCAATTTATCCCCCATGGAATTATGAGCTTGTCGGAAATACTCGAAATTCCCGCAATAGTCGAAAATGAGGAAATATTTCTTCCCTACATACTCCCCACTTCGTCCATCCACACAAGAGAGTTCGGGACAGAGCCGCGTACCACGGCCAATCATTTGCCAGAACTTCGTCTTGGACCGCACTTTTTTGAAGAACACCAAATTCACGCACTCTGGCACGTCGATGCCGGTGTCCATCATATCCACCGACACCGCGATGACCGGATTTTTCTCCGGATTCTTGAAATCATCGATGAGAGTTTCTACATAGCTATCTCCGCAAACAATGCGACGGGCAAACTTGCCCCGATACTTCGGATAGAGCGCATTGAACCGCTCCACGATAAATTCGGCATGTTTCTTATTTTCCGCAAAAATGATGGTCTTCCCCAGGCGATCACCGCCCTGCACCTTGATGCCCCGCTCCATCAAATCTTCCAGCACCGTATCTACGGTGGTGGTATTGAAGACGAAACTATTCAATTTCCGAGACGGGATGAAATCAGGAAGACTTCCATCATCCTCTGCGAAATCCTCTTCATACCGGGCCTTATCTTTTTCCGACAGTTGGTCATAGGTGATGCCCTCTTCCAAGAACTTCGTCCGCACTTCATAATTATAGTAAGGCACCAAGTACTTCTGCTGGATGGCCTGGTCGTAATCATAGGCATAGGTAGGCACCCCATCCATGGCATCGAAAAATTCATAGGTATTCCGGTCCACATCAGTCCGGGGTGTAGCGGTGAGCCCGACCAGGATGGCATCGAAATAATCGAAAATGGTTCTATATTTCTTGAAAATACTCCGATGACTTTCATCGATGATAATCAAGTCGAAATGGGCTGGCGTGAAAAGCCGAGAGCCGGTCGCGTTTTTCGTCTCATCAATGGCATTCAGAATGGTCGGATAAGTGGAAAATACGATTCTCGCACTCTTGTCATCCTTATTGCTGCAAAGATTACAAAGCGACATACGGGGCAAATATTCCTTAAAAGAATCCTTCGCCTGGGACACCAAAGCCGTCCGGTCTGCTAAGAAAAGCACATTGGTGATCTGATTTCCCCGAGATAGCACATCCACCAAACTAGCCGCGGTGCGGGTCTTCCCCGTCCCTGTGGCCATGACCAACAGATTTTTCCGTCCCCCGCCGGCCAAATTGGCGCACACGCTGCGGATGGCTTCCTTCTGATAGGCCCGGTTCGTGATGGCATCAGAAATAGAAATTGACGTCAAAAGCGGCTTTTTCTCACTCCGCCGAATCATGAGACGACTCAAATCAGCCTCGCCAAAAATCCCGCTCACCTTACGAGGCGTGCCATTTCTATCATCCCAGAAGTAGGTCTCAAACCCATTGGTGGTAAACATGAAAGGCCGACGACCGCACATGTTCTCGATGGCATTCGCATAGAGCACCGCCTGCTGCCGCCCCACATTGGGATCCTTGCTGGTTTTCTTCGCTTCCACCACCGCCAGAGGGAGACCATCGGCGCCCATGAGCACATAGTCCGCATAGCCCGGCTGCCCCGGCACACCGGCCATATCTCGCACCGGATACTCCTGCACCACATTGGCACCGTCTCCCTCCAGCACCCAACCTTCCAGCGCTAGGTCCACATCGATGTAAATCTTCCGCGTCTTGAACTCGGAAATTTTCTCTGGATTGAAATGTCGCTCCGCCTTGTGCTGGGCCTTCACCGAAGCAAGCTCCGCCTGAATCTGAGCTAACTGTTTTTTCAGGGCTTCATTGTCTGCCTCTTTCGCCTTCAAAAGAGACGCCTGCTCCCGGATCCGTTTCTCATTGACCGTCTGCACCGCTTGGGGAATTTTGCTTTCAGAGAAATACCGTTCCTCATAAGTCGCCCCATAACAATAATCAATCCATTCCACGAACTCGAAAAGACTGCGAAGCGATTCCACTGCCGCACTGGCAGGAATCTTTCGCTCCGAATGGGCCGCTAGATTTCCTGTCTTCACAATGAATTGCAACCGACACCAAGTGCTATGCTCCATGAGATACTGGAAATCCGGCGCATGCAGCAAAGATTGCAAATTGTCCACCCGCGGAAATTCGATTCGTTCCTTGCGATACACCCACTTCACCGCCAGCTCCAAGGCCAACCGACACAAGAAAGCACACAAAGAAGGAGATGTGGCATACATTCTTTCTGCTTCTATGGCTTTGGCCGCAAAGAAATTATACTCTTCGTTACGTTGCAAGAAATCAAAATTGCCCATTCCATCGACTCCTTTTTATAAATTGGTGACTAGTAGCTGGTGACTAGTGACTAGGAAAATATAGCCCAGTCACCAGTCACTAGTCCACCAGTCACCAACATACCAACATATTTTTCTTTATCTTACACCATTTCCCTTTTCTTTGCATAAAGAAGATGCAGAAAAAATAGACTTCTGTCTAACTGATGTTTCGATTTGTCAGTGGATTTCACAAAATCAGCAAATTTGTTTTGCAAAGTTAGAGGAGGTATGGGTATACATAATTTCAATATATCTTTATTGGAAATATTCGCTTGTCGAACACCTCGATTTATACTAGTCAAACGTTTTTTTACTTCTCTATGTTTTAATATTTCAGAGAGGTAGTATTTACTCAACTTCCAACTTAGAACCAATTTGGCATTTCGTTGATTCAAATAATATTCCTTATATTCACCACCTAAAACGCAAACATTACCATAATCATCTTTTCCAACTGTTCCAGTTAACGATATAACTAAATCTCCAGGATACACTTTATAACGAACCAACTTAGTGTCATCTTCCCAAAAAACTAAATTGTTGGATGAAAAGTGACCTGAATTAATATTACCAATTCTCAACACAGGAATTCCATCACTTTTAAACTGTTTACTTTTAAATGCATATCCTCCAACAACTTCAAGACAATTCTCTAACTCCACCATTTCCCATTTTTTAGTATTAAGTATAGGATCTCCAAACGTCTCTATAAACCGGGATTGGGACCAGACAACCAACAACTAACAACTAACAACAAGCACTACTACCTAAGCAATATACTTCTGATGAGACACTTTCACATTTCTTTGATTGATCATGGCATATTCCATGGTGGTATCGATTTGGGTATGTCCCAAAAGACGCTGCACCTGCTCGATGGGCATGCCTTTATCGATGGCCCTAGTGGCTAAGGTGCGTCGGAATTTATGAGGATGTACCTTAGGAATCCCCAGCTCCCGCCCCAAGGTGCGTAGCCGTATTTCTACACCACTGATTTGTAGCCTTTTGTGCGGCTTTTGCAAGGACACGAAAAGCGCCGGATTGTCATCAGTCCGAGAATCCAAGTAATTTTTCAAGTGAATCTTTGTGCGAGCATCGAAATAGACAGGCCGCTCTTTATGACCCTTCCCGAAAACAATACACTCTCGATTTTCAAAATCTATATCTTCCCGATTGAGATGAACCAATTCCCCCACACGCATGCCAGAAGAGGCCAATAAATCAATAATCGCCAAATCTCGCAAAGAATGACATTCATCTCGGAGCCGTTCCAGTGCTTCATCGCTATACGTTTCTTTCACCGTCTTATCCACCCTGATTTTATGAATCCGCCGGACTGGATTTTTCAAAATGTAACATTCATCTTCTAGCCAGCTGAAAAAGCTGGACAAAATACGACGGATATTATCCAAATTCGCCTTGCTACACTTCGTCCGCTTCGCGTAGTCTGCCAGATATTGCCGAATATGTTCCGTCTTCATATGCAGCACCGAGACAGGAAGCAAGGTAAAAAGTTTCTGCAATGCCGACTGATAATAAGATAAGGTTTTCTCACTGCATCCCTCTACCCGCTTGGCACTGATATACTTCACTAGTAAAGCCTCATTTGCTTCTGATGGTGGCGGCAACGTGCCATCTGCCGTGCGCACTTCCACTTCATGGAGGCAATAATGCAGAGTATCTTTCAATTTATCCATCTGGGCATTATCCAAAAAAGGCAGCATCCGCTGCATGATTGTTTCTATGAGTAAATTTTTCATTGTTTTTTCCTTTCCATTTTTCAATAGCAAAAAGCTGAATCAAAGATTGTTGTTAGTTGTTAGTTGTTTGTTGTTTGTTGTTGGAGCCCATCCGATAATAAACAACTACCAACAGGTAACAGTACTAACGTGTGGCCCCTTGGAGAAGGGGCGGCGAAGCCGGGGATAGAATGGCCTGAAAGGCCATATTTCAGAAAGGCGGAGCGTGTCTATCTGGGATAATCTAACATGGAGATTTATACCGCTAAGGTAGGATGTGCTTCTGGCGAAGCACTCTATCCCCCTAGCCCCCTTCTTCAAGGGGGGACGCGATGTATGGCTATTTCAACATTCCTTTTTAAGAATTTGGTGCAAGGAAGTCTTCCAAATCACGCACAAATCTATACATTTTATTAGCATAATTTCATATAAAATCTTTCGACGAACACTGGCTGTATGAATTAATGACCAACCACTATGTAAAACAATCGGTTTCGGCAATACTACAGAATAATTCCTACATAAATAAAAGACACTCCCCATCATAGAGAGTGCCTTTTTGTAAATTGGCATTTCCACTTTTATACAAATCGAATTTGTAGTTGTTTGCCTAATCCATGTGCAATTTTATTCAATGTAGCTATAGAAGGCACGGCCTGCCCTTTTTCAATGCGACTAATATTGGATTGTCTAATTCCTGTACGTTCTGCCAATTCAGATTGTGTCAACTTTTGCTCATTCCGTGCTTTCAGTATCATCATCATGAGTTGATATTCCAATTCGCTCGCATCCCATTCTTTTTTGAATGCAGGATCTTTCATTTGTTCCTGAAGATATACATCAAAATCATCCATCATGCTAACCTCCTTATCCTATGATAATTCGCCAAATCGTTTTATATAATCACTACGTATTTTCTTGGCTCTCTCAATTTCACGAGGTGGTGTCTTTTGAGTTTTCTTTATAAAGCCATGCGTCAAAACCGCTTCATTACCAATCATAAAGAAATACATAACTCGACTGATATTTGTACCAACCTGTGCCCGAAGTTCAAAAATACCATCTCCTAAGCACTCTGACAATGGCATACGGAGAGAAATCCCCAATTCTTGTAACGCCATAATAGAGCGAAGCATTTTAGTACGCATCTTTGGATCCAGTATATCTAAAAACTCTCTAACAGGAACTCTTCCAGATGTATCCTCATAAAATTTAATTTCCATATCAAAATATTCCTTTCTTGATATATTATATATC
>CAVBRV010000149.1:0-6722 GCA_963597965.1 Paludibacteraceae bacterium | reverse complement strand
GTGTTTATTGGCACATTGGAGAAACCTTTAGAACCCCTAGTACCTTTAGAACCATCGTCAATTTTCTTCCCCCTTCATGGCCTATCCCACCCACCTTTCATCGGAATAAAATATTTTTATAAAACCATATAGAAATAAAAGAGCGAAGGTGATATACTCTTTATATAAAATTATTTTATATCACTAATAAAATGGATTAGCGTACTGTTGTTAGTTGTTGGTTGTTAGTTCTTGGAGCCAAACAACTAACAACCAACAACTAACAACAGTACGCTAATCCCAGTTCACACCAGTTGAAAATAAATGTATAACGAATCACGTAACAGCATTACGATGAAAGGGCAGTTTCAATGAATAATACGGATTGGAAAATCCTCATATATCTTCGAGAAGAACGAAGCATCAATAAAGTAGCCAAGCGGCTTTTTATGACCCAGCCGTCCCTGACTTATCGACTGAGCCAGATGGAAAAAGAAATCGGATGTCCCCTATTTATCCGTACCAATAAAGGGGTCCACTTCACCGACGCTGGCAATCGTCTGTTTTCCTTTGCGGAAAAAGAACTTCAGCAATACCAGGACATGAAAAACTTTGTCACCCACGAACCGAACTCCATTTCCGGGGTCCTTCGTATCGGGGCCAGTCAGTCCTTTGCCCAGTCCCACATGCCAGCCATTCTCAAAGGATTTGTGGATAAATACAACGACATCGAAATTTCCTTGACCACCGATACCAGCGATCGCCTGGTGAAACTGGTGAAGAAAGAAGACATTCACCTGGCTATCGTTCGCGGCAATCAAGAATGGCCGGATTCGGATATTCTCCTGGAAGACGCACCGCTGTATCTGATTTCGGCAAAGAAAATTGATTACAACACCCTGCCAGACCAGCCCTCCATTCGCTATCGCAGCGACCCTACATTGGATGAACTCCGAACTCGCTGGTGGAGACAAAATTTCTCTGAATCGCCCCACTTCATGTTGACTGTTTCCGATTGCTTGACTTGTGTGGAAATCGTGAATCAAGGTTTGGGACATTCCCTCATTCCCGCTGACTTACTTCCGAAATGCTTGCCGGAAGTGAACCGGGAAATGATTTATGACCGGCAGAAACATCCGATCCTGCGGCCTAGTCATCTGGTGTTCAAGCAGGCCATGCTCCAGTCTACGCCGGTCAATATTTTTGTGAATTACGTAAAAAGTTATTTTGGATTATAAAAAAGATACCTTGCCTCTGGCGAGGTATTTTTTTATGGGCGGATTATTGTTAGTTGTTGGAGACAGACAACCGACAACAAACAACAACGAGTACACAGAAATTTGCACAATAGCCCATATTTCCATGTACTTAAATATCAAAATTTCACTGCATATATTCAGCAAATATCGGATGTGTGAATCATTGAGCACCCACTACGTAAAGTGCCTAGTTTATTCTATTTAGAATGTTGGAATAGCTGTAAAGATTATAGCATAAACCATTTATATTCTTTTGAATATATAGGAAAATGCTGATTTAATCAAAGAATTTGAAATGATATGAATTTTTATCTAAGGTATCGTCAAGGGAACTCCACGAATAGCTCGCTATTCGTGGAGTTCCCTTCCTTGCTTTGAATAAAAACTCAAGAATCATTTCAAATAGCAATTAAATCAGTGTTTTCCTAGCAAACCCGAAAATAAATCTTTCTTATTTAAAGAAAATAACATGTTCATAAGAATAACATTTCTGAAATATTCCTTGTTTCGTTGACATCCATTTTGTACAATAAGACCAAAGAAAGGAGCGGCCTATGTATGTTGGTGTAGATATAACAAAAATTGCTCGATGGCAAAATTTGATAGAGAAACATCCAGAAAGGTTGTCTCGTATTTTTACAGAAGAAGAAATGGCCCATTGTGAAGCCAAAGGAAAGCGGAAAGCCGAATCTTACGCCGGCCTCTGGGCGGTGCGGGAAGCAGTGAGTAAAGCACTGCAGACTGGTTTCTCTGGGGCCTCTTGGAAAGATGCCCACCTGACTTGGGGCGAATGGGGCGAACCAATTCTTCATTTGGAAGGAAAGTTCTTGGAACGAGCCCAAGCCTTGGGGATCCGGGAATGGTCTGTTTCTATTTCCCATGAAGATACGATGGCGATAGCGATTGTCGTTATGTGTTGATATTGGCAAGTGACGAAAAATGCGTAATGCGAAGTGCGTAGTGCGTAATGGTGGAAGGGGCGCATCAAATTTATATAGCGCCCCAATCCCCCTTTTTATGGAAAAATTCTAAAAAACGGCGAGCATATAGAAACGGACTAAGTAATACAAGTCATTATCCATATACGAGCAATTCATTGCGCTCGCCGGCCACCATTACGCACTACGCACTTCGCATTACGCACTCATTTCCGTGTATCGAATATTTGCACACTTTTCAAAGGAGGTACTCATGATACTAACAACAGCAGAAGAAGCGAGACGGTTAGATGAGATCGCCATGAAGGACTATGGCATTCCAGAAATGGTATTAATGGAAAATGCGGGGTCTGCGGTGGTCCGCTTGATGGAGAAATATATTTCCTGGGACGGTAAGGACGTAGTCATCGTTTGCGGTACGGGAAATAATGGGGGCGATGGGTTTATTATCGCTCGTTATGCCCAAGAAGCGGGGGCGCGGGTAAAGATTCTTTTAATGGGAAATGAGGATCATATGAGCGAGGCCGCCAAATGCTACCGGAAAGTGGCGGAGAAAATGTTTATGACGGCCCGCGTCATTACCAAAGCCTCCGAAGCCGTGTCGACTCTCGAAGGAGCAGACATCATCGTGGATGCCCTCATTGGGACGGGGCTTAAGCGGAAAGTGGAAGGCGAAAAAGCGAAGCTCATTCTTGCCATGAATAACTGTGATGGGCTGGTGATTTCTGTCGATGTGCCGAGCGGCATGGATAGTGACACCGGCGAAGCACTGGGCATGGTGGTGGAAGCAGATTTCACTGTGGCTTTGGGTTCGGTCAAGCGGGGGCATGTGCTATTTCCTGGAAGCAATTACTTTGTAGGGAGGCTCTTGTTTGCGTCCATCGGGATTCCTTCCTTTGCTCATGGGGATTCTATGAAATTCCCGGTGGAATGGGAGGAGGACTGGGAAATTGCCGCCCTTTTGCCAGTGCGAAATCAAATTTCTCATAAAGGGAAAAATGGATTTATTGGTATCTTTGCTGGTTCAGCTGGCATGGAAGGGGCGGCTCTTTTGGCAGGGCAGGGTGCTCTCTATAGCGGCGGCGGAAAAATTGCGGTGGTGACAGTGGACCAAGCAGCGGAGCGAATTGCGGGGAAAATTCCAGAACTCATGATTTCTTCTCTAGGAAATGCGCCGCACTTTACGGAAGATATGATTTCAGTGGCTTGGGAGAAGGCGCAGGCTTATGATGTGGTTGCCATAGGCCCCGGATTGGGACGGGCGGAAGAAACGGGAAAGTTTGTGAAATATTTCGCCCAGCATTGGGAAAAGACGCTGATTCTGGATGCAGATGCACTCTGGGCGGTGGCGAAAGAAGAAATTGACTTGAAATCCTGTCCCGGACATCTCATCTTGACGCCTCACGTAGGAGAATTTGCCACGTTGACTGGATTGTCGCCGAAAGACATTGAAGCTCATCGCATCGATGCAGCTATTTCTTATGCGAAAGAACATCAGGTGACTTTGGTCCTCAAAGGCGCGCCGACCGTCACCGCTTTGGCTGATGGGAGAGCTTACGTGAATGCCACAGGAAATCCTGGCATGGCGACCGGCGGTATGGGGGATACCTTGACCGGCATCATCGCAGGACTTGCTGGACAAGGCCTTGCGCCAGAAACAGCGGCGGAATGCGGCGTTTATCTCCACGGCAAAGCAGGAGATCTGTGCGCGGAAAAAACGCCCATCGGTTATACCGCGAGCGATGTGGCACGGATGGTGCCGAGGGCATTAGAAGTCATTAAGAAGCAGTTTCGCTGATTGATAGAGTGAGAAGTTAGAAGTGAGAAGTTAGAAATGGTGGTACGGCGCACACAATTTGGAAGCGCCGTAGAATTTATAAATACTAGTCACTAGTGTACTGTATCATTGACATTTAGCGAAATTGTTAATGATTGAGATATAGGTTTAGGGTTTAGGGGTTAAGGTTTAGGGGCTATATGCTTACACATAAACCTTAAACCAATGAGATTTTCTTCATGGCGAATTGATTCATATGAGCTTGGAGTGTAAACCATAAACCAATACACTCTAAACAGCATCAATACAATACACCAGTCTACTAGTCACCGTTATGCAAAGGAGAATCCAATGAACTTATTTCAAAAAATCTACAAAGTATTCCTAGCCATTCTGCTATCCCTCTCGGTGGGATTGGCTTTGACTGGTTGCGGTGGTTCTACCGCGGCCTCGACGTCCACGAGTTCTGCGAAGACGTCCCAAACTGCGAAGGCGGATAGCGGGAAGGGGTCGAACCTGACGGTGCGGATGCTGGATATTGGACAAGGCGACTCCTTCCTGTTAGAAAAAGATGGGAAGTTCGTCATGATTGACACCGGCGATATTGAGCACCGAGATGCGATTGTGCAGCTTTTGAAGAAGTACCACGTGAAATCTATTTCCAAAATCATCATCACCCATCCCCATGCGGATCACCTGGGCGGGATGAATGCCATTTTCAAAAATTTCAAAGTGGAATCCATTTATGATGATGGCATGCCGGCCAATACGTCTTCCTATAAAAATTATTTGAAACAAATCGAAGCCAATAAGATTCCCTATCACACCTTGAAAGCCGGGGACGAAGTGAAATTCTTTGAGGGCGTCAATTTCAAAGTCATTGGGCCAGTGAAGAAAATTAAGGACCAGAAAGGAAATTCGGATTTCAATAACAACTCCATCGTAGGTCGTCTCACTTATGGCAATTTCTCCATGATGTTTACTGGAGATGCAGAAAAGGAAGAAGAAGCTTCTATTTTGGCGCAGAAAGGCACTTTCAAGAGTGATGTGCTGAAAGTGGGCCACCATGGCAGCCGCACGTCTACGTCGCCTGATTTCTTGAAAGCTGTATCGCCGAAGGAGGCTTTTATTTCCTGTGGGCAGGGCAATGACTATGGACATCCCCATAAAGTGACATTGGACAAATTGAACAAAGCGAAGATTCATATCTATCGCACGGACCGGGATGGCACCGTGACACTGACCACCAGCGGTAGTGGGTACACGATTCAAAAGACGAATTAGAGACGGCTGCTAAAATTTCGCTAGTGCTTCAAGAAGGGGAAGGTTCTAAGGGTTCTAAGGGTTCTAAAGGTTCTATGAGTTCTCAAGGTTCTCAAAGTGCTAAGGGGTCTTAGGGTTACAAATTTCCCTAGCGTTATCATCTCATTTGGGAAAACTTTGAACCTTTAGAACCTTTTGTACCCTTAGAACCTTTGTAACAGCAGAAATCATCGCATATTTTTCTTAACTGAATGACATTCATTGGGAATCTGAGGGGAAAAATCATTTCATCACAAAGGAGTGATACTATGAAAAAAGAAGCGATCGTGGACCGTATTGAAGGCAAGAAAGCAGTACTCATTACGGAAGAGGAAGAGGAAATCAAGATTCCAGCGAATTGGTTCGCGGACATTCATGAGGGTATGGCTATCGACATGACACTGACTGAAAATCCAGAGCGGGAACAGGAGTCTAGGGAAGAGGCGGAAGCTTTGTTGGAAAAACTGCAGAAAGAGCAGTAGAATTTGGTGACTAGTGACTAGTTACTGGGAAGGGATTAGGCGCTAGGGATTAGGAAATGATGATGGCACTAGCCGCTATCGTCATTTCGACCGATGGGATTTGTGCTTGATGATTTTATCGTGTAGTTCGGGTCTATGTTAGACAGAAGTGGAGAAATCTTTGTGTTTCTCCTGAAAATCGATGAGTGTATTCTATCTATATTGAAATGAGCTAGGTTAAAGAAGAGTATGATGTTTATCAAAATATATGTAGAAATGGTTAGGCAAGTGGTAGAGGGTGAGGTGAAAAACGATGAAGACTTTACATGAGTACTTGAATATGCCCTATCGCATGGAAGTGGTAGAAGATGAGAGTGAAGGGGGCTTTGTGGTTTCCTATCCAGATTTGCCAGGATGTATCACTTGTGGTGAAACCGTTGAAAAAGCGGTGGAAAATGCTTTGGATGCCAAAAAGGCATGGCTAGAAGCTGCTTTGGAAGACGGAATAGACATTCCTGAACCAGATAGTTTAGCGGAATATTCTGGACAGTTTAAACTGCGAATCCCACGGAGTTTGCATCGGTTATTGTCAGAGCACTCCGAGCGAGAAGGGATCAGTATGAATCAATATTGCGTGTATCTCTTATCAAGAAATGATGCCATTTATTCAAAAATGAATTAAACAATAAAAGCTCGTCCTAAGGAAAGATTTCTAGGATGAGCTTTTATTGTTATCAAAAAAATATTTTTATCTTTACATTTTACTCATCTTCTATTATGATGAATACTAACATTCATCAAGGAATGTCACTATAGGTAGTGAGTGCTCGTTAATTCGTTTTTTTCAATAGAAAGAACTCGGATTGGTGATTGTTGCTGGTTGCTGGTTGTTAGTTGTTTGTTGTTGGGACCAAACAACCGACAACCAACAACTAACAACAGTGAGTGCAAAGGAATCTGCACAATAGCCCGTATTTCTATGCACTTGAATGACAAAATTTCACTG
>CAVBRV010000148.1:0-6745 GCA_963597965.1 Paludibacteraceae bacterium | reverse complement strand
ATATGAATTTTTATCCAAAGCATCGTCAAGGAAATCCTTAAATAGCTCGCTATTCGCGGATTTTCTTTCCTCGCTTTGAATAAAAATTCAAGAATCATTTCAAATAATGATTAAATCAGTGTTTCCCTAGAAGCCATGAAAAAGCAAATCGTCGATACGTTGGATGATATGATTCGTGTCAATGGGCATCGGATCAATTACTGCGAACGGTTCCAACAAATCATTGACCACTATAATGAAGAAAAAGATGAATCCCGGTTGCAGCAGGAATTTGAGGAGCTTATTCATCTCATTGAGGAAATGAATGAGGAGCAAAAACGGTATACCCGGGAGGGCTTCGAGAGTGATGAGGAATTGGCGATTTATGAGCTTTTGATTTTTGATAAAAAGCTCTCTCCTTCTGAAGTGAAGCGGGTGAAACAGGCGGCGAAGCATGTGACGGAAAAGGTGAAGAGGAAGATTGCGGAGCTGGACCATTGGAAGGAAAAGGAACAAACCCAGGCGACGGTGAAGGTGTGTATTCGCAATGAGCTGGCGTGTGAAATTCCTTCAACTTATGGGTATCAAGGGTTGAAGGATTGTAATGAACGGATTTCCCGGTATTTTTATGAGGAGAAGCGACTGGTTGTTAGTTGTTGATTCCAGATAACTAACAACTAACAACCGGGAGTTGTGAACAATTACTCATCCGATTTCTTACTTGTTGCAAACAGAATGAATGACCATTTACCCAAACTCTATTCGCTATTGACAGATATTTACAAGAGTGCTAATATATACGTAACCGAATATGAAAAGAGAGGTGCCCGTGAGGGCTTAATAGGGAAGACCGGTGAGAAGCCGGCACGGTCCCGCCACTGTAATACGGAGCGAATCCAGGGAATGTCACTGAGAAATTGGGAAGACAGGATAGCGAGGATGTAGAGTCAGGAGAACTGCCTATCTTATATCACCGTTTGAACCCACGAGCGATGGGAAGGGGATGTCTTATGGATGTCTCTTTGCGTTCGTGCAAAGAGTTTTTTATTGGTTGAAACATCGGTTGCTGAAAAAACTTCATAAGAAAACAGGTGCCCTGAAGGGCTTAATAGGGAAGACCGGTGAAAAACCGGCACGGTCCCGCCACTGTAATGCAGAGCAAATCCAACGAAGTCACTGATTTGAGGAGATTGGGAAGGCTGGAGGAGCAGGGAAGCAGAGTCAGGAGAACTGCCTGTTTTGTACAACCGTTTGACCTACGAGTGATAGGAAGGTGTGCTTCGATGCAAGTCTTTTGACGTGCTTTCACCCACTCTTTTTCTGTCTCAAAAGGGTGGTTTTTGTTTGTCTATTTCAGTCATGATGAGGATCAAGAACTGAAATTTCATGAGAGGATGGCGACAGGGAACGCTATTCTCTACCACCTAGAGGTCTGAGTTGCCTTATATATGTGGCACATCATTTAGAAATAAGCAGTCACATTCATACATTGTTGTAAATGCCCTCGGGCTTTACATATAGCTGTGGGAATTGGTTCCCATGGTTCGTCTCCCTTCGGTGATGACGGTAACAGGGAAATATCATCATCACCTTCCTTTTCCAATATCTTCTATCTGGAAGTTATTATATATGGTGTATGCCTCCATCATGAGGTTTACATATACCTGTGGGATTTTGCTCCCATGGTTCATCTCCTCGGTGATGGCGATTGCAGGGAAATATCATCATCACCTCCCTTTTCTAACATCTTCTATTTGAAGTATTTATATATGATGTATATCTCCATCGTGAGATTTACATATACCTGTGGGAATTTGTTCCCCATGGTTCATCTCCCTTCGGCGATGACGGTAACAGGGAAATATCATCATCGCCTCTCTTTTTACCAATCCTTCCTAGTTTGTTAGGAAGTTCCGATAAAGGATTTTATCCTTCTTCTTCATGGTCGGTGATACCGACACTGATCTACCTCCTTGGGATGAGCGTGGCTCATTCTTCTGTCAGGATGGCTATGCCCATCCTGACAACTTTCTTTTTGGTAATAACTTTCTCGTTGGAAGTTATTATACAGGTTCTCATTATCGGAGCTTAACCAGCTCCACCCCTTTGGAAGCGGCTATGTCGCTTCTTTTTTTCTACCTTTTTTATGCTATAATACGGCTAAAAAGTGTATGCTCGATCATTCATATGCGCGAATATAGGCTGTTGTTGGTTGTTTGGAACCAGACAACCAACAAGGTTTCTTAGCAGAAATGAGGAGGAAGGTATGAGAGAGGAATATCATTTTTCAATGGCTCAGAAAAATCCATATGGATTGAAGAAACGGTATTTGATTGAAATACAGTATGTTAGTGGAAAAAAGGAAACTCTTTTTGCTAGTGACTTGGAAACGGCGAAGGCGACTGGAGAAGAAGCGTCTCATGGAGCTGAAGTGGTAAAGGTGCGGCTTTTGGCGATGTATACGAGGAAAAAGAGTATGATTTATATGGATCAGGATAATTATTCTGTGGTTTTGCAGGAGTGGAATTAGCTGTAGCGGTAATGGTGCTAGAGGGGCATGGAGATGGAACGTGTATTTGAAGGTTCTGTAGCGATGGCACGGCTGGAGGAACATGGAGATGAAGTGTGCATTGTAAGGTTCTGTAGCGGTGGCATGGATAGTGGGAACATAGAGCTTGAATGTGTATTTTAGGGTTCTGTAGGGATGATGTGGTTAGAGGGGTATGAAGCTGAAATGTGCAGTTGAAGGTTCTAGGTACCAAGATCCTCTTCCTCTGGAAGGGGAAAGGCCATGAGCAAAGCGAATGGACAAGGGGATAGCTCGCTATTGCGGTATGAATGCTTTGTGAGAAGAATGATATAGGCGTTTAGACTAGCGGGCGCGGATTTTCCTTTGTTGCTAATTGCTAGTTGTTTGTTGCTGGTTGTTAGTTGTTTGGGGACAGACAACCAACAACTAACAACTAACAACCAACAACAATTGCTAATCCAGATTTTGCTATTGAAGAAACGAATTAATGAGCAGCCACTACGTAGTGATGGAAGCTGTGCCGCTGCAGTTTGAGTAACATTTTCATTTATACCGCTAGTGCAGCCCCCTCTGCCTACGGCATCTCCCCCAATGGGGGCGATAAAGTAACGGGTTCTCGCTCCGCTTGAATAAGCAGAGCGAGAACCCTTAGAACCCTTAGAACCCTTAGAACCCAAAGGAGGTCCCTATGTCAGAAATCGATGAATTGCAGGACGGCGTGTATGAGAAAGTCATGTCCACTGGTTTCGCACGGAAGCTGGAGGAGGCGCTAGCGGAGAAGAAAGTTTGGGCGGAGCGGGAAGAGGTGGACGCTCAGGAGGCGGTGGGGTATTTGTCCTCCTATTTGGAGAAGCTAATTCGTATTTCCTTGAAAGAAATTGCGGACCAGAATGGGGAGGACACCATGCACCGGGAAGTGGCGCTGACCAATTCGTTGGTGGAGAAGCTGGTGAGTCATATCCAGGATTTGGGAGAGGGGCATGAGGTCGCAGGGAAAGAGTTTCTTTTGAAATCCTTGGAGCACCAGGCGAACCGGATTCAGGCGAAGAAGTGGGAGCGGCCGGCGACTTCGCTGTCGAAGTCTTTTTTATTTACCAATTCCCAGCATGATGTGTCCATGGTGCATGAGCTGCAAAAGGAAATCGCGTCTTCTGACCGGATGGATATGCTGGTTTCTTTTATTCGCTTTTCCGGATTGTCCTTGCTGCTGCCTTATTTGAAGCAATTCACGAACCAGGGCGGCCATTTGCGGGTGGTGACTACCACCTACATGGGGGCGACGGACCCGAAGGCGGTGTGGACGTTGGCGCAGCTGTCGAATACGGAGGTCCGTATTTCTTATAACGTGAAGGAAACGCGGCTTCATGCGAAGTCTTACATGTTTCATCGAAATAGCGGCTACTCCACGGCTTATGTGGGGTCTTCCAATTTGTCCCACGCTGCCATTGCGGAAGGCATGGAGTGGAACATGAAGGTGACGGAGCAGGATTTGCCGAATATCATCGAAAAGATGCGGGCCACTTTTGAGACCTATTGGCATTCTGATGAATTTCAGCTGTTCCAGGAAGGGGACATGGAGAAATTGACCCGCGCCATCGACCACGAGCGGGGACGCAAGTCGGAGGCGGGAAATGAGGTGTCCTATGCGTTTACCATCGAACCCTATCCCTACCAGCAGGCCATTTTGGATGCGCTGGAAACGGAGCGGCGTGGGAAAAATCGGTGGCACAATTTGGTGGTGGCCGCCACAGGCACAGGGAAGACCGCTATTTCTGCCTTTGATTATCGAAATTTCGCCAGCACACGAAAAGAGGGGGCGAAGCTTCTTTTCATTGCCCATCGAGAGGAAATATTGAAACAGAGCCGGGATTGTTTCCGCCAAGTGCTGAAGGATCCGAATTTCGGCGAATTGGCGGTGGGCAGTTATCACGCCACCCGGCCGGAGCATCTGTTCATGTCGATTCAGACCTTCAACAGCCAGAAGTTTTGGGAAAAGGTGGAACCCTCCTATTATGACATGATTATTGTGGACGAATTTCATCATGCCGCGGCGAAGTCCTACCAACGATTGCTCCAATATTTCCATCCGAAAATTCTCTTGGGCCTGACGGCAACCCCGGAGCGAAGAGATGGAGAAGATATTTTGAAATATTTCGGCGGTCATATGGCGGCAGAAATTCGACTCCCCGATGCCATCGAGCGGCGCCTTCTTTGTCCCTTCCACTATTTCGGTATCACCGACCCCATCAGTTTGAAACAAATCAAGTGGACTGGCGGCCATTATGACGAGGCCGAATTGGAACGGGTGTACACGGCGGAAGGCACCTTGGCCCGGCAGCGTGCGGCGGCCATCGGAGAGGCGCTGGAGCGATACACCGCGGACATGCGAGATGTGAAGGCCCTGGGATTTTGCGTATCCAAGAAACATGCCCATTACATGGCGGACTATTTCCAAAACGCCGGCATTCCTGCCATCGCACTGGATGCGGATTCGCCGCGAGATATTCGTGAGCAGGCCAAGCAGAAATTGGAGCAAGGCGAAGTGCGCGTCATTTTTACGGTGGACCTGTTCAATGAAGGGGTGGATATTCCCTCTGTCAACACGGTCCTATTTCTTCGCCCCACCGAAAGCATGACGGTTTATTTGCAACAACTGGGACGAGGACTTCGTTTGGCGAAAGGGAAAGATTGCCTTACGGTGCTGGATTTCGTGGCCCAAGCCAATCGGAAATATGATTTCGCCAGTCGTTTCGGTGCACTTCTGGGAAAATCCCATGTAGTGATGAAGGTGGAAATCCAAAATGATTTCCCCCACGTGCCCAAAGGTTGCGCCATCCAACTGGAAGAACAGGCCCAGCGATGGGTGCTGGAAAATATCAATAGCCGCCTTCGGAAAAATGAATACTACATGGAACTGGTGAAAGAACTGGCCGCCGCTACGGGCGAAATCCCGACTTTATCAGCCTTCTTCCACGCAGCGGGCCTGGATCCCCACGTTTTCTATAACGGCCAGCACACCTATGCTCGCCTCTTGGCAGATGCGGAATTGCTACCCGATTTTCCGGTGACGGAAGAAGAAATTGCCCTCCGCAAAGGACTGCCCCGGGTGCTGTCCATGGATTCGCCGCGGTGGATTTCCTTCATCCAGCATTGCTATGACCAGCTGCCGAGCGAAATGAGCATGGTAGAAAAGAAATATTTGCGCATGTGGAGCATCACCCTATTTCCTGACGGACAGCCCACTACGCCGCAGACCCCAGAAGAGGCGATTCATCGATTCGATGGGCAAAAGGAGTTGAAAAAGGAAATCCAAGACTTGTTGGATTTCCAGTACGAAGCCATCAATATCATTCCCGAAAAAGCAGACCTGCCCTATCCTTGCGGGATGGAGGTGTATTGCAATTACACCAGAGACCAGCTCTTTTCAGCACTGGGACTTGCGAAACCCTCCACCGTGCGAGAAGGGGTGAAGTACTTGCATGCAGGAAATAGCGACGTGGTGACGAAAGAAACGGACGTCTTCCTGGTGACGCTGAACAAAACGGAAAAAGAATTTTCCGACACCACCTTGTACGAAGATTACTCCATCGATAAGCACCTTTTCCATTGGCAGAGCCAGAGTACCACCACGCCGGAATCGAAAACGGGGCAGCGGTATATTCATCAAAGGGAAAAGGAAAATATAGTCCTTCTTTTTGTGCGGAGCGGAAAAAAGGACGCCTATGGCAATGCCCCGGCGTATACCTTCCTCGGCACGGCGCAGTTGGTGTCCTGGGAGGGTTCGCAGCCGATGAGTATCATTTATCGCCTAGACCATCCGATCCCGGCGAAATATATTACGGAGACAGCAAGTAGCGGGGTGCTGTAAGGGCAATGAGGAATGAGGAATGAGGAATGGTGTGTTGCGGATGGAGTCATAGGGGAGTGCAGTCCGCTAGAGGTTACAGGTTGCTCAAGGTTCTAAGGGTTCTAAAGGTTCTAAAGGTTCTAACTCAAACTTCCCGTTCGTAAAATGATGATTCATTCCGATATAATTTAAGTTATTTAGCGGTTTTGAATAGTAATGATAGGTCCGTCGGACCTCGCCCCCTCCGGGGGAGATGCCGTAGGCAGAGGGGGTGCATTTTTTTCAGCCGTAGGCTGATTGTATGGTTTTTATGAATGCAAAGCGGTATAAATCATAATGTTTTGTATAGTGGCAAACTGTTTTCATACCGCTTAGTATTCAGAAAAACC
>CAVBRV010000147.1:0-6794 GCA_963597965.1 Paludibacteraceae bacterium | reverse complement strand
CCGTAGGCAGAGGGGGTGTATTTTTTCAGCCGTAGGCTGGTTGTATGGTTTTTATAAATACAAGGCGGTATAAATCGTAATGTTTGTATAGTGTCAAACTGTTTTCATACCGCTTAGTATTCAGAAAACCATACAACCGGCCTTACGGCCGAGGGAAATACACCCCCTCTTTTTATTTCTCCCCCGGTGGGGGAGATGCCCGATGGGCCTATCATTTCAATTTAAATGCCGCTTGATGTCAGGCTGCATAGACGAAAAGTGATATTTTAGGTGGGAAGTTTGAGTCATAACCTTCTTAAAATTGCGGCGCTTCCAAATAATTATGCGCCGCCACCACCACTCCTCACTCCTCACTCCTAATTCCTCACTATTTTCCCAACCACTCCACCACCAACCGCTTCCTCTGTTCCGGCTCTTTCTGTGCCACCGTCCCTGGAATCGCTAAGCCAGACTGCACATTAGCGCCGGGGCAAACGTTTCGGATATTTCTCACCGTACCAGCCAATCCACTTCCTGCATGGGTGCAGAAGGGGATGATGGTTTTCCCGCTGAAGTTACCACTTTCTAGGAAGGTATAGACCGCCATAGGCATGTCGCCATACCAAATGGGATAGCCCAGGTAAATTACATCATAATCGGATAGATTGGAAAGAGTTTCTTTCAGCGCCGGCCGGGCGTTGGATTCGATTTCCTCTCTCGCTACATCGGTCATTTCCTCGTAGTTACTGGGATAGGTTCTTTCCGTTTGAATCCGGAAGAGATCCGCGCCCACTTGAGAGGCAATTTCTTCCGCCACCAGCTGGGTATTTCCTTTTTCCACGACGCCGACCCCATAATTTTCTCCAGCCCGTGAAAAATAAGCCACCAGCACTTTCTGATTGCCTGTGGGCCTTCTCTGCTCCGTAGATGCCGCCGCTGCTGGCGCGGATGTATCGGCGGCAGACGAATTTCCACAAGCCGCTAAGACGCAAATCATCCCGATGGCAGTCAAGCATAATAGGATTCGTTTGAGCATGGTTGTTTCCTCCTTTTTATAGTTGTTGGTTGTTAGTTGTTGGTTGTTGATTTATCATCCGTGTTCATTTGTGACAACTCGCACGAAAAGAAAATAGCACGGGTTTGAGGTTTAGGGTTTAAGGTTTCGCAATTTACCAAACCCTAAACCAGTGCCTCTTTGTTTCTCGATAAACATATCTCTATGAACCCCGAAAGTAAACCTTAAACCTGCTCCTATATTTTTTACACCAAAGATGCATAAAATTTATAAAAATGGGGCGCTTCCAAACTTTGTGCGCCCCTTCCACCATTCCTAATTTCTCATTCCTCATTATCAATGCACCTGCACCCGCACAGACTGATCCGCTTTCTGCAAATCAGGCACCACGTCTTTTTCCAGAATTTCTCCTACCGGCACCACTTGGTAAGGGGAAATATCCATGTCTTCAAAGTTGATAACAAAGGCGTTCCAGCCGTCCCAGTAATACACATGTCCCGCTTCGATGTGGGACGTTTTCTTTTCTGCAAAAACCGGTTTAAATGGCAAAGACGCGTAGTACTCATGCCCTGCATAGCGTGAGAGTTCCAAGTCTAAAGGCAAATGAGCTCGTAAATCTTGGGTGGTCTCATTCTCTTCCCATCGCATGGTGTAAGTCTTATCCTGAATCTGAATGGTCATGGTCGGTGCCTCCTCTTTCTTCTGCACCGGTGCTTCCGCATGGACCGATACGGCTACTTCCTGTGATTTCGAGGATGCTGCATCTCCCGCTTGTAGCGATGAACAAGCAGTGAGACAGAGCATCAAGGCCAAGGCACCGGCGATGGCGAGTTTGTGGTTGTTCATGGGTAAATTGTCTTCTTTCGTTTTAAGATGGGGTAGCTAGTGACTGGTGACTTGTGACTAGAACCCCAGTCACTAGTCACAAGTCACTAGTCACCCAGTCACCGCCATCACGGTGGCGATTAACCGGATTAATAAGTCACAAGTCACTAGTCACCCAGTCACCAGAACCCTATTCCCCTACCGGAATATCCGTAGATGCCGCCAGTTCCTTTTCCGTCTCATACGCAGCCACCCGTTCTTTCAACCGTTCGATGGTGGCGGAGAGGGCCTGGGAGCCTAGGACCACGTGGAGCGGCATTTCTTTTTCCGTGCATTCGATGATGCGGGATGCCATGCGAACCGGATCGCCTACAGCCAGGCCTTTGCTCTTGTCCAGCATATTGAGAAAGCTATGGCAAGATTCGTATTCGGGCATGAGGTTGGCTACTTTCGCACTGCCATAGCGGAATTCGGTTCTCGCGCCGCCTGGTTCTACGATGGTCATGCGGATGCCGAACTGGGCCACTTCCTGGGCCACTGATTCACAGAAACCTTCGATACCAAATTTAGTGGCATGGTAGAGGGAATTGGCCGGATAAGCCACCTGTCCGCCGTAGGAAGAAATCTGGATGATGTGTCCCTGTTTCTGCCGGCGAAGGAAGGGAAGCGCGGAACGAATGACCTGAATAGAGCCTACCAAATTGGTCGCAATGATGTGGTTGATTTCGCTATCAAACAGTTCTTCGGCACAACCAAAGAGACCATAGCCCGCATTGGAAACAATCACGTCAATGGTCTGGTGCCGCTGGAAAGCATCGCACACCACGCGATGGATGGCAGGTACATCAGTCACGTCCAAGAGGACGCAATCGAAATTCTCTGGATAGGCTTTCAGCAAGTCCTGCACTTTGTCTGTATTTCTAACAGTCCCAATGACGGTACAGCCCTGTTCCAACAGCTGCTTCGTCATTTCATGACCAAATCCACTAGATACGCCAGTAATAAACCATGTCTTTTTCATATTTTATTTCTCCTTTTTGTTGTTTGTTGTTAGTTGTTAGTTGTTTGTCTCATTTTTACGTTCGGCCCCATAGCAGTTACAAATACTGCCTACTGCTAACGGCCAACTTTTCCAATCCCTACTCACTCAACCCCGCCGCTTCATTCACGACCCGCAACGCATTCAAACTTCTCGGATAGCCAATGTAGGGCAGGCATTGCGAAATCACTTGAATCAGGAAGGCTTTGTCATTACCGAGCCGCATATTGGCGGCCGCGTGGGCACGAAGTTGTTCCTCACATCCCCCCTGAGCGGACAGGAAACAGAAGGTGAGCATTTCCCGTTGCTTCGGCGTCAAGCCTTTTCGGGTGTAATAATCGCCGAAGCAATTATCGGTGAGCCAATAGTTGATATGACGACTTTCTTCTGGACCTGACTGGTAAAACTCTTTCATCGAATCGCCGAAGATTTCCACCTGCGCCGCGATGCCCGCTTCCAATCGGTTCTCCACGGTGGTAGTGGCTTGTCCTTCCAAAGGAAGGGAAATGCCTTTTTCTTCCAAGATGGCATTGGTGGCTTTCAGGAAAGGAAATACTCGCCCGATGCCCAGGTAGGGTACCGCTTGGTACACAATTTCCTTCGCTTCCACCGGGGTCACGCCGAAATTCATGGCCGCCGGAAGTAAGGCCCGAAATTCGTCGATGCCCTGACATCCCAAAAGGGTCGCTAAGATCGCCATGAACCGCATCTTGCCATCCAAGTCTCCCTGGTTGACCACTTCATCAAAAGCAAAGTTGTCAAATCGTTCGATAAATTCTGGATCGGTCCGAAGGAAATCGGACACATAGCCTGGAAACATTTTTGCATGATATTTTTTGGATTTCTCTGTGATTCGTATCACGGATGGTTGGCCTCCTTTCTGGGTACTGGTTGTTGGTTGTTAGTTGTTTGACCCCCAACAACAAACAACTAACAACCAGCAACAATATGCTAATCTTATTTCATACTAGTTGAAAAAATGAAAAATAATCATTTGTGAACACAAGAACCGGTTCTCTCGAAACGTCCATGACATTTCTTTTTTCTCTGCATTGTCTGTATTGTAATCGGTCATCGTTTTGCAATCAATTTCACTTTCGGCCTCTTTGGATAAGGAAAACTGATTTGAAATGTTGGTGACTAGGGATTAGAGATTGGGAATTAGGCATATCTGTGACACTAACCCAATCGTCATGGGGCCGATGGGATTTGTGCAAGAAGGATTTTATCGTATCAAGTAACTATATTAGACAAAAGTGGAGAAATCTTGAGACACTAACGTTGTTTCCGATAGCGTCTCAAGATTTCTCCACTTTTGTCCAACATAGTGAAATATATCGCTAGAGGTACCCCCTCTGCCTTCGGCATCTCCCCCAATGGGGGCGATAAATAAGGTGTAAACTTATTTACCTAATCCCCAATCCCTAGCTACTAATCCCTAGTCACCAGTCACTAGTCACTAGTCACCAAACTGCCCTTGCAAACAGGTCGCAAAAGGCTTCACGTACTCATTTCCCTGTTCCTTTTTCCAGAAGGCGCAATAATTTCGCCAAATGGGCTTTCCTTCTCGTTTCAATGGAATCCGCACCAAGGAACTCTCGCTGCCAAAGGAAGATGTTTCCCCTTCGACTAGCAGAAATCCTTGCCGCCCAATCACCATGAGCCGGGCTTCGTCCATATTTTCCGCAAATAAAATCTCGCTCTGAATGCCCACGATGTGTTTATAATAGGCCTCTTCCGTTTCCCGTTGCCGCACGGAGGCCACCAAGATGCAGGGCATGGATTTCAACGCTTCCGGCGTCGTTTCTTTTTGCGTCGCCAAAGGACTATAGGCCGACACTTCCACATAGCTGGGCGCTGCATGCAAGAGCAGATTCACATAGGCGTCAGAAAAGGCACGCCGTTGGTCGCTTAGGACCAAATCCACCTGCCCCTGGCGAAGCATTTCATAGAGCTCCTCATGATTGCCGTTCACAATGGACACTGCCACTTCGGGATGGACTTTGGCAAATGCCCCCAAGGCATGAGACAGCTCCCGGCCGGTGTAACTCCGCAAGTAGCCCAATCGCAAGGAAGGTTGATTTCCTTGTGCAATTCCTCTCGCCTCCCGGCAGATCGTTTCATACTCCGCCAAAAGTGGCCCACTTTTCTGATAGAAATACTCCCCCGCCGGTGTCAACGTGAAGCTCCGATTTTTCCGTATCAAAAGAGGAAATCCCAATTCTCGCTCCAAGGCCTGGATGCCCTGGGAAATGGCGGACTGGGAAATAAAATTTTCATCTGCCGCATCGGAAAAACTATGCAGCCGGACCACGGACTGGAAATATTTGATTTGCTTGAGCATGGTTGGTTTTCCTCCTATGGATGACAGGGTGCTAAGGGTACAAAAGGTTCTAATGGTTCTAAAGGTTGCTCAGGTTACTCAAGTTTCTCAGGTTTATCGAATGTGCTGATAAACGTTGGTATCATCAAAGAATGCAAGAACTTTTCCCTCATTAGAAATGATTTCATATTTCGCTTCACTTAATGTTATTTCCCTCATTGTATCATTTTCCTGCTATAGCAGAAAGAACGATTCCTTTATTTTCTCTATCGGCAAAAACTATATGCAAAAAGAAAATTCATGAAATAATTTATTGCCGATATTGTGATATACTAATTTTAAAGAACTGTTACCGTTTATCAGCACATTCGAGAAACCTGAGAACCTTGAGAACCCTTAGAACCCTGAGCAACCTGTAACCATGAAAGGAGTCCCCCATGAAATACCTTTCCGCAACCGACATCGCAAAAAAATGGAATATCTCTCCTCGCAGTGTCAGAAATTATTGTGCCCAAAAGCGAATCCCCGGCGCATTTCTTAAGGGAAAAACTTGGAACATTCCAGAGAATGCAGAGAAACCCACCCGTTCCCACAAGAAACCATCACCCACACTGCTCACCATTTTGCAACGTGAAAAAGAGAGCCAATATGCCGGCGGGATCTATCATAAGACCCAGATTGAATTGACCTACAATTCCAATCACATCGAAGGCAGCCGCCTGACCCACGAGCAGACTCGATACATCTTTGAAACCAATACCATCGGTATCGAAAACGAAGCGGTCAATGTGGACGATGTGATTGAAACAGCCAATCATTTTCGCTGCATCGACCTGATTATCGACCACGCCAAAGACCCGCTGACGGAAAAATTCATCAAAGAATTACACCGGATTTTAAAAACAGGCACCAGTGATTCTCGAAAAGACTGGTTCGCTGTGGGCGATTACAAAAAACTTCCTAACGAAGTGGGCGGCCGGGAAACCGCCCTTCCTGAGAACGTCTCCTCTCGAATGAAAACACTGCTGAGAGAGTATCACGGCAAGAAAGATAAAACCTTGGAGGACATCCTCGATTTCCACGTGAAACTGGAACGGATTCATCCCTTTCAAGATGGAAATGGCCGGGTAGGACGATTGATTATGTTCAAGGAATGTTTGAAATATAACATCGTCCCTTTTATCATCGAAGACAATTTGAAATGGTATTATTATCGGGGCCTAGCCGAATGGGACAATGAAAAAGGCTACCTGACCGATACCTGCCTCACCGCCCAAGATCGATATAAAGCGTATCTCGATTATTTCCGGATTCCCTATGCCAAATGAGACCGCCGGTGCATCACTATTTAGAAAAACGGCTAGTGATTACAAGGTTCTAAGGTTGCTAAGGGTTCTCAAGGTTCTCAGGTTTCTCGAACGAGCTAAATAGTGGACGGTCATTCATTCACTTTTAGAAATAAGCGGTAATTTTCGTTCCCCCTTGGAGAAGGGGGCAGGGGGGGGATAGAGTGTTTCGTTAGAAACACATTCCCCGCACTCATATAAATCTCCATGTCAGGCTATCTCAAATAAGCACACTTCGCTTTTCTGAAATATGTCCCTTCGGGCCAT
>CAVBRV010000146.1:0-6944 GCA_963597965.1 Paludibacteraceae bacterium | reverse complement strand
CCTCGCCCCCTTCGGGGGAGATGCCGAAGGCAGAGGGGGTGTATTTCCTTCAGCCGTAGGCTGGTTGTATGGTTTTTATGAATACAAGGCGGTATAAATCGTAATGTTTGTATAGTGTCAAACTGTTTTCATACCGCTTAGTATTCAGAAAACCATACAACCGGCCTTACGGCCGAGGGAAATGCACCCCCTCTTTTTATTTCTCCCCCGGAGGGGGAGATGCCCGATGGGCCTATCATTTCAATTTAAATAGTGGCTGCTCGTTAATTCATTTTTCAATAGCAAGAAACCAGATTAGCGATTGTTGTTGGTTGTTTGTTAGTTGTTGGGACCAAACAACTAACAACCAGCAACAGTGACAAAACAAACTCCTTGCTATTGAAAAAACGAATTAACGAGTTTATCTCATTCGAGAAACCTTTAGAACCCAAAGAACCCTAAGAACCCTTAGAACCTTGTGCAACCTTTATTTCTAATAGAAAACTTACCCATCTTCCTTGCTTTTTTATGGTAAAATAAAATCGTAATTTTGACTTTTTATACACTATATGATTTAAAATAGTGATCGGTTATTCATTTCAGTGAAAAACGGGATAGTGATTGTTGATAGTTGTTAGTTGTCGGTTGTTTGGCTCCCTAACAACCAACAACTGACAACCAACAACAATGACGATTCAGTAAATACCAAAAGCATGAATGAGTGCCAGTCACTAGTCACCAGTCACCACCAAGGGACGTGTGTAGTAGGAAGGAGTGTTGAACTTGTCTGAAATCAGACGTTTGTATGTACGAAAAAAAGAAGGGTTCCGCCAGGGGGAAGAAAGTTTGACGGCCCAGTTGAAAGAAGTTTTGGGAGATCGGATTTCCTCTTCCGCCATTTACCATCGCTATGATGTGGATGGATTGACCGACGAAGATTATGAAAAAGCGGTTGCCACCGTTTTCTCTGAACCACCGGTCGATGCGACGCAGACTGAATTGCCCCAGGGCGACTTGGTGATGGCGGTCGAATTTCTTCCAGGACAATACGACCAGAGAGCGGACTCGGCGGAGCAGTGCTTGGCTATTGTGACCGGAAAAGATGGGGCCCGGGTGCGTTGCGCGCTGGTCTATGCTTTTGAAGGACAGTTTGCGGAAGGGGACCGGGAGAAGATTTTGAAATTCCTGGTGAACCCGGTGGAATCTCGGGAAGCGAGCCTGGAAGAGGCGAAGACCCTGGACCTTCCTATCGATGACCCGAAGGCCGTATCGGTGGTAGCTGGTGTGAGAGACTTGGACGATGCAGGCATCGACCAGATGATTTCCGATATGGGCCTTGCTATGAGCCACGATGATTTGGCGATGATTCGGGATTATTTCCGGGATGAAGAAAAACGAGATCCCACGGTGACGGAAATTCGGGTGCTCGATACCTACTGGTCCGACCATTGCCGTCATACTACCTTCTCCACGAAACTGACCGATATTGGCGTGGAAGAAGGTACATTCACCGCGCCTATTTCCAAAGCCCTCCAGGAATACACGGACACCCGCATTCATCTCTATGGCAAGGACACCACCCGTCCTGTGACGTTGATGGATATGGCCACCGCCGCAGTGAAGGCGCTTCGCAAGGAAGGGAAACTGTCCAATCTGGATGAATCGGAAGAAATCAATGCTTGCACCATCAAGGTGAAAATTGATACGGTCAATGGCACAGAAGATTGGCTCCTTTTGTTCAAAAATGAAACCCACAACCACCCGACGGAAATCGAACCATTCGGCGGCGCGGCTACCTGCTTGGGCGGCTGCATTCGTGACCCGCTGTCGGGTCGTTCCTATGTATACCAGGCTATGCGTGTCACCGGTGCTGGCGATCCACGGACGCCTCTTTCGGAAACGCTGCCGGGTAAACTGCCGCAGAGAAAAATCACCACCGAAGCAGCCAAGGGCTATAGTTCTTACGGAAACCAGATTGGCCTCGCTACGGGCGAAGTGAAGGAATATTACCATCCTGGCTTCGTGGCAAAACGTATGGAAATTGGTGCCGTCGTAGCAGCAGCGCCGGCGGACCATGTGATTCGTCTCACCCCGACCCCAGGGGATGTGGTCATCCTCGTCGGCGGCCGGACCGGTCGCGATGGCATGGGCGGTGCTACCGGTTCTTCTAAGGAACTCAATACAGAATCCATCGAAACTTGCGGTGCGGAAGTGCAGAAGGGCAATCCTTTGACGGAAAGAAAGATTCAGTGCCTCTTCCGTCGCGGCGAAGTGACCCGTCTCATCAAGCGGTGCAATGACTTTGGCGCCGGCGGTGTGTCGGTGGCAGTCGGCGAACTCACTGAAGGTCTGGATATTAATTTGGATAAAGTACCGAAGAAATATGAAGGGCTGGACGGCACGGAGCTCGCTATTTCCGAATCCCAGGAACGTATGGCTGTGGTCGTCAGAAAAGAAGACGCGGACCAGTTCATCCGTTTTGCGGCAGAAGAAAATTTGGAAGCTACCATCATCGCCGACGTGACCGATACGAAACGGCTCGTCATGAAGTGGAGAGGGGACACCATTGTCAATATTTCCAGAGCCTTCTTGGACACCAACGGGGCCCAGCAGGTGAAGGAAGCCTACATCGCAAAACCGGATGAAGCGGGCTATTTCCATCCAGCCGATGTGAAAGATGTCAAGAGCACTTGGATTTCCGCTATGGCGGATCTCAATAACTGCTCTCAGCAGGGGTTGTCCGAACGGTTCGACTCCACCGTCGGCGCTGGCACGGTGCTCATGCCTTTCGGTGGGAAATACCAAAAGACCCCAACCGACGGTATGGTGGCGAAATTCCCGGTTCGCAAAGGACAGACCAATAGCGCTAGCTTCATGGCTCACGGCTTCGATCCGGAACTGGCAACCTGGAGTCCTTTCCACGGCGCTGCCTATGCGGTGCTTCTCTCCGTGGCTCGCCTGGTCGCTTTGGGTGCTGACTGGAGAAAAGCCTATCTGACGATGCAGGAATATTTTGAAAAACTCACCGACAAGACCAGCTGGGGCAAACCGGCGGCCGCTCTGCTCGGTGCTTTCCACATGCAGAAATCCTTGGGGCTTGGCGCTATCGGCGGCAAGGACTCCATGAGCGGGACCTTCAATGACATTCACGTACCGCCGACCCTCGTTTCCTTCGCCATTGCACCAGGCAAAGCGTCGGAAGCAGTGAGCCAGGAACTCAAGAAAGAAGGAGACACACTGATTCTCTTCGGTCAGCCGAAAGATGAAACGGGCATGCCACTTCTGGATGTATTTAAAGCCCACGCCGATTTCCTGTATCACGAAGTACAGGCCGGTCATATCGCGGCTATGAAAGCGGTGGAACACGGCGGTGTCGCTGTGACCGCAGCGAAAATGGCATTCGGAAATAAATTGGGCGTCACCTTTGATGAAAACTTGCCACTTTCCAAATATTTCAGCAATTTCTACGGTGCCATCATCGTAGAAACCACACCGGAATTGGCGAAAGAATATGCGAAACAGCCCCATACCAAGATTCTGGGCACCGTAGGCGGCGATTCCATGAATCTCTTCGGCGAAACCATTCCTTTGGATGACCTCCTCTCATCCTACGAAGGCACGCTGGATCCGATTTTCCCACGCCGGGCGAAGAGCATTGAAAAAGAAGCGCCAGTCCTGCCAGAAACCTCTCCGATTCCGCAATTCTATGTACACACGAACCTGCCGAGACCGAGAGTTTTCATCCCCACCATGCCGGGCAACAACTGCGAAGTGGACAGCGCTCGCGCCTTTGAACGGGCTGGTGCGGTGGCGGACGTCTTCATCTTTAGAAATAGAGATTCCGCCGAACTGAAAGCGTCGGTGGAAGAGATGGCGCAGCGCATCCGCCACGCGCAAATCGTCATGTTCCCCGGTGGCTTCTCCGCTGGTGATGAACCAGACGGCAGCGGTAAATTCATTGCAGCGGTCTTCCGGAACCAGAAACTCATGGAAGCCATGGACCAGTTGCTCCACACCAGAGACGGCTTGGCCCTGGGCATTTGCAACGGCTTCCAGGCTCTCATCAAATTAGGACTCGTACCTTATGGCGAATTTAAACCACTCACCGACGATGCACCAACTTTGACCTTCAATACCATCGGTCGCCACGTATCTCGCTACGTCATCACCAAAGTGGTTTCCACCAAATCGCCATGGCTCTCCCTGTGCCAGCCGGGCGACCTCTACAGCATCGCCATCAGCCACGGCGAAGGCCGCTTCATCGCTTCCGATGAACAAATCAAGGCGCTGGCAGCGAATGGTCAGATTACCACCCAGTACACCGACTTTGAAGGAAATCCGACCTATGACAGCCGGTTCAATCCGAATGGTTCCTGCTGGGCCGTAGAAGGCATCACCAGCCCCGATGGTCGTGTCCTGGGCAAGATGGGACATACTGAAAGAAGTGGGGAAAATATTGGGAAGAATATTTCTGGCAATACTTATCAGCCACTCTTTGAAGCGGGCGTGAAGTACTTTAAAGGTTGATGGTGACTAGTGACTAGTGACTGGGGACTAGTAGCTAGGGATTAGGGATTAGGAAAAATTCCTTTTTCCACTTGCTAATAATTTTATAAAAAGTCTGAGAAAGAGGAAGCATCTTTTTCTCGGACTTTTTATTTTGCTGTTCTTATTTGTTTAGTTGATTTTTAATGGAGTTACTTTGTATAATGATTAGAACTAAATGATAAATGGTGGAAGGACATTCATTTATTTTTCAACTGGTAAGAAAATGGACTAGTGATTGTTGTTAGTTGTTAGTTGTTGGTTGTCTGGCTTCAAACAACCAACAACTAATATCAGCTATAGGATTATCGAGCATTCACGAATTAGAAGGAGGCAATATCCATGAAAACAGTGATAGAAGATATTCGTTTCATTTGGAAATATATTTCCCATCCCTGGCGTACTTGTGCGATGCTTTTATTTCTGGGCCTAGCTTTTGCCATCATTGATATGGCAGAACCGGTAGTGGCTGGAAATATCATGGATACGGTCTTTTCTTTAGGCGACAGAAATACCATTTTGCAATGGGGCATGTTATGGTGCGTTCTATTTGTGGTGAAATATGCGGTTCGTTATGGAAAAATGAAATTGGGCCTATCTGCTATGCTACGAACTTTACAACAGGTGCAAATGGATTTCTACCATCGACTTCTCCGAGCACCACTTCCTTTTTTTGAAAAACATTCCACTGGTTACTTGATGGCAAGGCAAAATGATGATGTATTTAATTTGGAAGGTATGATGCCCCACCATCTGATGGATGGTCTGCTTGGCCTGTTGGAAGTGTTGGTGATACTGGGATTCATGTTTCATACGAGCTTCTGGCTTGGCCTGGCAGCTATCTTGCTAAAAGGAGTGGATGCATTTAGCAATTTTTATTTTCCTTTGAAAAAGTTGTACAAAGATCACAATGAAGCACGGGCGAGGACAGGAAGCGAGTTGCAAGACGTACTCCGAAATATATTGCTTGTGAAATCGGCTTGCCAAGAGCGGAAAGAAGAAACTCGTTTTCGTCGATTTCTGGATCGGTACTACAATACATGGAATAAACGAGATACCACCAATACGGTTCGCATGCTTCTGACGGCTGGGGCAGAAGATGGTAGCTATATGGTGATGATTATTTTAGGCGGAGTTTTGTTATACCAAGGCCAGTTGACCATCGGCGAATTGACGGCTTTTCTATTGTTTTATCGGAAATTGAGTAGTGCCTTTGTGGCAGCCGTACCGCTGATTCCGCTTTTCAAAATTGCCCAAGGGGCCAAGGAACGAATTGAAGAATTATGGCAAGACATGCCATTACCCCTAGCCGAAGGATGTGAGGAGATTTTTTCTTTAAAGAAAGGGATTACCTTTTCTCATGTTCAATTTTCTTATGGCAATCGTTTAGTATTGAAAGATGTATCTATGATATTTTTGCCAGGTCAAGTGACAGCGGTGGTTGGGAAAAGTGGAGCAGGAAAATCTACCATCCTGAATTTACTCATGCGGTTCCGTGACCGGACAGGAGGTACCATTACATGGGATGGAAATGACATGCAAGCCTATAAGCCGGAATCCGTACGGCGTCATATTTCCTATTTATCCCAAGATGCGTTGCTCTTTCATCGATCTCTTCGAGAAAATATACTCTATGAAACAGAAAAGAAAATTTCTGCGACCCATTGGCGAAATGTATTGCAAAAATCCAATGCAGAAGACATCCTTCAGCGCTGGGATCAAATGGCGGTAGCGGATTCAGGGAAAAATATGTCCGGCGGTGAACGGCAACGAATTTGTTTGGCTCGCGAACTGTTAAAGGATGGAGACGTTTTTATTTTTGACGAGGCCACCTCCGCGTTGGATGCAGAAACAGAAAAGGTCATACAGCAAACCATACAAGAATTGGCGAAAACAAAAATTGTGATTCTTATCGCTCATCGTTTATCTACGGTGCGACAGGCAGATAGGATTTACGTGTTGGACGATGGACGGGTGGTAGAATCAGGAACGCATGAACAACTGATGCAAACTAAAGGAAGCTATTATCAGTTGTTTAAAGAACAAGAATTATCTGAAAATGAAAGAAAAGGGAAGAAATGATAGTTGTTTCTTCCCTTTTTTGTGCTTACTTTGTTTGTGGTTGTAAAAATTGATGGATAGAATTTTTTCAGATGAAATGAGAGGAGCTTGTATGTTCTATACTCCTGTGGGAGTATAGAACATACAGTGTAAGAATCAATGCTTGTGTTGTAATTCAAGTTATAATTCAACTCTTCATACAAGAGATATTATTTTCCATTGACAAAATTTGGTATCAAGCAATATTTGAATAGTAATGATTAATGATAGGCCCATCGGGCATCTCCCCCTTCGGGGGAGAAATAAAAAGAGGGGGTGCATTTCCCTCGGCCGTAAGGCCGGTTGTATGGTTTTTCTGA
>CAVBRV010000145.1:0-6964 GCA_963597965.1 Paludibacteraceae bacterium | reverse complement strand
GTATGAATAACATTTGTATTCATACCGCTGGTGCAGCCCCCTCTGCCTACGGCATCTCCCCCAAAGGGTAATGTCATTAAGTTAAGAATAACGGCATCAAAGTTATCGTCATTTCGACCGATGGGATTAGTGCTTGATGCTTCTATCGTTTTTCTGCGACTATGTTAGACAGAAGTGGAGAAATCTTGTAGAAATAACGTTGTTTTGGGGATAGTGTCTCAAGATTTCTCCACTTTTGTCCAACATGGTCGCTTAGTTCTGCTGAGTCTCCTTGCACAAATCCCATCGGTCGAAATGACGCTAGAAATGATACCGCTATCCTTAACTTAATGACATTGCCCCGACGGGGGCGATAAAGTAACGGGTTCTCGCTCCGCTCGAGCGGAGCGAGAACTCTTAGAACTCTTAGAACCCTGTACAACAATGGAGATTTCTTATGAAAAACAACAGCAAGACGAAAAAATCGAATATCGTCCAAGCCGTCATTGCTGGATTAGCGGTGATATTGATCGGCCTCATCATTGCCATGATGTCCGTGGTTTCGGATATCCAAGGCACGGCGCGGGTGGTGAATTATGCCGGCCTGGTGCGGGGGAAGACCCAGCGGATTGTGAAGATGGAAATTTCCCGCCAGCCAGAGGACGGGATGATTGCGGACATTGACGCCTTTGTGGGCGGTCTGCGAAATGGGGACGAGACGCTCCAGTTGGTGCGGCTCGACGATGAGGCGTTTCAAAATAAAATGACCGAGCTGGCGGAGTATTTCACCCTACTGAAAGCAGAAATCCAGAAAGTCCGGGACCAAGGGGCGGATGCGACGGAAATCATTCCCATGAGTGAACATTTCTTCACCATTTGCGACGAAGCGACGGGATTGGCAGAGGCTTATTCTCAGCGGAAAGCCACATCTCTTTCGTCGTTGGAAAAATATATCACCATGGACATTGTGATGCTCCTGTTTCTCATGGGGATGGAGCTGGTAAAGGCTTTGCGCATCGCCATGCAGACCCGGCTTTTGCAAAAGAAGGTGTACTTGGACAATGCCACCGGTCTTCCGAATAAGAACAAGTGTGAGGAAATATTGGAGGACGAGACGCCGCCTGCAGCGGACATCGGGGTGTGCAGTTTCGATTTGAACAATCTTCGCCGTATCAATAACAGCATGGGCCATGAAGCGGGGGATGCCTATATTCGCCGGTTTGCGATTTGTCTTCGGAAAGCCATGCCAGCGACGCATTTCGTAGGCCGCGCAGGAGGTGATGAATTTCTCGCTGTCACCCACGGGCTAGATGAAGCGGGCATGAAGACATGTCTTTCTGAGGTGCGTCGGCAGATGGCGGAGGAATCGAAAGCTCACCCCGCCACCCCTTTGAGTTACGCTGTGGGCTATGCACTGGCGGCGGACCATCCGGGCAGCGTCATGCGGGATCTGTTCATCCAGGCCGATAAAAACATGTACATCAATAAGAACCATGTGAAGCGAGAAGAAGCGGCAGCGGAACGGAAATTGGATTACCAGCTTTTGAAATTGGTCAATCGCCACGGTCACAATTTCTCGGCGTGCCTCTATTGTGACGCCGCCATGGATACCTACCGGACCATTCGCGGCGGAGATACGTTTTTCTTGGCTGCCGATGGGAGTTATACCGGCGCCGTAGAGCAGCTGGCAGCGGAACAAGTTTCTAAAGAGGAAAGAAATCATATCCGAGAATCCTTGCAGCTCACCGAACTGGCCCAGCACATGAAGCAGGCGGACGATGTGCTGGCTTTTTCCTACAAGCCCTGTGAAGGGGCCCAGTACAACCGGCTGACTGTGATTCCGGTGGATTGGGACGAGGAGGGGCATCTCCATCATTTCATCCTGGCCTTCCAGATGATTCGCCAGAGTAGCCACGCCGAGCTGGACGCCAAAGAGCAGCTCACCCTGTACTACGAGCAGCTAAAGCAATCCATCCTGGAAAATGACAGCTATGTGGATGCCCTCTTGGACATGGCGGACTACATTTACACCGTCAATTTGACGAAAGATGTTTTGGAAAGAAATATTCCGCTCAGCGGGAAGCGGTACAGTCATGAAGATATATTTCTGGAATACCCGCTGCCCTGTTCCTATCGGGAGTATTGCCGGGAATATATCAAGAAAGTCACGAAGGAAACACTGGGGAGCTATCGCCTGACTGCCACGCCAGAAGCGCTGCTGAAGCGATTCGCTGCGGGCGAAAAGCATCTGACTGTGGAGTATTGCTTGCAAGACAATGACGGCACCATCCGCTGGATTCAGAAGACGGTCTTGATGATTCAAACCGTGGTGTATGATGAGGAAACGCGGCAGGAAATGCCCATGGTGAATGCCATTGTGCTGCTCCATGATACCTCTGATTCGCACGCCAGAGATGAACAGGAACACGCCCGCTTGCAAGCTGCTTTCGACGAAATGCGCAATGCCAACCGGACGAAAACGGAATTTTTGTCTCGCATGAGCCATGACATCCGGACGCCTTTGAATGGTATCATCGGACTTCTCCAAGTGGATGAAGACCATTTCCAGAACCAAGCCCTGGTGTTGGAAAATCATAAGAAAATGCGGGTCGCTGCCAATCATTTGCTGTCCCTCATCAATGACGTGCTGGAAATGAGCAAATTGGAAGAAGGAAAAATCGTTTTCACCAAAGAACGGATTTCCTTGGATAGCCTCATGAGAGACATCGAAATTATCATCATCGACCGTGCCACTCGGGCGGGCCTCAGCTGGAATTATCCGAAAGAGAAACTAGCCCTCGCGTCGCCCTGGATCTACGGCAGCCCGCTTCACTTGCGGCAAATTTTCCTCAATATTTACGGAAATTGCATCAAGTACAACAAACCTCACGGCAGTATTTCTACTACAGTCGATGTGCTGGAAGAAACAGGGGCGCGTTGCCTGTGCCGCTGGACCATTTCCGACACCGGCATCGGCATGACGAAAGAATACTTGGCTCACATCTTTGAACCCTTCACCCAAGAACGGCAAGACGCCAGAAGCGTCTATCACGGTACGGGCTTGGGCATGACCATCGTGAAAGAGCTCATCGAACAAATGGGAGGCACCATCGAAATCGCCAGTGAAGAAGGCCAGGGCTCCACTTTCACTATCACCCTGCCCTTCAACCATGCCCCGTCGCCGCAGCCGGCTGCACCGAAAGAAACGGAGAAACACAGCATCCAAGGTTTGCATCTCCTGGTGGTAGAAGACAATGACCTCAACGCAGAAATCGCGGACATGCTTCTCACCGACAAAGGGGCTCAGGTAACAGTGGTTCATGATGGGAAACAGGCGGTGGATCTTTTCAACGAAAAACCGGCAGGCACCTTCGACGCCATTCTCATGGATATTATGATGCCTGTCATGGATGGCATCACCGCCACCAAAACCATTCGCGCCCTCTCCAGACCCGATGCGAAAACCATCCCCATCCTAGCCATGACCGCTAACGCCTTCGCGGAAGACGCGAAGAAATGCCTAGCCGCCGGCATGAACGCCCACCTGGCGAAGCCGCTGGATATTGGGAAGGTGGTGGAGGCGATCGGGAAATGGGTGACTGGTGACTAGTGACTGGTAGCTAGGGATTAGGGATTGGGGATTAGGTTATTATTCTGCTGATTTCTTTCCTGAAACATTTCTTGCTACCGCAACAGACAAGGTTATAGAAGGTTATAAAAGGTTATGTGTATATGTTCTTTTTCCATAACCCTTTATAACCTTTTTAACCCTGAGGCTAGCGAGGCATTACTTTGTCCCATTTAGCGGATGTAGCAGAATAATAACCTAATCCCTAATCCCCAATCCCCAATCCCTAGCTACTAGTCACCAGTCACCAGTCACCAGTCCCTAGTCACCAAAAAAGACTTGCATACCATAGTGCCAATATGGTATAGTTATTCCAATTAATCTTTACTGCGATGATGAGAGAGAGTACAAGAAAACGAAAGCAGAAGAGAGCCCCGCTAGGTGGGAAGGGGTGCGGACGTTTCTTGGAAGTGCCTCTTGGAGCTGGCGAGCTGAAGGAAGTAGGCTTGCCCGGGGAGCCCGATACAGCCATGAGTTATGAACTCACCAAGGTTTCTGTGGCGACACAGAAATGAAATTGGGTGGAACACGGATCCTCCGTCCCTTACTGGGACGGAGGATTTTTTATAAGAATTAAATGAGTAACGAGCAATGAGTAATGAGTAATTGTTGTACGGCGCAACAAAATAAAAAGCGCCGTATTTTATAAATAATTATTAACTTAAGGTGCGGCGCTATATAAGTTGTGCGCCGCTTCAATAATTACTCATTACTCACTACTCATTACTCATTGTATTTCAGAAAGAAGGTAAAAAAGATCATGTCCCGCATTTTGACTGCTGAACATATACGTAAATCTTTCGGGAAGAACACCGTCCTGAAAGACATCAACCTAGAAGTAGAGAAAGGTGATGTAGTTTCTATTCTTGGTCCCTCTGGTACAGGGAAGACCACCTTTCTTCGTTGTCTGAATTACTTGGAACAGCCCGATTCGGGGAAGCTCACCATTGATGATTTGTCCCTGGATTTCGCTCATATTTCCAAGAAAGAAGTACAAGCGCTCCGCCGCAAGTCCACCATGGTATTTCAGCAATTCAATTTATTTAGAAATAAAAATGTCCTGGAAAATGTGACGGAAGGCCTGATTTATGGCTACGGGAAAACGAAAAAGGAAGCGGAAGAAATCGCCATGGAAGAATTGGCCCGCGTCCATATGACGGATTATGCGAAAATGTATCCTTCTGAACTCTCCGGCGGCATGCAGCAGCGCGTCGGCATCGCCCGCGCCCTGGCACCGCGGCCAGACATTATCCTCTTCGATGAACCGACTTCTGCCCTCGACCCGGAATTGGTGGGCGAAGTCCTAGACACCATCGCCGAAGTAGCGACCCTGGGTATCACCATGATCATCGTCACCCACGAAATGCACTTCGCCAGAGAAGTCTCCTCCAAAGTAGTCTTCATGTCCGACGGCCTGGTGGTGGAAGAAGGCAAACCAGAAGACCTCTTCACCCATCCGAAAGAAGAAAAGACCCAGCAGTTCTTGCAAAGAATGCTGGCGAGAGAAGGATGAAATGCAGTGAGGAGTGGTGGTGGCGGCGCATAATAATTTGGAAGCGCCGCAAATTGATTAAAAAGGTTACTATTCTGCAGATTTCCGTTTCCTAACATATCCGGTCCACCGCTTACCAAGAGGTTATATGAGTTATATAGGGTTATGAAACTTACGGTAATCCCATAACCTTATATAAGCTTTTTAACCCCGAACTAAACCGTACTTATACTATGTTAAAGTGAGGGTAGTGGCAGGATAATAACCTTCTATATAATTTGGGGCGCTATATAATTTGATGCGCCCCTTCCACCACTCCTCACTCCTCATTCCTAACTCCTCACTATTAAAATATTGTATTTCATAGATAGTGTCTCTATCCATAAAAGGACCGATATATTATGCTTACTTTCAACGTATCTTATTTCCTGGGCCTATTTCCCAGGCTGGCTGATGCGCTTCCTTTTACTTTGGAAGTGATTGTGGCCTCCATTGTGCTCTGCCTCCTCTTCGGCGCGTTGGTGGCGGTGATTCGTATCGCCAAGGTGCCGGTGTTGTATCAGTTTTGTGAAATCTGGTTGTCTTACAACCGGAGCATGCCATTTGTGCTGGACTTGTACCTGGTGTACTTCGTGCTGCCTGCCATCGTGAAAATGCTGCATTTCAGTAGTGACGGCTGGCCGCTGACGGTGTATGTGCTGATTGCACTGACTTTCCACTACACTCCGGTGATTTCAGAAATTATCCGTCCTGCCTACCTGTCTGTGGATAAAGGGCAGCACGAAGCGGCTAAGGTTTTCGGTTTGTCCCCTTGGCATCGGGTGGTGCATATCGTAGCGCCTCAGGCGTTACCGGTGGCGCTGCCGGGGTTGGTCAATGAATCCATTAATATTTTAAAAGACACCTCCATCATGTACTTCATCGGCGTGGTGGATCTCATGGGGAAAGCGGGCCTCATCATCAATGCCAACTATGGACAAGGGAAATTGGAAACCTATTGTGCTGTGGCATTGATTTATTGGGCCATCGTGATTTTGGTGGAAGTGGCATTTCATTATTTCCAGAAATGGAACACCACCGGCGTAAGGAGGGCATAAGATGATTGATTTTGAAGTATTACCGACGGCGCTCCTGTTCATCGCCCAAGCCATTCCGAATACCCTTTTCATGGCGCTGGTCATCATGGTATTCAGCATCCTCTTCGGCTCCATCATCGCTGTGATTCGGCTGAATTGCAACCGCTACCTGGACGGCGTTTTCACCGTTTTTATTTCCTTCTTCCGTGCCGTGCCAGCCATCGTGCAGCTCTTCATCATTTACAATTCCTTGCCCTTCCTGCTGGCACCAGTGATTTCTTCGTTCACCGGACAGACGGTGAAACCCTTCGACGTTAGCCCCTATTGGACCGTGTACGCCACTTTCATTTTGTACATCACGGCGTACCAGGCAGAAAATATTCGCGGCGCCCTCCGCTCCGTGGACAAAGGACAATTGGAGGCCGCTGTAGCTATGGGCCTTACCCCTTTCAAAGCTTTCACTCGCGTGGTGCTTCCCCAGGCTTTCGTGGTGGCTATGTCCTCCTTCTTTACCTACTACTTGAAAACTATCAAACTCTTGGCTTTGGTATTCACGGTCAAAGTGGTGGACATGTTCGCCGAAGCAGACATTTTCTCTGCGCTTTACAATCGGAGAACGGAACCTTACATCGCTGACGCCATCGCGTATTGGATCGTTGCGATTGTATTGACATTCCTGTTTAATTGGTGGGAGAAGAAATTGCGGGCGAAGTATTGAAATAGCGGTATAATCGCTTGGTGACTGGTGACTGGTGACTGGTGACTGGTGACTGGTGACTGGTGACTGGT
>CAVBRV010000144.1:0-6976 GCA_963597965.1 Paludibacteraceae bacterium | reverse complement strand
CCCCGGAGGGGGCGAGGTCCTACGGACCTATCATTACTATTCAAAACCGCTAAATAACTTTGATTATATCGGAATGAATCATCATTTTACGGGTGGGAAGTTTGAGTCATAACCTTTATAACCCTTTATAACCTTGATTCTAGCGATAAAAAGAAAATGTTTTACGAAAGAAATCAGCAGAATAATAACCTTCCACGATATGTTTCACGTGAAACATGCTACTAGCGATTCATGCCGCTATATTCCTTGTGTTATAATGAAGCCAACTGAAACTCTCATTATTTCACCAAGGAAAGGAAAAGACATCATGAATACTCCGCTTGGGGCCGATTTCAGAAGTCCCACTTTCTGGCAGCGGCTGTTTTTTATTCTCGGCATCACCGTGATCGGGACGTTTTTGTACTCCGTGGGCATCAATACCTTCTACGTGCCCCACCAATTCCTGGCGGGCGGGCTCACGGGTATCGCCATGATTCTGCATTACGTGACGGGCATCCCCATCGGCATGACGAATTTGGTGCTGAATGTGCCGATTTTGCTTTTGTCTTTGAAATTTATGGGGAAATTTTACACCCTGATTACCATCCTCGGCACCGTGCTGTGCTCTGTATTTCTGGACTTGACGTCATTCCTATCGTCTTATCACGCGGTACATGACCCGCTGGTTTCCGCCATCGCCGGCGGCGTGGTGCTGGGTATCAGCATGGGGCTTCTCTATCGATACAACAGCAACACCGGCGGTCTCGATGTGATTGGGGCGATTTTGAAGAAATATTACAACCTGGAAATCGGGTATGTAGTGTTTGCGTTGAATTTCATCATCGTTCTTTCTAGTGCTTGGATTTTCGCGCTAGAACGGGCCATTTGCACCTTGATTGCCATGTACATCAATGCGAACCTATCCAGTCGTCTGGTCATCGGCTTCGCCCAGCGGAAGGCGGCTTTCATTGTGTCTGATAAGCCACTGGAAATATCCGATGCGATTTTACGAAATATCCATCACGGCGCTACCCTGCTTTATGGACAGGGGGCATTCTCCGGAGTGGAGAAGAAAATCGTCTTTGCCATCGTGGATTTGACGCAAATCACCAAACTTCGTCATTACATCGAAGAAATCGATCCCCATGCGTTCCTTTTCATTATGAATACCACCGACGTCATCGGCCGCGGTTTCACCAGCCCTCTCTCCACGGTGAAAAATATGCCAAAGTCCATGCGCTACACCGCCAACAACCAGGGCGAAATGGTGCCCACCCGCATGTGGCAGTATGAAATGGACGAAGAAGCGGACCCCGACCACGGCGCGGAAGCAAGGGAAAAGGAGAAGATCAATCGGACGAGGATGAGCTACCGGAAATAACACTAGCGGGAACCGTTAGTGTCTTGTTTCACGGGAAACGAAAAGGCAGTGAGAAGTTAGAAGTGAGAAGTTAGAAATGGTGGCGGCGAGCTGCCTCGTATTGCTCTTATACCAATAAGTACATAAAGCAAGATTCCTTTTTATATAGCTCGCCGAAAGGAAAACTGATAGAGCCATGTTTCACGTGAAACATACGTATAATTGCTAAAAAGTTACCAAAAGAGTACTGGGGCGCTTCTTAAGTTGTGCGCCCCTTCCACCACTTCTCACTTCTAACTTCTCACTTCTAACTGCTTTTTTATTTGACAATCAATTTGTATCATGTTAAAATGTGCTTACTTATTCAAATATAAACATTTTTCAATCAACAAGGATCGGAAGCAGATTTAGGATTCTCCTCAGAGAGGCCATGGATGGTGAAAATGGCTGGAGATGAATGAGTTGGGTCGTCCGGGAGTTCTTTTTTCGACATTCTACTGGAAATGCTATTGAGTGAAATGAAATATGCAATGATTTCTGCTGAGGTAAAAATTTCTCAGGATTCTCAAGTTTCTCATGTTTCTCGAATGAGCGGATGACGCTATCGTCCATAGGCACATTCGGAAAACCTTGGAACCTTTAGAACCCTTAGCAACCTGTAACAAAAAGCAAAATCAAAATTCACTTCGTAGCATGGCTCCTCTGGGAACGTAGGAAAAAGCGGTTGCTCCGTTATAGCCAATCGAGTATGTATGGACAAGGTGGTACCTCACATTACTTATGTGCCCTGTCGGATGTTTTCCGGCGGGCTTTTTTGTTTGCTTAAAACGGATTGGATTCATGTAGAAGCCAAATGCTCGCTTTGGTAAAGTGAGGAGTTAGGAATGAGGAGTGAGGAGTGAAGGTAGCGGCGCACGAAATTTGGAAGCGCCGCAATAAAAAAATTTCCCCCATGTTTCACGTGAAACATAATAAAAAAGGGGTATTGGGGTGCTATATAATTTGATGCACCCCTTCCACCACTCCTAACTCCTCACTCCTAACTCCTCACTAGCCAAAGGGCATGCACCAATGCATAACCAATCGGTACACTCGCAACAAAATTCCCGCCAAGGTAAAAATGGGTAGCAGTGGAAAACAGTCGCGGTCATGGTATAGACCGAGAATAAGTGGACTTGTATTTCCTTGAAGTCTCCTACCCGCAAAGTTAGGATGATGCATATGAAAAAATCTTCAAACGAATTCGTTGTAATCGGGCTGATGCTCTTCGCACTTTTCTTTGGTGCGGGCAATCTGATTTTCCCGGCCTTCCTCGGTCAGAGCGCTGGCTGGAACACTCCTTATGCGGCTATCGGTTTCCTGATTACCGGTGTCACCATTCCTTTTGCATCCGTCCTTGCTATTTGCTATTCCGGACTGAATCTGAAGGAGCTGGCAAGCCGTGTCCATCCGATTTATGGTGTTTTCTTCAGCTGCGCGCTGTACCTCACCATCGGGCCATTCTTTGCCATTCCTCGTACCTCCGCGGTTTCTTTTGAAATTGCAATTTCTCCATTCCTCAATGATGGAAATAAGGAAATCGGGATGTACGCGTTCGTCTTTATTTTCTTTGCACTTACTTGGTGGCTGGCGATCACCCCATCGAAGCTGGTCACTCGCATCGGGAAATGCATGACCCCGCTGCTTCTGATTTTCCTGGCTATCATGCTGGGCTCTGCTTTCATTACCCCTATGGGCAATGAAATGGCACCGATTGAATCCTATGATTCTCCTATGAAAGCTTTCACCGGCGCCCTGGTGGAAGGGTACAATACCATGGACTGCCTGGCGGGACTGGTATTCGGCGTGATCGTTATGGAAGCCATCCATGCGTATGGCATCCATGATAACGAAGAATCCGCGAAAACCGCACTTCGTTCCGGTCTGGTTTCCACCATTTTCATGGCCATCATTTATGCGTCCCTGGTCTACCTGGGCTCCACTTCCGTTTCCGTGCTGGGCCATCTGGACAATGGTGCTCCGGTCCTCGCCGGTTCCGCTCATTACTACTTCGGACAGGCCGGTACCCTCATCCTGGGAATCACCGTCATTCTAGCCTGCCTCACCACCAGTATCGGCCTCACCGCTTCTTGCGCGGCCTTCTTCCACACCCTGGTGCCGAAATTCTCTCATAAAATGTGGGCTACCTTCTTCGTCGTCCTCTCCTTTGGCATCGCCCTCTTCGGCCTATCCGCCATCATCAAAGGGGCAATCCCGGTACTGCTCTTCCTGTACCCCCTCTCCATTGCGCTGATCATTCTGACCTTCACCCACAAATACTTCGGTGGCAGTCACAGCGTGTATGCCTGCTCTATGTTCTTCACCTTCATCCCCGCTCTCTATGATGCACTGAAATTCCTGAAAATTTCCCTGGGCGGCCTGGATGGTTTCATGGCATCCCTGCCACTGGCTAGCTACAGCATGTCCTGGCTCCTCTTCTTCGTCTTCGGCGCGGTAGTCGGACTGATTTGGAAAGCCGTGACACAGACGAAAGCGGTGGAGGCGTGAAATAGTTGGCAGTTGGCAGTTGGCAGTTGGCAGTTGACGGTTCGTCCACGAGCAAAAACTCACAGAGGTCTCTTTTGACTTCTGTGAGTTTTTGCAAGAAATATTTTCAACGATTTGTAAGCCGATTGATTAGAAAAAAAGTATTTCTCTATTACTGCTTACTGCTGACTGCCAACTCTATCCCCTTGTTTCACGTGAAACATTTTGGTTAACTCGTATTGACTGACTATGATTTCAAACTTCCCATCGGTAAAAAGGCGACTCATTTCGATATGCTCCAAGTCATTTAGCGGTTTTAAATATGAATGATAGGTCCGTAGGACCTCGCTCCCTCCGGGGGAGATGCCGAAGGCAGAGGGGGTGTATTTCCTTCAGCCGTAGGCTGGTTGTATGGTTTTATAAATACTATGCGGTTATATATCACGATGTTTACATGGCGTCAAAATGCTTTTATTCCGCTTTGTATTCAGAAAACCATACAACCGGCCTTACGGCCGAGGAAAATGCACCCCCTCTTTTTATTTCTCCCCCGAAGGGGGAGATGCCCGATGGGCCTATCATTTCAATTTAAATACCGCTTGCTGCTAGATTTCATCAATGAAAGTGATATTTCTTAGGTTGGAAGTTTGAGTTATAATACTAAGCAGCAAGCATGGAAAACTGCCAACTGCCTACTGCTAACTGCCTACTAAAATGTTTCACGTGAAACATGCCTCTAGCGGATGTAAACCCTAATCCCTAGCTACCAGTCACTAGTCACCAGTCACCAATCCCCCAATTCCCATGAAAGAACACCACCATGAACAAAGAAACAAAAATCGGAATGATCACGCTCTTCCTCTGCCTCCTCATCGGGGCCATCGCTTTTATCTATCATCCCGCCTCGCTTTTCGGACGAAATGCCATCACAGTCCACGCCATTTTTGATAGTGCCCAAGGAGTGAAAGCGGGAAATCACGTCATGTACGCTGGCGTGTCTATCGGAAAAGTGGAAAAAATTTCTATCCAAGACGGGAAAGCCTTACTCACCTTGTCTCTCAAAAACGATACCCCCATCCCGAAGGATGTGGAATTTACCATCGACAACAAGGGTCTCATCGGTGACACCTATGTCAAAATCACCGGCGGCCACCTCGCCTCCGGTACCCTTGCTGATAACGACACCGTAGAAGAATATCATTCCGACAAAATGGATCGCCTCATGAAGAAAGCACAGAAATTGATGGATAGTGCCGAGGAAGTTGAGGAAAATGTATCGAAAATGCAGTGAGAAGTGAGAAGTGAGAAGTGAGAAATGGTGACGGCGAGCTGCCTCGAATTACTCTTATACCGTTAATCTCCATCAGCAATATTCCTTTATATATTGCTCGCCGAATATGTAAAGCGATTTGCGTCATATTTCATTGAAAAACTGCCGATGTCATCATAGACATCAGCAATTTTTTCTTATATACTATAAGCCTAGGGTATCACTGAAAAGGTATGCGGTCGATTTTGGCCCCTGAAAGGGGGCATATATATGAACATGAACAAGTATGATTTTTTTATTTTTCTTGTCTTGCTCCTAGCCCTTGTTTTGGCTATTCGTATATAAATGAAAAAATCCACCGCTAGAGTCCCAATCTTCGGTGGATTTTTTCAAATCTTAACTATCTGGGGCTGACCTCACCTTGAGGCGATGCCCTTTTTCTATCCTTATTATAGCAAAGAAAATTCCGTGAAACAATAGAAAAATTTCACAGATGAAATCTGCAGGACAACAACTTTTGAGAGAAATGTTTCACGTGAAACAATGAAGTTAGCAGTAGGCAGTGAGCGGTTCGCAGTTTCTGCCTACTGCCTACTGCTAACTGCCTACTAACAATGTTTCACGTGAAACGTGCCTCTCTAGCGGATGTGATTCCTAATCCCTATTCCCTAGCTACTAGTCACTAGTCACTATTTCTTCCATTCTTCCGGATAATCGCCCCGGTATTCCACCACTTCGGACAGCGGTTTTCTAGGCATCGGTTTCACTTCTTTGTCGGTGTAGCCGAAGGCGATGGCTGCTACCATTTCACCATCTTCGCCGAGCCACTGTTTCAGTTCGTCATAGGCAAAGAAAACGTTACAAGTCCAGAGGCTGCCAATGTGATGAGCGGTGGCTTCGAGGCACATGTTCTGAATAGCGGCGCTGATGGACTGGATGTCTGCCAGTTCCATCATGTACTGATCCGACGGATAGGTCTGTCTGTAATCGAGGCCTTTGGTATTCAAAACGAATACAATCACCGGTGCCTGTTCCAGCACGCGAGCAGTGTAAATGGCAGAGGGAATGAATTTTTCATAGCCTTTGCTGAAAATAGCGGTTTCATCGCCCTTGCGGTTTCTCATGATGCCTTCCTTCAGGCACTTCACCATAGCTTTCCGTTCAGCTCCGCGGATGACGATAAATTTCCAAGGCTGGGCATTCTTTTCCGACGGCGCCCACATGCCGGCTTCCAGGATTTCGTCCAAATCCGCCTGAGGAATCGGCTTCTGCAGGAAATGGCGGATACTTCTTCTTGTTTTTATTTCTTCAATCACGATAATTCTCCTTACTTAGGGCCATGCTATTTCATGAAGTAAAACATAGGATACTTTCTTTACAGGTTGCTCAAGGTTCTAAGGGTTCTCAAGGTTCTCACGTTCCTCGAATGAGCTAATGACGCTAGCGTCTATAGGCACATTCAGAAAACCTGAGCGACCTTAGAACCTTGAGAACCTTGAGCAACTTGTCATTTCTATGGAAATCGTACCTACTCACTTCAGCCCGTAATATCACAGCAAGGCCTACTACTTTCAAAATCACATAGATGTTATTATATGTAATTTTGAGAAAGAAATCAAGAGGAAATAGACTGGGAGTCGAAAAAGGTGCGCTGTGAGAAATGGCTAGAGTCATGTTTCACGTGAAACATAGGGAAAAGGGTTATAATATTTTGATAGTCTCCTAACTCAAATCTCCCAGTTGTAAAATGGCAATTCATTTCGATGTAATCGGAGGAGTTTAACAGTTTTAAATATGGATGATAGGTCCGTAGGACCTCGCCCCCTCCGGGGGAGATGCCG
>CAVBRV010000143.1:2489-7064 GCA_963597965.1 Paludibacteraceae bacterium | reverse complement strand
ATATGTCCCTTCGGGCCATTCTATCCCCGGCTTCGCCGCCCCTTCTCCAAGGGGCCACACGCTAATACTACTATCGTTTTTATTCATAGTTGCTATATCCATATCGTTTAATGACTTAGTTAAATATCATCGATACAGTCCACTAGTTGTTTGTTGTTAGAATCCAAGCAACCAACAACTAACAACATCCATTCCATCATATATTTGCAGCCCTATACGAATTGTGGGCCGCCACCACCACTCCTCACTCCTCACTCCTCATTCCTCACTTTTCCGTCATCTGACCAACTTACGCCAAAGGACAAAATACTATGATCAAAATCCGTACCGCCCAGCTCGACATTCAGCCTGGAAATATCCGGGAGAACTGGAAACAAATAGAAAAAGAAATCATCCTAGCGAAAGAAGAGAAAGCCCAACTTCTCGTTCTTCCTGAAATGTGCCTCACCGGCTACCTCATTGGCGACCTGTGGGACCAGAATGCCTTTCTGCGAGAAGCAGAAACATACAATCATCGTCTCGTCGAAGCTGCCCAAGGCCTTGCTATTCTTTGGGGCAATGTCGCTATCGATTGGAGGGCGACCAACGACGATGGACGCCCCCGGAAATACAACGCCGCCTTTGCCGCTTCCCAAGGGCGTCTGATTTCCCCAGAAGGCACCCACCATCCCTATGTGATCAAAACACTCCTCCCCAATTACCGCTGCTTCGACGACCGCCGGTATTTCACATCCCTCTTGGACTATGCCAGAGAAATCGGAAGCACGCCGGAAAAAGAAATCGCTCCTTGCGAAATTTCCCTAGGGAAAGAAACGCTTCGCATCGGCCTTCTCCTTTGCGAAGACAGCTGGGATGAAAACTATGCCATTTCCCCCATGCAGATTCTCGCGGATAAAAAATGTGACCTTTTCTGTAATCTCTCCTCTTCGCCTTTTACACTGGGCAAAAACGAAAAACGGCATCGCATGATTTCTAGTGCTCTCCAAAAGCTTCATATTCCCATGCTCTACGTCAACCATCGAGGCATGCAGAACAACGGCAAAACTTGCTACACCTTCGACGGCATGACCGCCGCTTACGATGCCAATGGAAAGGTGGTGGCAGAAGCCGCCCCCTATGAAACGCCCCGCAGCACCTTTTATTTCAACAAAGAAAACCGATCCATCACGCCCGAAACGCCCATGCCACCCTACACTGGAGACATGCTGCTCCCCGCCATGCGCTACGGGGTGAAACAATTTCTTTCTGCCATCGGCGTATCGAAAGTGGTCATCGGCGTCTCCGGTGGCATCGACTCCGCTGTGAACGCCGCCCTCTATCGCTCTGTGCTCCCGGCGGACCATTTGCTCCTGGTCAACACCCCCACGAAATACAACAGCCAAATGACGAAAGATTTTGCCAAAAAACTAGCAGGCAACCTGGGCTGCCCCTACCTCACCATTCCCATCGGCCATTTCATCGATGATACCAGTGCCGCCTTAGAAGGACTTTCCCTCGCGCCTCAAGGAAAGGGAAACATCCACCTCACCAGTTTCATGAAAGAAAATATGCAAGCTAGAGACCGCAGCAGCCGCATTCTCGCCGCCCTCTCCGCGGCGTTTGGCGGCATCTTCACTTGCAATGCCAACAAAACCGAAACCACCGTAGGCTACGGTACACTTTACGGCGACCTGGCCGGTGCCCTCGCCGCCACCGCCGATTTATGGAAATACCAAATCTACGACCTGGGCCGAAAACTCAATGCATGGTACGGCAAAGAAATGATTCCCGAAGGCATCTTCACCGTGAAACCCAGCGCCGAACTCTCCGAAAAACAAGACGTCACCCAAGGCCTGGGGGACCCGCTCATTTATGAATACCACGATTACCTGCTGAAAAGTTTCGTTGAACCCTGGCAACGAAATACGCCCGAAGATATTCTTGCCTGGTATATAGAAGGCACACTGGAAACGCACCTGGGCTCTCCCGTTTCTATTTCTACCATTTTCCCCACGGCAAAAGATTTCATCCAAGATTTGGAAAAATGGTGGAACCTCTTCGCCGGTTTCTCCGTAGCCAAGCGCATCCAAACGCCCCCCATCCTAGCCATCAGCCGCCGCCCCTACGGCTATGACCTGAGGGAATCTCAGCTGCGGCCGTACTATACGGATCGATATTTGGAAATGAAGGAGATGCTGGTGACTGGGGACTAGTGACTGGTGACTGGTAGCTAGTGACTGGTAGCTAGGGATTAGGGATTGGGGATTAGGAAACTACAGCGATGGTATGGTTTGCGGGACATAGCAGTAACTCATTGATGCAATCTATCTTCAAGCGGTATTTAAATTGAAATGATAGGCCCCTCGGGCTCTCCAGAAGGAATCTCGTTAAATGAAGAAGAAGGTAGCAGCGAAACCGTCATTTCGACCGGGCATATTTTTGCTTAATGATGTAGAAGTTGTGAAATGATTTGTGTCCCTGAGTGGAGAAATCTCATCAGCAGTAGCGGTAAGGGCTTAATGACAAAAAAGAATCGGAATCTAAATTTGAAAATAGCGATACTAAATATAGATGATAGGCCCATCGGGCATCTCCCCCTCCGGGGGAGAAACAAAAAGAGGGGGTGCATTTCCCTCGGCCGTAGGCCGGTTGTATGGTTTTTATAAATACAAAGCGAATGAATCACAATGTTTGATTCTTGTCAAAATGTTTTTATACCGCTTAGTATTCAGAAAACCATACAACCAGCCTACGGCTAAAGGAAATGCGCATTTCGAGCGAAGCGAAGATGGGCTGCTCTAGCGGTATGAAATGCTATGAACATATCAAATGAACACGGTAATGTCCGCACCTATCGATAAAATGGCCTTTGCCTTCTTTTACCGTTAGGAACAGGCATCACCATGTATGAAAACGGTGGCTGTACTAGCGTGTTGCCCCTTGGAGAAGGGGCGGCGAAGCCGGGGATAGAATGGCCCGAAGGGACATATTTCAGAAAAGCGGAGTGTGCTTATTTGGGATAGCTTAACATGGAAATTTTTATCGCTACGGTGAATGTGTTTCTAACGAAACACTCTATCCCCCCTGCCCCCCTTCTTCAAGGGGGAACGAAACTTACCGCTTATTTCAGAAAGTGAATGAATCACCACCCACGAAGTAAACACTAGTGATGCTTTCGCTAGCAGGTTACCTCCCCCGCCGGGGGAGAATTAAAGAGGGGGCTGCTCTAGCGATATACTTCGCCATGAACACATCAAGTGTACTCTGTGATACCTGCTCCTAACGATAAAAGAAAATAGCCCCTTTTATCGCTCTCGCTGAACGCCTAAAACCACTTAGTGTCTCTTGTCATTTCATCCCGCCAGTGCGGGCTATCCCCCCTGCCCCCCTTTCAGCGAAAGGGGGCTTTCCGCTAGTGCTTTTTTCGCTAGCGTCATTTCGACCGACGGGATTTGTGCGAAAAGGCTCCGTATAGCCAAGAGACTATGTGAGACAAAAGTGGAGAAATCTTGTGACATTAACGAAATTATCGCTAGTGTCTCAAGATTTCTCCACTTCTGTCCAACATAGTCGCAGAAAAGCAATAGAAGCATCAAGCACTAATCCCATCGGTCGAAATGACAATAAAAGCAAGCACAACAACCTTTGACCCCTTCCTTTGGAAGGGGGTAGCGGAACGAGCGTAGCGAGTGCAGCGGGGGATAGCTCGCTTTAGCGGGAAATCTCTATGTGACGCTAGCCTGTCAGGCGTCCGTTCTAGCGACTTTCTCGCTCTCGCTGGACGCCTAATACCACTTAGTGTCTCTTGTCATTTCATCCCGCTAGTGCGAGCTATCCCCCCTGCCCCCCTTTCAGGGAAAGGGGGTAAAGGCTGGTGCTTCTTCCGCTAGTTTCTCTTTCTGCCAACTGCCTACTGCTAACTGCCAACGCTCCATTCCCCAGTCACTAGTCACCAGTCACTAGTCACCAGTCACTAAGTCCTGATACATCTTCATCAATTCCGCCACGCAGTCTTCTTCTTTCATGGTGCGCCAGTTGAAGCCGTAGGCGTCCATGACGGCTTTGTCGTTTTCGATGTGGGCTTTGCGGAGGTCGGCGGGCATGAGGAGTGGGTCGTAGAGGTCGGCTAGGCTATCACCGGGATGGTTGGCACGGGCGTCTAGGATTCCTTGGGCGGTTTTCTCGATCCGTTCTTTTTGTTTGTCTGTGGAATGGGGCCATGGGAAATTGTTATAGACAATATTTTTAGAATATCTATATCGCATTTCCAATCTCCCCGCAAAAGCACGCATCCATGCCATATGCACATTTGATTCTAATATGCCAAGATAATAAATTGTCGCATTGGGAACAATTCTAAGGCTATTGCTTGGAATCACATCTTCCGATAAATAACCAATAGGAATATATCTCCGTTGCTCTGATGATGTTTCTGGAATTACCAAATATCGTTTAGGATTTAATTGTTCACGAAATAACATAGGCGTATCCGCCATTTTTCGAGTAGCTTCAAATGAACTGTTTAATCTCATTTCTCTGACTTTCTCGATTTGCTTCTTTACTAATGGCAAGTTATTAATTTCCCTTATTGGAATA
>CAVBRV010000143.1:0-2479 GCA_963597965.1 Paludibacteraceae bacterium | reverse complement strand
ATTCGCCATTAATCCACTCATTCGCTCCAGAAAATTTTTTAAATAATTTCTTTGCAGCAGGTTCCTTTTTTATAAATGTTTCCATTTCTTCTCTAGTAAATATTAAATTACCGCCATCAGTTGGTTGATTTCCTCTTCTCATCGCAGGTACATCACATAACGGCTTTGTTCGACTTTCAACAAAAATTAAATCTGTTGGCATTAAATAAAAATTAATTTGCTCTACCATTTTTACTGATTGACCAGTAAACAGCTTACATAATTTATTAGACTTCCCAAAACTAAATCCGATAATCACACAATGAACTGCCGCTTTCTCTAATGATTCACTACTCCATTGAAAAGTACGATATGCAAAATCTATATGAATATTAAATAACTCTACCAGTGGTTTCCAAGTAATGCTAACCAATTCTCCTTGAGTTATTGAATTAGTTGAAACAAAAGCCACTTTGCAATTTGTCAACTTCACAAATTCAGCAGCCTTATAAAACCAACCAGCTACATAATCCAATTTTCCTGCCTTTTTATCTATTTTTCCATTTCTATCCAAATATACATTTTGCAATTCTGTCTTCTGTTTCTTAGATTGCCATGCAGCCCCAACAAAAGGCGGATTTCCCATGATATAGTTCAATTCCCCTTTCGGCACCACCGTTTCCCAATCCATGCGCAGCGCATTTCCTTCATGAATGAAGGCATTGGTTTTGAGGGGCAGGAAGTCCAAATTCTTTTGGATGATGTTTTCTGTTTCTTTCATCATCTGGCTTTCGGCGATCCAGAGGGCGGTTTTCGCTACGGTGACGGCGAAGTCGTTGATTTCTATGCCGTAGAATTGGTTGATGGAGACTTGGATAATATTGACCACATCGAGCAGTTGATACCCGCCGGTAAGTTCTCGAATGACTTCATTCTCCAAATGACGCAAGCTGATATAGGTTTCGGTGAGGAAATTGCCAGAGCCGCAAGCCGGGTCTAGGAAGGTGAGTGAGGCCAATTTCTTTTGGAAGGCTTCCAGTTTATTTCTATAGTCATAGCGGAGGGTGGTTTCTTTCCGGTTCTGCATGTATTTTTCTCGCTCATCGGCGGAGGTGATGGTTTGAAATTCTTTTTTCAAATCGTCCAGGAAGAGCGGGTCGATCACTTTGTGAATGTTTGCAATGCTGGTGTAGTGCATGCCGCCGCTGCGCCTGGTTTCTGGGTTCAGGGTGGATTCAAAGACGGCACCGAAGATGGTGGGCGAAATGACGGCCCAGTCGAAACCTTTGCTCATGTCGTCTAGGATGATGTGATAAATTTTCTCGGTCAGCGGCGGAATTTCTATCCGGGCGTCGTGGAAGAGGCCTCCATTGACGTAAGGAAAGGCGGCCAGTTTTTCGTCTAGGAAGCGGGAGCGTTCTTCTTCTTTGGTGTCTAGCACTTGGAAAAGTTGCTCTAGGGCTTGCTGGGCGTTTTCCCATTTCCAGCTAGCTAGGTATTTCCCGAAGGCGTCTTTTCGTCCGAAGAGGCCGGAGTCTTCCGCATAGAGGCAGAATACGATGCGCACGCAGAGCACGTTCAGCGCATGGAGGTCGCTTTCTCGCAGGGCACCGTATTTCTCATAGGCTTCGATGAAGGCGTCGTACAATTTTCCCACCAATTCGCCGGCTTTCACGGAGACTTTCACTTCTTCCACGTTGGAGGGGGTGGCGTCTTTATCGATGAGGAAGTCGAGTTGGTGGAAATGCTCCGCTAGTTCGCCGAGGGTAAGTTTCATGGGCTTTCGGAGAGCTTCGGGTTCGTCCATGTTGTAAATCCAAAATTCGTGGAAGTTGCATGCGATGATGTACTTGGACCGCTGGCTCACGGGCAGGGTCTGGTCGTATTCGAAGGCTTGTTCATAGACGGAGTGGAAGGTTTTCCCGTGGCGTTTGTAGGGTTTGTCCAGGGGGATGTCCGAGGCTTTTTGCTCGATCATGACCCGCATGGAGGGAATCCAGGCGTCTACGTAGAGGGCGTTTCCTTTTTCTTCGTGTTTCACGGTGTCTTCAAATTGGATGTATGTACTTACGTTTGGTACGCCAAATACGTCTTGCAATAGTCCCATCCAAAAGGGTGCGGTATTTCCGTCTTCTTTGCAGTCTTTGGACCATTGTTTGGCAAATTTCTTGGCGGCTTTTTCTTGTTCTCTGGGTGTCATGTTGTTCTCCGTTCGTTGGGTGATGGATGACTTGTGACTTGTGACTGGGGACTAGTGACTGGGGACTGGGGAAATTTTTCTTCCCAGTCACTAGTCACCAGTCTACCAGTCACTTTTTTGTTCTGTTGCCATTGTATCATGTTTAGATAGTGGCTGCTCGTTAATTCATTTTTCAATAGCAAGAAACCAGATTAGCGATTGTTGCTGGTTGTTAGTTGTTTGTTGTTGGGGTCAAACAACCGACAACAAACAACTAACAACAGTGAGTGCACAGGAATCTGCACAATAGCCCGTATTTCT
>CAVBRV010000142.1:0-7152 GCA_963597965.1 Paludibacteraceae bacterium | reverse complement strand
TTTAAAAGCGGCTTTACTAATGCCGAGTGTTTCTTTGATTAAGCACGCATCGCTTTTATCGGTAAAAGGTAATAGTCCCTTGTGGGCTTCCATGTAATTCACTAAAAGTTCCATATCCCCTGCCATGGCATGTTCTTTCTGCGGCCGTAAAGAAATATTCACATGTCCATCTTTCCGAATGAAGGAAATCCGCCCTTCCAATTCCATTCCCATTTGGAAGTTTTTAGGAATTTCAGATTTATGGAGGAAGGCAATATTTCTATTTCTAGTAATCAGAAACAGTCCTTCGCCGGTTTCATTGTACACGGTGCCATTAACCATATCGCCAATCTTGGCATCGGTGAAAGACAAGGCCAAAGCCCGCATGTCTTCATCCACATGCATGGTGACTGCCAGTCGACCGGTTTTGTCTTCATACAGCTTCACCCAAATGGATTGTCCCTCTTCCACTTTTCCAATCATTTGTGAAAAAGGTAAGAAAATTCCTCGTTCTGTCCCTACATCCACAAAGGCACCAAACCGAGTGGTCAGCATTACTGGCGCATATCCGATGCCATTTAATGGGATTTGGGGTAATCGCATGCTGGCCGTTAAGCGATGATGGGGATCGTGATACAGGAAAACTTCCACTTTCTCTCCGATTTTCACAGGCCTGGTCTGTTGGCCTTGATGGAGCAGTACATCATCTTTTGATTCACCTGTACCACCATCCAAAAATACGCCAAAGGGAGCTTCTCTGACCACAGAAAGAGTAACCAGTGAATTTTCTTTTAAAGGCGATTCCTTTTTCGTTGGTACAAATTCATTCATGACTGGGTTCCTTCGTGTCTTCTTCATCGTGATATTCTTCAGCCGGTGCTTCTTTCCAAAGGGTATCGAAATCAAAGTGTCTTCTTTCTTCATCGGTGAATATATGAACAATCACATCGCCGAAGTCTAGCAAAATCCAATCCCCTTCTCGATAGCCTTCTTTGCGAAGTGGCTGCAAGCCAGCGGCTTTCATCTTTTCTTCTACTTCATCCGCTGCGGCCTGGGATTGTTTCTGGTTACGTGTGGAAGCCAAGACAAAGTAGTCCGCAATAGATGTCAAATCACGCACATCCATCACTTTAATTAATACGCTTTTTTTACTGGAAAGGGCTTCACAGATTGTTTCTACATGTTTTTCCATCGTTATTTCTCCTTGTATAAATAATGGGTGGTTCATTCATTCACTTTCAACTGCTAAGAAACCGAATGAGCGATTGTTGTTAGTTGTTAGTTGTTAGTTGTTGGTTGTCTGCCCCAAAACAACTAACAACCGACAACCAGCAACATTTTTTACTCTGAAAATAGGGATTAGGGATTGGGGATTAGGGATTAGGAAATGCTCTTTCTAATCCCTAATCCCCAATCCCTAGCCACTTAATCTCTCATCATTTTCATTGATAGTAATACACTGCCGGTGCATGAAATTTACTGCTCCATGGTCATAGCAATCACTTTTTGTGCTTCTACTGGATTAATAATCCATGCCGGGTCTTTCTTTAACTTTTGCAATTCTCCAGGGAAAATCACAAACTTGCATCCGGACGCAGGATAGGTACTCAAATGATAAGCCAATGTGCCTGCTTCGGCCGGGGTAATATCTGTTTCAATGGCATTCCAATAATGTTTTACCATCCCCCAGTTATATAGGGCATTAGAAGATTGCATTTTTTGTAACACTATCTTCATAAATCGCTCTTGCCGCTGGATACGTCCCACTTCCCCATTTTCTGGATCCATGAACCGCATATATCCCAGCGCATTTTCGTCGGATAGCGACTGATACCCCTGATGGATTGCAATATCCGTGTTGCCACTGGCATCTACGTGTTCCATGGATTGTTCTACATACATATCAATCGGTCCCACGTGGGACAGGTAATTTTGAAAATTAGAGAAATTAATGACCGCATATTTGTCAATGCGGATATGGAGCAAGTTTTCCATGGCGCTTTTGGTTTCTTCCGCGCCTCCTTCTGTGAAGGTTTTACGAAGGAGCATATTTTCCCCTTCTTTTCGGCTGCGAATCTGTGCGTTGGGCGGAATGGAAATAAAAGTCGCTTCCTGCTTTTTATCATTACGGGCCAATAATAAAATAGAATCCGCTTCATTTCCTGCTTTTTCATCGGTGCCAATAAAAAGATAATAGACAGGTCGCCCATCGCCTTTGGCAACATAGGAGGAAACGAATTGGATGCCCTTCCCTATTCCCAAAAGCACCACGGCAAATAGGAGCACGATTCCTACTAGAAAAACCAATAACTTTTTAAATCGAATTTTGCTTTTTCTTTTCTTGTTTTCATTCATCATTTTTCTGCTTGCATGCGAAGGACTAAATCATTCCTTCCTAAAAATGTCAAATCATAAATATAGGCCTGTTGGTCCAATAAGTGAGAAATGGTCGAGTCGTAAGCTGCTAATACGGCTTCATCCAAATTTTGTTCTGCCTTCTTGCGCAATTTCTCTACGCCTGGAAAATCTCTGGATGGTTCAATATAATCAGCCAAGAAAATAATTTTCTCTAAAAGCGTCATACCCGGCTGCCCGGTGGTATGGAAATAAATGGCACTGGCAATATCTCTATCCTCAATGCCATACCGACTTTTAGCGAGCAGACTGCCACAAGGACCATGCAGCAGGGCTCGACTTGCCATCATATATTTGTCCAAAGAGAGCCCATTTTCTTTAACAATGGCTTGCATTTCGGAAAGCGACAATTCTTTAGCACAATCGTGCACCCAACCGGCCAAGTAGGCTTTCTCTGGATCAGCCCCATATTTTTCTGCCAAATGCTTTGCCATAGTGGCTACACCAGCGGAATGGGTAAACCGTTTAGATGATAAATTTCTTTTCAAATCCAATTTAATTTCTTCTAGTTCCATACCATTATCCTTCATAAAGATGATGTCTTTTGATATACGAAATAACAACTTGCGGAATAAAGTACCGCACCGATTTTTTCTGTGCGATTCGGCGCCTGAGAATAGTAGAGGAAATGTCTAATTCAGGGGTGCGGAGAAAATGAATTTTTTCTTGTCCCAACGTTCCAAAATAAGCAATGGACTGCTTGATTTTCTCCTCATTTCCCGGACGGCTAGCACAAATAAAATGACAAGATTCCAAGAGCTCTTTGTTGTATTTCCATGTCGGTAAATCGGCAATGGCATCGGTCCCGCAAATGAAATAAAATTCATAGGCCTCACCGTACTTTTGCTGTAGCAATCGAATGGTATCTACCGTATAGGAAGGCCCTTGGCGATCTCGTTCGATGGGAGAAATATGAAAATGAGGATTTCCTTGAATCGCTTGTTCTACCATTTCATACCGATATTGTTTATCGATATGATGCATGTCTTTATTCGGCGTATCTCCGGATGGAATAAAAATCACATCTTCGAGCTGAAATTCCTGCCACGCCGCCTCCGCAATGACCAAATGTCCAATGTGAATGGGATTGAAGGAACCACCAAAGATACCTATCCGTTTAACCATACGTATAACACCGTTTCTGCTATCAAAATGCACAACCCCCAAAAGAGGAAAAGTTGTAGGATGTGGGAAAGTTCAAATCGTCCTTTGGGGTGTTTCGTATAATAATATATCATCCATTTTACTTTTTCAGAAAATTTCATAGCCATTTCCATTATTTCATGATCAGTAAATTGTCTCGATGAATGATCGTATCATAAGGAGCTGCCAAGCCCAATGCGTGAGACAAATTTTCGCTGCGAAGTCCCTTTAATAAGTCCACATCTTTCTGACTATAATGAGAAATCCCTCTAGCCAGTTCTTGGTCTTTGTAATAAACAGCCACCGTATCGCCTTCCAGGAAATCCCCTTCTGTGCCTACGACGCCTACCGGGAGGAGACTAGAGCCTTTTTCCAGGAGCGCCTGTTTGCAACCTTCATCCACAAAAATTTTCCCTTTTACTGCCGTCCCGATAATGATGTCTCTTTTCTTTAGCTGGGGATGTACATTTTCCCCGCGGAACAACGTACCAATATCTTCTCCATCCATGATATGCTCCAACACATCCAAAGTATCACTTTGAGCAATAATCATATCGATGCCAGAATGGACGCAAATTTCGGCGGCCTGGATTTTCGTATACATGCCGCCTGTCCCTCTAGCGGTCCCTGCACCACCAGCGATGGTGAATAGTTCTCTGGAAAATTTCGGTACTTCGTGAATCAATTCTGCTTCGGGATGATTCTTCGGGTCTTTGTCATATAGTCCCTGAATATCGGAAAGAATAATGAGCAAATCTGCTTCCGCTACGCTAGCCACGATAGCTGACAGGGTATCATTGTCCCCAATCTTGATTTCATCGACAGAAACTGCATCATTTTCATTGACAATAGGAATGGCCCCCAATTCTAAGAGGGCATTCAGTGCACCTCTCATATATAAGTACCGCTTAGAATTAACCGCATCCCCTTTGGTAAAGAGCAGTTGCGCCACGGTTTGACCATATTCGTGGAAGAGGTGTTCATACATATTCATCAGCACCCCTTGTCCCACAGCCGCCGCCGCTTGCTTGTAGGGGAGATGATCTGGCTTTTTCTTGAAACCCAAGATGGGAAGTCCTACCCCAATGGCGCCTGAAGTAACCAAAATCACTTCGAGACCACGATTTTTTAAATCGGATAATTGGCGTGCCAAATGGTCCATGAAACGAAAATTCACTTTCCCATTGTCATAGGTGAGTGAACTGGTTCCTACTTTGACAACAATACGTTTTTTATTTTTGATGGATTCTCGATTTCCGACTTTAAGGTAATTCATAGTGAGACTTCTTTTCTTTTTGTTTAAAGAGCACGCAATTTCGACCAATAATTTGAACAATGTCACAATCCAAATGGTCGGCTAAATAAGAAGCGGTGCTCCGAATGTCTTCGTCGGAATTTTGATTGATCTTCACTTTAATCAATTCTCTAGCCAGTAGGACGTCTTCCACGCTCTGAATGACATTGTCGCCCATACCGTCCTTACCGATCTGTACCACGGCAGGCAGCTGGACGGCTAAACTTTTTAAATATTGTTTCTGTTTTCCTGTAAGCATAGGTTCTCCTTTTGAAAATATACGTTGTTGGTTGTTAGTTGATGGTTGTTGGGCATCAAAGAGTTTTTATAACGATTCACATAGATTGGTTTATGGTTTGTGGGGTTTGGGGGTTAGGGTTTAGGTTTTATCCACCGAGTTCCTATGTGACAATACGCCACGAAGAAAATCTCATTGGTTTAAGGTTTAACGCCAAGCATTTACACCCTAAACCTTAAACCAATGACACTTACTTCATGGCAAATTGTTTACAGATGGGCTCGGTACGTAAACCATAAACCAACATCACGATAAATGGTTACATATGAATGATACAGCACATGGGTTACTGGTTGTCTGGATTCAAACAACCAACAACCATCAACCATCAACTAGAATACAACTATTCTTCGTTTCTATTTTCAGACCAGGTAAATTCGACACCGTACAAATTCACCGTGTCCCCTTCCTGGATGCCTTCTTTTTTGAGCAGCTTATCCAAGCCCATGAATTTCCATGCTCTATCGAAGCGACGAAGGGATACATAATCCTCGAAATCGGTCATTCCCACCAGTTTTTCTACGCGCTTGCCTTTGATGTAGAACACGCCATCTTTCTGTTCGATGAAGAATTCTTCTTTTGGTGCTTCATACACAATGGCTTTTTCTGGCGTTTCAAAGGAAATATCCGGGATTTCCTGGAGCAATTTCCACACCGCTTCCATCAAAGGACGAGTACCTTCCCCAGAAAGCGTGCAAATCGGATAAAAATCATAGCCCTCTTTTTCAATAGCCGCTTTCAATTCTTCCAATTTCTTAGGGTCTTCTATCAAATCAATTTTGTTGGCTGCTACGATTTGTTTTTTCTTCGCTAGCTCTGGGCTGTATAATTCGAGTTCATTATTGATGATATGGAAATCATTCAGTGGATCTCTGCCTTCACTTCCGGCGGCGTCCAATACGTGAATCAATACTTTTGTCCGTTCTACATGACGAAGAAATTCATCACCCAAGCCCGTCCCTTGGCTAGCACCTTCAATCAGGCCTGGAATATCCGCCATGACGAAGCTTCTTTCGTAGTCCAAATTGACGACGCCAAGAATCGGGGTCAGCGTGGTAAAATGGTAAGCAGCCACTTCTGGTTTGGCACCAGACACTTTACGAATCAAGCTAGATTTCCCTACACTTGGGAATCCCAAAAGTCCAACGTCTGCCAATACTTTCAGTTCCAGGCGGAGTTCTTTTTCCTCTCCCGGTTCCCCTTTTTCGGCATAAGTGGGCGCACGCACAGCACTGGTGGCGAAATGAGAGTTTCCACGTCCCCCATGACCGCCTTTGACCACCATGGCTTCTTGCCCATTCTGGGTCATATCGGCCAGCAGTTCTCCGGTGCGATTGTCATAGACCATGGTTCCTAAAGGAACTTCCACAATCACATCTTCCGCATTTTTGCCAAACATTTCTTTCGCGCCCCCATTGGCACCTGCTTTGGCAGCAAATTTGCGATGACGACGGAAATTAATTAAGGTGTTCAAATCGCTATTAGCCCGAACAATCACGGAGCCGCCTTTTCCGCCATCCCCGCCGGAAGGGCCACCACGGGGCACATATTTCTCCCGACGAAAGGAAACCATTCCATCGCCGCCGGCACCAGATACAACAATAATCTTTGCTCTATCAATAAACATTTTTTACCTCATTCTATAGAACTACAATACATGGCAATAATCTATTATATTCTACCAGTTTCTATCGATTCTGTCATGCTTTCTTTATGAAATAGTTTTTATAGTATGAAATCATATGTGGCGTTTGAGCTTTTTGTTGTTGGTTGTTAGTTGTTGGTTGTCTGATAATACCATTAAGATAGAGGAAGGTAACATCGCAATCGTCATTTCGACCGATGGGATTAGTGCGGAGAGGATTCTGTCGTACTAAGTGACTATGTTAGACAAAAGTGGAGAAATCTTGAGACACTATTTCCAAAACAACGTTATTCCCACAAGATTTCTCCACTTTTGTCTAACATAGTCGCAGAAAAGGGATAGAAGCATCAAGCACAAATCCCATCGGTCGAAATGACG
>CAVBRV010000141.1:0-7238 GCA_963597965.1 Paludibacteraceae bacterium | reverse complement strand
ATTCGCGGATTTTCTTTCCTCGCTTTGAATAAAAATTCAAGAATCATTTCAAATTCTTTGATTAAATCAGTGTTTCCCTAGAAAAACCATACAACCGGCCTTACGGCCGCGGGAAATGCACCCCCTCTTTTTATTTCTCCCCCAGTGGGGGAGATGCCCGATGGACCTATCATTGGTATTTAAAAGCGGCGCTTCCAAATAATGTTGCGCCGCCACCACCATTCCTCATTCCTAATTCCTCATTTCTAATTGCTTTTAATCCGGTATTTCCGGATTGTTGTACAAATCCTCCAAGTCCCGCGTGAGATTTTCTTCAATTTTCTTTTCCAGTTCTTCAATGGTCTTCGCATCGTACTGATGGATAATGCCGGGGATGCCCTGGGCGCGGAGTTCGCCGTAGTATTCGTTGCGGTACATATTATAGAAGAAAAGAATGCCCGTATCTTTTTCCCGACATTCATAGGCCGCGATAATGTAGGAACCATTGAGGCCTAGAATCGGTCGATCTGGTTCGATAATCCGCTGGTAGTGTCCCACTGTTTCTGGCAGCAGGGTGTGGTAATCCCAAACCATGAACCCTTTGCCACGAACGATAACAGAGACCTGTTCACGATGAATCAGTTCTTTTTCGATGGCCCTCGGCGTCAGCAGTTTCACGTTTCGCTTAAATTCTTCAAAGTCACCGGTGATGCACTCGATTTCTGTCAAAGTCATCATGTGCAGGTCCATTTTGATCATGTAGTCTGCTGTTTCTTCATCGTACAGTGCCCGAATCCGCCAACCGCTTTTTTCATCGATCCAGCCGAAAGCATAAAAAATACGCCCGTCCTGTTCTTCAATCCGCTGAAGATGGTAGGGCCCGATGTCCTGGGGCAATTCGTGTTCAATGTCCCACTCCGCAAAGAGTTTCTTCCTCTCGTCTCTCGCTTTCTGCGTCTTCTCGTCTACTTCGGCCATGATGGCTCCTTTCATTTGTTATGTGTAAAATAGTGCGTAATGCGAAGTGCGTAGTGCGTAATGGCGGAAGGGGCGCATCATATTTATAAAGCGCCCCAATACCTTTTTTATATAGGTGACTAGTCTACTGTATCGATTGTATCGATGATATTTGTCCAAATCATTAAACACTACGGATGTATCACTATGAATAAAAACGATAGTAGCACTAGCATGTTGCCCCTTGGAGAAGGGGCGGCGAAGCCGGGTAAGTAAGTTTACACCGCTGTCTCGGCTCCCCTGTCGGGGGAGCTGCCGAAGGCTGAGGGGGCAGCTCTGAGGATATACTTCATTATTGTATGATGAGCGAGCTCGGGCCTACTACAGAATGGCCCGAAGGGACATATTCCCCAAAAGCGGAATGTGCTTATTTGAGATAACCTAACATGGAGATTTATCTCGATACGATGAATGTGTTTCTAACGAAACACTCTATCCCCCCTGCCCCCCTTCTTCAAGGGGGGACGATACTTACCGCTTGTTCAACATGTATTTTTATAGTAGTAAATATCAATGATACAGCACACTAGTCACAACAATCATATATATTTGCGGCGCTTTATGAATTGTGCGCCGCCACCTTCATTATGCACTACGCACTTCGCATTACGCACTAATATATCACTGTCGTTCTGCCTCCAACCTGTCCCTTGCCGAGACCACGGATTTCACAAATTCTCTGGTTTCCGGAAAGGGAATCTGATCTATATCATCGAATCCTTCTTTCCAGTGGTATTGCAATATCCAGTGGTCTACGTTTCCGCGGCCTGCATTATAAGCCGCCAGGGCTAGGACTTCGTTGTTGTGATATTTCTGTAATAAATAATCGATGTACCAAGCCCCCAGGGGAATATTTTCTTCTGGATTGTCCAACTTGTCCGCCGGAAGGCCGCTTTCTTCGGAAATCCACTGGGCTGTATCGGGCATGAGTTGCATCATCCCCACCGCCCCCACATGGGACACCGCTTTTTCGTCAAATTTGCTTTCCGTCAAAATCAGGGCTTCCAAAAGGCTAGGAGAAATCTGCTGCCGCTCCGCACTTTCCGCAATGATATGGGACACGGCTTTCGTCGGTTTCAAGAAAGAAATATCTGAAAGAATGTATACCATGAGGGCGCTTTCCAGCAATAGGAGCAAGGTAAATATCATCGCCCCCGTATTCGCCTGGTGCCGATAGACTTCTCGTTTTTTTCGTTTCAAAGCGACTCGCATGATTCACATCCTTTCAAAAGTAATTTGGGTGACTGGTGACTCGTGACTGGTGACTAGCAATGTCATTAAGTTAAGGATTTGCGTTAGTAGGTGTGATTTCGCTTGTAGTTACAGGTTGCTCAAGTTTCTCAGGTTGCTCAGGTTCCCCCAATGTGCCCATTTACGCTAGCGTTATTAGCTCATTCGAGAAACATGAGAAACCTGAGTATCCTGAGAAACTTGAGGAACTTTTATATTAGCAGAAATCATCGCATATTTCGCTTAACTTAATAGCATTGTGGTGACTAGGGGTTCCAGTGACTAGTCACCAGTCACCAGTCACTAGTCACTAGTCACCTAAATACTTGCACCGCCACCAACATTCCTCATTCCTCACTCCTAATTATCATATTCCTCACATGTTCCAACGCCACATCCACCTGCCGTCTCGTCTCTTCCACCGACCGACTATTATCAATGATAACGTCGGCATAATTCACCTTATTTTCCGTAGGCATTTGTTTATGGATGCGGTCCAGCACCTGCTGTCGGGTGAAGTTGTCTCTTGCCATGACGCGGCGAATTTGTTCTTCCAGCGGAACTTTCACAATCCACACTTCTTCGACACGCAGCTGCCAGCTGATTTCTAAGAGCAGCGGCATGTCCAGTACCACAATGTCATACCCCTGTTCCTGGGCACGAAATAGTTCCTGCTGGGCGCAGTGCCAGATGTAGGGATGGATAATGCCATTTAGCTGCTGCCGTTTCTTTTCATTCGTAAAAACGATACTGGCAACTTGTAAGCGATCCAAATTTCCATCCGGGAGAAATATGTGATCTCCGAAAACTTCTCTCATCTGCTTCATAGCCGGGCTGCCCGGTGTCACAGCTTCTCTGGCTAATTTGTCCCCGTCAATCACAGGGATGCCCAATTCTTTCAAGTAGGAGGAAACGGTACTCTTCCCGCTTCCCACCCCACCGGTTAATCCGATACGATACATCTGACTCTATCCTTTATTCTCTACTTTTTATTGGTGACTGGTGGACTAGTGACTGGTGACTAGGAAAATGCGATTCCAGTCACTAGTCACGAGTCACCAAAATCATATGTATTTGCGGCGCTTCCAAATTATGATGCGCCGCCTAAATAAGTTTACACCTTATTTATCGCCCCCGTCGGGGGAGATGCCGTAGGCAGAGGGGGCTGCACCAGCGGTATGAATACCATTGTTATTCAAATCGTAGAGCCACAACTTCCACCATTTCTAATTCCTCATTCCTAATTCCTCATTATCATTTCGTTTCCGCCCAGTTCTTCCCTTCGTTCACATCCGCCAGGAGCGGGACTTTGAGATTGACCACGGATTCCATGGTTTCTTTTAAGAGCTTGGCAATGGTTTCTTTTTCTTCCTTCACCACTTCTGCCACCAGTTCGTCGTGAACTTGGAGGAGGACACGGCTCTTGTAGTGGCCTTTTTGCATTTTATCATACACCGCAATCATAGCCATTTTCATGATGTCCGCCGCTGTGCCTTGAATGGGCGTATTCATGGCGATTCGTTCCGCCAGGGAGCGGCGCTGGAAGTTTTTCGCGTGAATGTCCGGTACTTCCCGATACCGCCCAAAGAGGGTGGTAGCTCTGCCCGTTTTCCGTGCGTCTTCCACCATACTATTCATGAAATCGTGAATGTGGGGGTATCGTTCAAAGTAGGCTTTGATGTAATCTGCCGCCTGCTGTTTCGGAATGCCTAGCTGGCGGGATAGACCGAAGTCACTGATACCATAAATGATACCGAAGTTGACTGCCTTCGCATGACTTCGTTGTTCTGGAGTGACGTCTACAAAAGGAATCCCCAGCACTTCTGCAGCGGTGCGGCGATGGATGTCTTCGTGATGTAAAAAGGCTTGAATCAAACTTTCATCGCCAGACATGTGGGCCAAGACACGCAATTCCACTTGGGAATAGTCGGAGGAAATAAAGCAATCGTACCCTTCGCCCGGTACGAAGAGGGAGCGAATCTGTTTCCCTTCTTCTGTGCGAACCGGGATATTTTGCAAATTCGGATCCGAGCTGGAAAGACGACCAGTGGCAGTGACGGTTTGGTTAAACGAGGTATGAATCCGTCCCGTTTCTTTCCGAATGAGCTGAGGCAGGGCATCCAAGTAAGTGGAAATGAGTTTCGCTAAGGTACGGTAGCGAAGAATATTTTTCACGAATGGATAGTCCTGAGCTAAATTCTCCAGTACATCGGCAGCGGTGGAATAGCCGGTCTTCGTTTTCTTTCCTGCCGGAAGGCCCAATTTTTCAAACAAAATATGGCCCAACTGTTTCGGCGAATTGATATTGAACGGCTCTCCCGCTTCGGTGTAAATGTCTTTCACTAAGAGACGAACCTGTTTCTGCATGTCTGCCTGCACTTCTTGCCAGCGCTGCTGGTCGGTGGCAATGCCTGCTTTTTCCATGGCAGCCAGCACTTTCACCAAAGGCTGCTCCACCTCTTGGTACAGTTTCATCACCCCATTGTCTTCCAATTTCTTTTGGCAAGGGGTATAGATGGATAAAAGAAATTCTCCTAAGCAAGTGCCTTTTTCTGAGAAGTTTTCCAGTTCATCCGGGTACGCCGTGGGCACTTCATAGAGACCCGCCATGAAAGATAAAGGATAGGTGACGCGGCTGGGGTCCAACAGATAGGAGGCCAACGTCACATCAAAGAAGGGCAGCTCTTCGCAAGGAAGATCTGACTCCATCAGCGCTTTTGACTGATCCGTCACCACCGCATCGGCTTGTTGCAAAGCATAGACTAGAGAAGCATATTGTTCTGGTTTAGCTTGAAAAGCATGTCCATCGGCGACCACGATGATTTCTTTCGCCTTGAAAAAGGGAGCCTCACCTTCTAAGTCGGCTGCTAAAGCCACCACCTGTCCTAAGAAGGATTCCCCATCCCATTTCTCTATGGGCAAAAGCTGCTTCCGGCTTTCTTCTTTCTTCGCTTCCGCCAGTTCCATGAAACGAGGCAAGGTAGCAAATTCATTCAGCAGTTTGATGCCTAGTTTCTCGAAGAGCTCTTTCATTTCTTCTACATGAACAGGCTGCTTCATTTCTTCCAACGTCGTTTCTAGTGGAATATCCCGCTTGATTTTCGCCAAATCATAGGATAAATAGGCCATTTCTTTATTGGCGGTCAGTTTCTTCCCCTGAGCCCCTTTGATTTCTTCCACATGGGCATAGAGATTATCCAGCGTGCTGTACTGGGTGATGAGTTTCAACGCCGTCTTTTCCCCGATGCCGGGAACGCCGGGAATGTTATCCGCCGTGTCCCCCATGAGGGCTTTCATGTCAATCACCTGGGAAGGTGTAATGTGATATTTTTCTTGAATAGCCGCCGGCGTCATGGCAGCCATTTGGGTGATACCCTTTTGCGTGAGTAGCACCGTGGTCTTCTCGCTGGAAAGTTGCAACGCATCCCGATCGCCGGTCACAATATTGACAGGCAGTTCTTTTTCATATCGAAGAGACAAGGTCCCTAAAATATCGTCTCCTTCATAACCATCCAAACTATACACAGCAACGCCCATGGTAGAGAGCACATCTCGAATCAAATCGAATTGAGGCACCAATTCCTGGGGCGCCGGCTTTCTGGTGGCTTTGTACCCGTCGTACATTTCAGTACGAAAGGTGTGACGCTCTTTATCAAAGGTCACTGCCATGTATTCTGGATTGAGGTCTTTATACAGTCCTAAGAGCATGCGAAGAAATCCATAAATCGCATTGGTGGGCGTCCCGTCTGGCGAGGTCATGGTCGGCGGCAGGGCATAGAAGGCACGATAGAGTAAACTACTTCCATCGATAATCACAAGTTTTTTATTCATTGGTATTCCTGCTTTCTATCTTTCTATTGTTGTTTGTTGTTGGGATTAGGTTACGAGTTTTCTCACAACAACTAGAAAAATTCATAATCCCATGGGTTTAGGGTTTAAGGTTTAGGGGTTCACTGCTTCAATAAACCTACATCTTAAAAATTGATGATTTATCCAATAGCAGTAATACAACTAGATAACGCTTTTCCTAGTCACTAGTCATTGGCTACCCAATATGTTTTTATAGTAAGAAATATGCTTTATTATAACATATATATATGGCGAGGAGGAAATGAGTGACTGGGGACTGGGGACTGGGGACTGGGGACTAGTGACTAGGGTTTAGGGTTTGGGGTTTGGGCTTTAGAGTTCTAACTCAAATCGATGTTATCAAAGAAATAAGGATTTGCGGTAGCATCACTAGCGTCATTTCGACCGGGCGTATTTGTGCAAAGTGATGATACAGAAATAAATAGATTTGTGTCCCTGAGATTTCGTCATCCCGAGCGTAGTCGAGGGACTCTTCAGCACTAGCGGTAAGGGCTTAAAGGCGGGAACGGTATTCTCTCACCACGCCTTTAACGCTAATGCCACTGAGATTTCTCCACTCAGGGACACAAATCATTTCACAACTTCTACATCCTTAAGCACAAATACGCCCGGTCGAAATGACGGATAGAGATGAAATCGTTTTCTTAAACTAACAACATTCCCCTTCAGGGGAGATGCCATAGACAGAAGGGACAGGCGAGTTTACGAGCCGGGGATAGGTCGTCGAAGAAGAGTTGTGAGACTAGCCGTTTTATCTGGACGCCTTAACGTATAGTATTATCTCCTTCATTTATACCGCTACTGCGAGCTATCCCCCCTGCCCCCCTTTCAGTGAAAGGGGGTAACCGCTATTGCCTATACCGCTTTGCACATCATTCAAATATAAAAACTCGCGGCGCCCTACTATTCTGACGCGCCGCACCACCACTCCTCACTCCTAACCCCTCACTATTTACATCTCCATGTCCCTCTATCCGTCCCACCGCTACAGAACCTAACCCCTAGCCACTAATCCCCAATCCCTAAAAGAAAGCATAAAAAAATCTCACCCCCTAAGGATGAGATTTCTCTTTGAACTGGTGCGGTTGGAGAGATTTGAACTCTCACGGATTACTCCACTACCGCCTGAAGATAGCGCGTCT
>CAVBRV010000140.1:0-7238 GCA_963597965.1 Paludibacteraceae bacterium | reverse complement strand
TCTGTATGCTACCAATCCGAAAGATTGGACTGTAGTTCATTCTGGCAACTACGATGGCTGGTTTGGTAAACTGAATGCTGAAATGTATACCCATAGACTGTGGGTAGAAGCAGGACAAAACCTTCTCGTATATACCGATGGAGATACGTCACCGAAATATACTTGGGCGGCTACCGACTTTGGTGATACAAATATGTATCAATACAATTTCATGGCTATGCTTCAGCCAGATACGGTTTATGGGAATGAAGCTACGTTGACCGCTGTGAAAGCAGAAGGATTGACCACTCCTTCTGTATCGGTCACTGCTGCTATTAATTCAGATGGTGTATGGAAGACAGGTGGCGGTGATACCTACTATAAATACCAGATTACCGGTACAAGTGCTGATGAAGATCCTTATGAATTTAATACAGATGATAATGCAACATATACTTTTGATGAAGATTCTCTTATTACCGTAGATAAAAGTAAATATACAACTGGTGATTTAACTACTAATGTGTTGGCTGCTGTAGATGCCCATGCAGGCAATGATGTGACCATCGATGCAGGTAGCAACACTCTCCAGCTCCAGGCTTCTCATACCATTGGTAGCCCAGCTGGGATTTACGCTGGTAATAAGAAGAATGTTACCATTACTGCAGACAAATTAAATGTTATTACGAAAGGTATGACCGGTGGCAATTCCCTCACTAATGGCATCTGGCTCGATGCACCAGCTAGCGGTTCCAGCAGCATTACCATCCACGCATCGACCACCAATATTGCTATGACTGGTGGTTATGGCGGTAATGGTATCGCGATCCAGAAAACAGACCGTTGGGGAGAAGCCAGTGATGCGGCAACCGGTACGAACAAGATTACTCTTGACGGGGATTTGAACATTAAGGGCGCAGACAGTGCGACCTGGGGGATTTCTTTGAATCCTGAAAATGTATACTCTCGATTCAACAATGCTGGTATTCTAACTAGCGTGAAAAATAGCCAGGTCGAAGTCAAAGGTCTGGCTAACATGGATGTCTACGGCAATGGTATCACGGTCAATGCGACAGGCAGCCAGGTTTCCATCGGAGGCGGCACTATCAATGTACCGTCCGGGATGGACTATGGTTACTACACATTGGGTGCTTACCAGGGCACCATCAATGTGAATACCGGCACCGCTGGTACGACACCGGGAACCAATTTGGTACGTCTCAATGGAGATGTATTCGCTCTTAAAGGGGCAAAGATTAATATGGCCCTCACCACGTCCGATTCTTATCTCCATGGTATCGTAGACAATGGCGGCACGGTCAATATGTGGCTCCAGAATGGCGCTACCTGGACCAACGAAGCCCGGAATATCCGCTATGCAGAAGATAATGAAGATGTGGGTTCCAATGGGGCTAGTCACATCACCAAATTCGTAGGTGGGACTACAGCAGCTAAGGCTGGTATCATTAACCAGAAATCGAATAAGGCCATTACCATTGATAACTATAGCGGCAATACCACCGTCAACTATGGCACTATGACTAAGAACGGTGCCGGCGTCACCATCAGTGCAGCTACTGCCAAATCGGCTATGACCATTAGCGGGGATCGGGTCGGTCTCTCTGAAACTGAAGCCATGGAAACTTTGGCAAAGAAACTGACCTATACGGGTTACACTGAAGGCGAACGGAACCTGACCGGTACAGTGAAAGTCAATGAAGGATTGACGGCTCGCTCTATCGCACGGATGGGCCATATTTCCTTCGATGAAATCACTGGGGAAGGCAGCTTGGGGACTACCTCTGACTATACCGTGGCAGAATCAGCCGCTCTCTATGCAAACCCGGCATGGACCGCTGTATATAATGATGACGGCAGTACCACCATTACTGCAGAAGATGGCACGGCTTACACCATCGGCAGCCGTGAAACTTCTATGATGCAGGGTACCAAAGCGGCTATGACTACTTCTATGCTGGCATGGAGAAGCAGCATGACCGATATGACCCAGCGCATGGGAGATATTCGGATGGGTGCTACCGATGGTATCTGGGCTAGAACTTATGGCGGCAAGGCAAAGTATGATAAAGACAATGCCTATGCTAGCAATAGCTTCTGGGGCGCTCAGGTCGGTGCCGATCATACCTTGGCATCCGGTTGGCACATCGGGGCAGCCTTCGACTATAACGATGGGGATGCTTCCTATCGCTACGGTGGTAGCGGTGATCCGAAGCAATATTTGGGGAGTGTCTACGGTACCAAAACTTTCGAGGACGGACAATATTTAGATATTGTCGGGAAATTTGGCACCACCAAGAATGACTACACTGTCTATAATGCAGATGGGAAGAAGCTGGATGGCAAATATAGTGCCAACGGCTATGGTTTCTCCCTGGAATACGGCAAACGCTTTGGTGACAACGACAGCTACCTGGAACCACAGATTCAGCTGTCTTACTCCAAACTGGGGAGCGATGACTACACTGGTACCAGTAACTTTGCCGGGAATGAAAAGATGTTCATCCATCAAGACGGCATGAATAGTTTCATCGGTCGCTTAGGCATTGCTGCCGGTAAGAAGACCGATCGGAGCTCTTACTATCTGAAAGCCAGCGTCCTCCATGAATTTAACGGAGATACTTCCGCTACGTATACCAGTGAAAGCAACAGCACGCCGATCACGATCAAGCAGGACTTCGGCGATACTTGGGCAGAACTGGCCCTGGGTGGTACCTGGAAATTAGGAGATGCATCCCTCTTCTATGCGGATATCACCCGTAGCTTTGGCGGCGACTATGAAATGCAGTGGAAACTGAATGCGGGGATCCGCTATGCATTCTAAGCCACGTCAGGCTTTCATTATTCTCCTCTCTACTTTTCTTCTGTGTTCATTCCTCTCCCTGGGAGTGGACGCAGAAGAATCCCCTCCGGGGGATTCTCCCCAACCCATTTATGAGATGAATGCCAAGGCGAAACTTACAACGGAAGAAGAATATGCTATGCAGTGGCAAGATGTTTTTATCAGTGAACTGGGAACCTATAGTTTTAATACCAAATTTGGATATATCAACCCCAAAGATGCGAATGAATTGGTATTGAAAGTACGTGCTATATATGAAAATAAAGATTTACTTGCCAAATTAAAAAAACAATACGCAGCAAAACTTCAGGGAAATAATGCCCCTGTATGTAGTGAAATGGAATTACATTTTCACATGAAAGAAGGACAGTATGCCATTACGCAAGTCGCTGTTTATGACCAGAAACATCAGCTCATCAGCGAAGCGAAACGAGAACCCATCTATAAAAAAATCCCACCGAACTCCTTCGTCCAGGCCATGTATCGGATAGGGGAGAAGTTTGTGGATTATCAGAAGAGTTTCGGAAAGAAGAAGGCTGAAAAAGTTGGCAGTTAGCAGTTTGCAGTAGGCAGTTAGGGTAGTGGTTATTTGTTTCATTACCAATTGTCAAGAAAACCGTTTAGTGAGTGTTGCTGGTTGTTAGTTGTCGGTTGTCTGATTCCAAACAACTAGCAACCAACAACTAACAACTAACAACAGTAAATGTAGCGGCAGTTGCACTTAATACTGCCAACTGCCTACGGCTAACTGCTAACCAAAAAAACAAAAGAAGGCGTGAGACCTTCGATGCAGAGAACCTGTATAGTAATAAGTAGGCAGTTAGCAGTTTGCAGTAGGCAGTCAAGGTAGTGGTTATTTCTTTCATTGTCCATTGGTAAGAAAACGGATAAGCGAGTGTGACGGTTGTCTGGTTCCAAACAACTAACAACCGACAACTAGCAACCGTGAGGACAGAGGTATTTGTGCTTACCACTGCCAACTGTCAACTGCAAACTGCCTACTTACCCCTCAAGGAGGTGTGCCATGTTTCATACCACCATACAATATTTCATACGAGGTGGGCCATGTATGTGGCCGTTGCTTTTGTGTTCTATGGCAGTGATCTTCATTGCCGTGGAACGAATCTTGTACTATCGGACTGCTATTTCTCCGACGTCCTTTGTTTTACAGTTTTGCTCCCTGATGAATATGGGGCAGATGGATAAAGCCCGTGAAATAGCAGGCAGTGAACAAGGGGAGGCCGCTGGACTGGCTTGTCGAGTCATGGATGATGTGGGAATCTATGGAGAAGCGGTAGATTCGGTGGCGTATGAATTGGCGGATCGAGCGGTGCAACGACTGGAAAGCCATCTGGACTATCTCAGTGTGGTCATCGGTCTATCGCCTATGCTGGGCCTTTTGGGGACCATTACTGGCATGATGGGTACCTTTGCTTCTATGTCCGGGCAAATGACCAATACAGCCGGTGTCACGTCCGGGCTGGCAGAAGCCCTGATTACCACCATCTTTGGTCTCATCATCGCTATTGCCGGTTCCTGTGTCCATGCTTTCCTATCTGCGAAATGCCGGAAAGCTTCTTTGGATTTGGATACTGTGGCAGATGTACTGGCGGCCAGGCTAAAGAAAGTAGGAGAGACATCATGAGGCGGAGAGAACGGAAACACCCGGCTGCACCGGGCTTGATGCTAAGCCCTATGATTGATCTCATATTTCTCCTTCTTGTTTTCTTCGTAGTCAGTACCATGTACATGTCCAATGTACAGACCGTTCCCATTGTCCTTCCCCAGGCAGAAAATAGCGAGAATGTGAAAAAGACCGGTTGGACGGTTACTGTCAAAGCAGATGGTACCCTCTACCTGGCAGATCAGAAAATTTCAGAAGACGTCCTGCTGGAACGAATGAAACAGGCCGCTTCTAAGGATCCGGATTTCTCCATCCTGATTCGCGGAGAAAAGAATGCTTCCTATGAAACTATCATCCACCTCCTGGACCGTTGTAAAGGTGTGGGCATTACAAGATTTTCTCTGGCAACGGAGAAGTAGTTTGCAGTAGGCAGTTAGTAGTTAGCAGTTAGCAGTTAGCAGTAAATAGTGGCTACTCGCTTAGTGTTCATGTAATATGCAATTGCATGTGCGAGTGTTGTTAGATTCCAAACAACCGACAACCAACAACAGTGAGTGGATAGACATTTGCATGATGTTCCATATTCCACTGCAAACCGCAAACTGCTTACTGCCTACTAGAAACGGAGGCGGAGGCTATGGATTCGGAAAAAGAACGGTATGGTATCAGCCTGGCTGTGACGATTTTCGGGCATTTGGGTGCCGCTTTGCTTCTTGGTCTGACCGGCTTTCTTTTCGTGAAACCACCTTCACCGCAAGAACCGATAGAAATTGTCCTGGAAGCCGGTGGCGGTCATGCAGGCGGCGGGCACGAAGGTGAATTTCAAGCTGAACAACCGGATCCTGCTCCCAAAGAAAACCATCCTGCACCGGAAGAAAATCTGCCAGACTTCACGGAAACGGAATCTCAAGAAGTCCCTGTAGAAGATACTCCTGCTACGTCGATAACAACTCCATCTACAACTATTTCCAGTACCCAAACAACTACGTCAGCCAATGGAGAAGGGACCGAAGATCTATCTATAGGAAGTGGTACTGGCGGAGGCGAAGGCAGCGGAACCGGTGATGGAGAAGGAGATGGAAACGGCAGTGGAGAGGGCAACGGTGACGGCCTTGGCAGCGGAGACGGAGAAGGCAGCGGAACCAATCCGGGCGTTCCCGTCACACCGCCAACCCTTCAGAACTACGTAGAACCCCAATACCCCGGTCGGGCTATCCTGGACGGAACTACCGGAATGGTACAGGTAAAAATCACCGTTAATGCGGCAGGCACCGTCGATGCCGTGATGGTCACAAGTAGTTCCGGTAGTGGAACCTTGGATCAGGCTGCTGTGGACGCCGTCTATCAATGGACGTTTTCACCGGCTTTGGATACACAAGGAAGACCTACGGCTTGTACTATCTATGTGCCGGTAACATTCAAGATGCAATGATAGGTTGGCAGTTAGCAGACAGTTTATGGCGTATCATACATTGTGAACTGCCTACTGCTGACTATGAAGAAAAACTCCTAGGCTTTTAGGCGATAGGAGTTTTTTCTTGGCATCTTTTTCAGTGCATTGAGCAGAAGAGAAATGAGTATAAAGGAACTCCTTCTGCTTCTATTTATAGTCAAAGTGTGATACATTAATAGTAAGAAAATTTTTGAGAACTGGGGTGAGTATAATGAAAAGAATGCCGGTAGGTGTAGATGATTTCAAGAAAGTCATTAACCATTATTACTATGTGGATAAGACAAGTTTTATCAAAGATTTCCTGGATCATCATGCCGATGTGACGCTGCTGACCCGTCCTAGACGTTTCGGGAAAACGCTTTTAATGAGTATGATCTATTATTTCTTTTCCGTGGAGGAATGTCAGAAACAGGGGGAAGGGTATTTCGATTCATTATTCAAAGGTCTTTCTATTGACTTCGCAGATTCACCATCCTATAAAAAGGAGTGCGGCAGGTATCCTGTCATCTTTTTGACTCTTAAAGGTGTCCAGAATGATAACTGGGACATGATGTATGGTTCATTCCAGTTGCTCATTGCGAAAGAATACGATGCTCATTCGTATCTACTCAAAGAAAATATACTGACTCCCATCGAAACAGCTTATTATAAAAGTATAATGGACCGCACAGCGAAACCGGAAGACTATCAGGTCAGTATTTTATATCTATCCGAATTTTTAGCCAGATATTACAAAGTGCCGACAATCATTTTGATTGATGAATACGATGCTCCGTTGCAATGTGCCTATGATCACGGTTTCTATGATAAAGCCATCAGCTTCTTTAAGACCTGGTTCAATGAAACCGTAAAGGGCAATACGCATCTGTATTTTGCGATTTTGACAGGCGTGCTTCGCATTGCTAAAGAAAGCATTTTTAGTGGGCTTAATAACCTGGAAGTGGATTCTGTCACAGCAGATAAATATAGCGAGGCTTGTGGTTTTACACTCCATGAAATTACACAAATTGCTGACCATTTTAGCAGGTCTACCATCATGGAGGAACTGAAGCACTGGTATGATGGATATCATTTTGGAAATCATGAAATTTATAATCCCTGGTCGGTTAGCAATTTTTTCAATAATAATTTCATTGCGAAACCCTACTGGGTTAACACATCCGGAAATGGTATCTTTAAGCATCTGTTATCCAGGACAGATACAGAAAAAATGAAATTGCTGCAAGAATTACTTACCGGATGCAGTGCTTCTGTCACTATCAATGAAAGCATTGTGTATGATGATATAGACAGAGATAAAAGTGCCCTAATGAGTATGCTGC
>CAVBRV010000139.1:0-7384 GCA_963597965.1 Paludibacteraceae bacterium | reverse complement strand
ATGGTAAAACTTCAGGCAGAAACGTTATTTGCTGAATTGGGATTGAATATGACTACAGCAATTAATATTTTTTTAAAAACAGCCATCCGAGAACAGGGCATACCGTTTGCATTAAAATTGGACGAACCAAAGGAAGAGCCAAATGCTGTAACAGCAGCAGCTATTGCGGAAGGTCGTAAAATGCTGGAAGATCCTACTTCACCTAGATATTCTAGTATGAGTGAATTGAAGGCGGCATTAGAAACATGACATACAATGTGCAGTTCACTAGCCAGTTCAAGAAAGACTTAAAACTGGCGAAAAAGCAAAATAAATCATGCGATAAACTTTTTGAAGTCATTGAAATATTAGCCAATGGTGGAATCTTGGAAGAACGGTATCGTGATCATGCTCTTTCTGGGAACTATGCAGGGACCAGAGAATGTCATGTGGAGCCGGATTGGCTTTTAATTTATGAAATTCGCAATCGTACCTTAGTGCTTATGCTATATCGGCTGGGGACGCACTCTGAATTATTCAAAAAATAGGAAATTTTAAAAGGGTTATAGAGGTTATGATGACAGTGTAAATCACATAACCTTTATAACCCTTTATAACCTTTTTGATATATTTTTAAATAGTGAGTGCTCGTTAATTCGCTTTTTCAATAGAAAGAACTCGGATTGGTAATTGTTGCTGGTTGTTAGTTGTTTGTTGTTGGGGCCAAACAACCGACAACCAACAACTAACAACAGTGAGTGCACCGAAATCTGCACAATAGCCCAATTTTTTATGCACTTGAATACAAAAATTTCACTGCATATATTCAGTAAACATTGGGCGTATGAATTATCGAGCAACCACTACTTATGAAATCAGCACAACTATAACCCGCCGGTCAGGCTAACTTTTTTGTGTACGTAGTACACGAAACAAACTCCCATTCATCAGCACTGCCGTCACAATCCAGGAAACGGGGAAAATGATATAGAGCCATTCGATGGGATGATTATTTTGGAAAATAAAAAGAATCCAGAAAATACGGAGAAGGCAGGTGCCCAGGATGGTCCAGATGGCAGGAAGGGTGGAATGGCCGAGACCGCGCAACGTGCAAGCGGGGATTTCAAAGAAGGCACAAAGCGGTTCCCAGAGAACGATGATGAGACAGCGCACCCCAGCAGCGGCGATGATGTCTGGATCGGAAGCGAAGAGGGCGGCGGAGTATTGATAGCCTGCTCCGGCGGGAATGGTAAGGCAGGCACTGGAAATGAGGGATAGCAGCAAACATTGTTTCAAAATCCGCTTACAACGCGGGATATTTCCTGCTCCATAATTTTGACTGGTGAAAGTGGTAGCGGTCTGTCCGAAGGCCGCAATGAGGTAGTACACGAAATATTCGTAATTGATGGCAATCGTATTTCCAGCTACCACAGTGGTCCCGAACCGATTGACCGCGGCTTGTACAAAAATATTAGCAAAGCAGAAAACGGCACCTTGCAAAGCGGCAGGGATGCCGATTTTTAAAATGTTCCAGGCCAAATCTTTTGGTAAAGAGAGCTGTTTCCAAGAAAAGTGGAACGTCCCTTTTTCCTGTGTCAGATAGTAGAGAACCAGGAAGGCAGAAAAGGCGGTGGCGATATCCGTCGCAATGGCTACACCTGCCACGCCCATGTGGAAGACAATGACAAGAAATAAATTCAGCAGCACATTGACAATACCAGAGAGCAGCAAGGCGATAAAAGGGGAGCGGCTGTCTCCCTTGCTTCGGAGCACGGCGGCGCCGAAATCATAGAGCAGCAAAAAGGGATAGCCTAGGAAATAGAGCTGCAAATAGAGCAAGGCCAGAGGAAATATGTCTTCTGGCGTATCGATGAGACGAAGCAACGGGTCCGCAATGAAAAGACCGACCACCATACCGATGACACCGATCAAAAGGGCCAAAGCGATAGAGGTATGAATGGAGGCGGAAATGCCAGATGTATTCTTCTCGCCGATACAGCGAGCAATGAGCACATTGCTCCCAATGGCAAGGCCTGCAGAAAGACAAATAAAAAGTGCAATCAGCTCTCCATTGATGCCGACCGCTGCCAGAGCATCGCCATTGGTGAAATGTCCCACCACGGCGGTATCGGCGGAATTGAAAAGTTGCTGCATCATGCCGGTCAATGCAATAGGAATTGCAAAGGAAATCAAATTTCGAGTGAGCGGCCCTTCGGTCATGTGAATGGATTTGGTGTGTTTCATGGTATGTTCCTCTTGGGGATCATTAGTGACTGGTGACTCGTGACTAGTGACTGGTAACTGGAAAAAGTAGCGATTGTTGTTGGTTGCTGGTTGTTGGTTGTTTGGAGCCAGACGACTAACAACAGTTATGTGTTATCATACCATCATCTGCCATATCTGAAAAGCAAATGTTTAGTATGTGCAGTATGCCAATGCACTCACTAGTGTACTGTATCGATGGCATTTAGCCAAATAACGTTACGGATATATTACTGTGAATAAAAACGATAGTAGCACTAACGTGTGGCCCCTTGGAGAAGGGGCGGCAAAGCCGGGGATAGAATGGCCCGAAGGGACATATTTCAGAAAAGCGGAATGTGCTTATTTGAGATAGTCTGACATGGATATTGGTATCGCTGCGGTGAATGTGTTTCTAACGAAACACTCTATCCCCCTGCCCCCTTCTTCAAGGGGGGACGATACTTACCGCTTGTTCAACATGTATTTTTATAGTAGTAAATATCAATGATACAGTGCTCTGGTTGTTAGTTGTTTGGATCCCCGCAACAAACAACCAACAACAGACAACCAATCACAAAATTTTCAAAAAACTTCTTGACATACGTTTCAAATCGTGATAAAGTACTCACAACAAAACGAGGAAGAAAAGAGTAAGCACTCTGATGACAGCAAAGCGAGCCTGGATAGTGAGAGCAGGTATGGATAAGATGCTGAAGTGCATTTCTGAGTTTGACAGGTCGAACTACGAGTAGATCTTTCCGGGTGCTCCCGATATAGAGCCAGGGTTTGATAGAACCTTTTAAGGTATGCCTGGTGACAGGTGTATGAAATTGGGTGGAAACACGAAGCATTGGCTCTCGTCCCTTATGGGGCGGGAGCTTTTTGATTGGTTGGAAAGTGATTGTTGCTGGTTGTTAGTTGTTGGTTGTTGGGATCAAACAACAGACAACCAACAACCAACAACAGTAAGCAGAGTAGTAAAAAAGAATAGAAAACAGGCAAGGAAGAAAAAGAGTACATCTTTTGAAAACGGCAAAGTGAGTCCGGACAGTGAAAGCGGATACGGATAGGAAGATGGAAGTGCGTTTTGGAGCCAATGAGCTGAAAACTTAGACAATCAATGTCCTTAAGTGAAACAAACGGTGGATTCTGCAGAGGCAAAGGTTGCTCAGGTTGCTCAAGGTTCTCAGGTTTCTCGAACGAGTGGATGACGCTAGCGTCTACCAGTGGATTGGAAAAACCTGAGCAACTTGAGTAACTTGCAATCACTAGCAGAGTTGATTAACATTTTCGCTTAACAGTATGGTTCTAAGTCAGTAGGCTATTCGGGAGACGCCCGTTACAGCGCAGAGGTACAAGTACGTATCTTTAGTCATAAGGTCATGAGACAGTTGGACATGATTTGCTATAGTTCAAAGGTTCAAAGGGTTCTCAGGGTTCTAAAGGTTTCTCGAGTGAGAGGATAGACGCTGGCGTTGTATTTCTCATTCGAGAAACCTAAGAACCTTTAGAACCCTGAGTAACCTGAGAACCTTAAAGCACTAGCGGATTTTGGATAACTGACTCCATATGCAAACATGACATCCTTGTACCTCCTAAGATTTTCCGAGTGATCGGCAGATGAATTTGGGTGGAAACACGGTATATCGTCCCAAGAGAGTGAACAAACTCTCTTGGGATTTTTTATTTTCTGAAAAGGAGGATTACGATGAATAGTCGTGCTGTAGCTGTGGTACAAATCATTCCACAGGAAGAAACAAAGAAAGCAAAACTTTCATTTCAAGTGAAAAAAGCAGTGCTGTTATCATTACCGATTGTATCGATATTGGTCACTGCCGCGGTGGATTTGGTTGTGAAGCGAAGTCCGAAGCAAATGATACCGGCCCATCCCTATCTGTTATATTTCTTGGGACTTTGTTTGATTGCTTATCTAGGAGTACTGGCCGTTTCCTTTTTCTCTGAAAGTTGGCGAAAGAAGATTCTTTACGGCGCTCCGTTTTATAGCATGCTATTTCAGCTATTGAATGGCTTCAATATAGTGACTGCCAAATTGGCTTTATTGCCAGTGATTTATTTCCCCGCACCAGATCGGATTTTCCAAGTATTTGTCAAAGATTTCAATTTATTAATTTCTTGCATTGTGTATTCCTATTCCCTGTTAGCCATTAGTTGGATTCTTGGCGTATCTATTGGCATCGCTACCGGTGCCTGGCTTGGCTTTTCTAAGAAAGCCGATTATTGGATTTGGCCCTTTATCAAAGCTTTAGGACCGATTCCACCGGTTGCGTGGATTCCGTTAGCCTTAGTTATTTTTCCATCCATGTACACCGGCAGCGTATTTCTCATTTTCCTCTCTATTTGGTTCCCTACCGCTTCGTTGACTCTGGCCGGCATTCGGAATGTCAATAAATCCTATTTTGAAGTGGCGGAAACCTTAGGCGCCAGTCATTGGGATCAAGTTTTTCGTGTCGCCATTCCAGCGGCTATGCCAGATATTTTTATGGGCGTCTTCACTGGGACGTGCATGAGTTTCATCGTATTGGTGACTGCAGAAATGATGGGCGCGAAATATGGCTTGGGCTGGTATGTGAATTGGCAGAAAGAAATGATGGCTTATTCCAATGTATATACCGGTTTGATTCTGATTGCTGGCAGCTTCTGCCTGTTTATGGAATTGATGTTTAAGTTAAGAAATCACGTATTGGCTTGGCAGAAAGGAGTTATCAAATGGTAAAAGGCACAATTTCTATTGAACATATTTCTAAAAGCTTTGAATCACAAAACAATCATAGAAATCAAATACAAATCCTAGACGATGTATCATTGCGTATCGAACCGGGTTCATTTGTCTCGATCATTGGACCTTCTGGTTGCGGGAAATCCACTTTACTTCGTATGATTTCCGGATTTCTTTTTCCTGATACAGGTACTGTCAAAGTGGATGGGGAAGAAGTCAAAGGACCTGGCGTGGACCGAGGATTTATGTTTCAGGATCATGTCCTATTTCCCTGGCTCACCATTTACGACAATATTGCTTTCGGCTTGAAAGCCCAGGGGGTCTATCCTGATTTGAAAGGAAATGTGGGTCGCATCATTCACAAAGTGGGGCTCGATGGATATGCGGACCACTATCCCTATCAAGTATCTGGGGGTATGCAGCAACGAGCCTCTCTGGCTAGAGCTTTAATTGGTCGGCCTAAAATACTACTTCTTGACGAACCTTTGGGAGCCTTGGATGCCTTTACACGTATGACCATGCAGGATGAAATTCATCGCGTATGGAAAGAAAGTCATACCACTATGATCATGGTGACCCATGATATTGAAGAGGCTATTTATATGGCCCAGAAAGTGGTGGTACTATCCTCTCATCCTGGAAAGGTTGTGAAAGAGATACACATTTCCTTAAAAGAACCGATTGATCGGGAATCCCCAGAATTTAATGCTTATAAGACAGAAATTTTGCAAGCTTTACATTATGGCGAACATCCAGCACGTTCTGAACGACATGTGAGCTGATAGGAGGTTTATATGGAGAAAATAAAACGGACCATCAATGTGGCTATTGGAGCTTTACTTCTTCTTGCCCTGTCCAGTATAGGGCTTGCCTATGAAGTATATGCCAGCAGCCAAGTACCTAGCTCTTCCAGTTTAACCTATGAAGAAGCGGTGAAAACGACGGCTCAGGATTGTTGCAGTTAAATAGTGGTTACTCGTTAATTCGTGTTTCAATAGCAAGGAACCGGATTGGCGATTGTTGCTAGTTGTTAGTGCCAAACAACTAACAACCAACAACTAATAACAATTTTCATTTAGTAAAAGAAAGGAGAATCATTCCATGTATATTTCTAAAAAATTAAAAGTGACCGCCGCTGTTTTGGCTATGGTATCTGTTCTAGGTGTGGCAGGCTGCGGTAGTGAATCAAATTCTGGCAAAGTGGCCTCTTCCACTGCTTCTCAGCAGAAAGTGGAAAATGTAAAAGTGAAAGTAGGTTATCCGCCGTCTTTGTGCCAGGCTCCACTTATTATGGCTTATGAAAAAGGATTCTACAAAGAAGCAGGACTGGATGCGGAAATGGTGAAAATCGATGGGGCCCATGCCAATGAATCCATTGGTTCTGGACAAATTGACGCCATGCAGACTTTGATTACCAAAACCATTCATCCGTGGCAGAATGGTCTTCCTGTGAAAGCCACAACAGGCACACACTTTGGTTGCGTGCGTACTGTCGTCCGTCCCGATTCTGGCATTAATGAAGTCAAGGATTTGAAAGGCAAGAAAATCGGCGTGGCTGGCTTGGCCGATACAGGAGCAGTCGTATTGCAGCGTGCTTTGAAATTGGCAGGCGTCGGTGTGACACCGGATAATATGGAAGTGGAGTTTGTAGTGGTAGAAAGAAATAGTTTGCCAGAAGCCTTGAAATCAGGACAGGTAGATGCTATTGCCATGACCGATCCAGTGGGATACATCGCACAGAAACAATATGGATTCAAAGCGGTACTGGACACCGCAACCACCAAGGGCTGGGATAAGGAATATTGCTGCGCCCTGGTTGTTTCCGACAAATTCATCAATGACAACAAAGCCGCTGCCAAAGCTTTGACCGAAGCGGTGCAGAAGGGCTGCGTCTATGTGAAGGAGCATCCAGAGGAAACCGCTAAGCTTTTGGTAGAAAAGAAATATTTCAATGGCAATCCAGAAGATTTTGTAGAACTTTTGAAGTCTTATAACTATACACCATCTGTACAAGGTGGTTATGATGCCATCGAAGCATCGGTGAAAGATTTGGGTGAAATCGGTATGGTGGATAAGACGGATCCGAAAGCCTTTGCGGATGCAGAATATGTTTTCTTTGATGGATTTACCGATGCGAAATAATCGGAAGTTTCGTAGTTCAAAATTGATTACTAGTATACTATGTCATTGATATTTTCATGTATCTGGTAGCCGGTGACTAGTGACTGGTGACTGGCAAAAAACATAGACTAGTCACTAGTCTACTAGTTACCTATAGAGAAAAATGTGAAAGTTTTTCCAAAAAATCATTTGACAATCCTTCCTTCATGTGCTATCTTATTGACATCGATAAGTGCTATGAAGAAAAGAGTAGTCAATCGGATAACGGTCAAGCGAGTCCGGAGAGTGAGAGCGGACACGGAT
>CAVBRV010000138.1:0-7427 GCA_963597965.1 Paludibacteraceae bacterium | reverse complement strand
AAAACCATACAACCGGCCTTACGGCCGAGGGAAATACACCCCCTCTTTTTATTTCTCCCCCGAAGGGGGCGATGTCCTACGGACCTATCATTACTATTTAAATACCGCTTGATATCAAACTGCATCGGCGAAAAGTGATATTTCTTAGGTGGGAAGTTTGAGTAATATATCTAGCGTCATTTCGACCGATGGGATTTGTGCTTGATGCTTCTATCCCTTTTCTGCGACTATGTTAGACAAAAGTGGAGAAATCTTGTGGGAATAACGTTGTTTTCGATAGAGACTCAAGATTTCTCCACTTTTGTCCAACATAGTCGCTTAGCCCTACAAATTCATCAATCACAAATCCCATCGGTCGAAATGACGCTAGATATGATACCGCTATCTTTAACTCAATAGCAAGAAACCGGATTAGCGATTGGTGCTGGTTGTTTGTTGTTGGGATCAAACAACCAACAACAAACAACTACCAACCAATAACCATCAATCAAACAATCAGAAAAAAAGAGACGATGGGGAAAGCATCGCCTCTTTTCTGCAGCCCACAGGGGACTGCACTCAGAAAGGAGCCCTGCCCTAGGATATGCGACCTAAGGCAGGAAATATATATTTCACCAAAGTTCAAAATGAACAAATAGTAACAAGTATAGTTTGTTGTTGGTTGTCTGTTGTTAGTTGTTAGAAACCAAACAACCAACAACTAACAACTATATTTAGAAGCTGTAGCGTACGCCTACATTGATATTCCAATCATCTGCTGCATCGTTGTTACCGAAGTTCAGGCTGTAGCTGCCGTAGAAGTAAGAATCATTTGCCAGTTTCACGCTGCCGCCAATCTGGAAGTTCATCCAGCTGCCGCCCAGATCCAGTTCGGTCTTCTTCGCTTCTTCTGCATCAAAAGCACTCTTGAAGTTGCCCTGGAATTCGTGGAGCAGGCTGGCTTTTGCATAGAAGCTGCTGCCACTCTTGAATACCTTTCCAGCACCAACACCGATTCTGCCGATGAAGCTGTTGAATGCATCCTGGTTGACACCCATGGTTCTGGCATTGCCCTTGCCGTCTACCATATCACTGGTGGCGGTGTAGTCTGCACTATTCAGTCTGCCCCAAGCAAGTTGTGCCTGTGGTTCGATGTAGAAGCCCGTGTCACTCTTGATTCGTTTGCCGTATTCTACAGAGAGACCATAGCCAGTGGTATCATAGTCGCCTTTGACGAAATGTTTCATTTCGTTGTAAACGGTGTATTCGTTCTTCACTTTACCGCCTTTGGCCACGATATCCAAGTAGCTGCCATTGTCCGCAATCTTGGTGGCATAGAGGCTAAAGAGTGTATTCTTCAAATCCCCTTCGCCGCCGAGAACGTACTTGCCGTCACCATCGGTGTAGCTGATGCCGGCACCCACTCTCCAACCAGCGGAAAGGTCTTTATCATAGCCTGCCTGGTAGGTGCGGTAGCTGGTCTTATAGTAAGCATTGTCTCTATCCATCTTGCTCTGGCCGCCATAGACGTTTGCCCATACGCCAGAAGCCACTTTGGCATCATGCAAATCGCCGAGACGCTGTCCCATATCACGCAGACCGGTTCTCCACAGCATCGCACTGGAAGCCATCGCACTCTTCGCACCGCTCATGATCAGGGTTTCATACTGGCCTTTGTAAATCGGGTTCGTATCTGCTGTATTCTGTCTCACAGAATCGACATCCAGTTTTCCTTCGCCAGTGATTTCATCGAAATCGACATCACCCAACTGGTATGCGGCCCATGGAGAGGTGAGGCCTTCCCCAATGACTGCATTGGCGGTCAAATTCTTTTCGCCTGTTGTAGCGCCGGTGTAAACGAGTTTCTTTGCCAATTCGGTGAGCACACTAGATACCTGGTCTTTGTCGTCAATGTCGATACCATCCCGATCGGTGATGAGTGACAGGTTAGATCCTTCTGCTGCTTTGCCGATGGTGATGGTGCCGCCGATAATCTTGGTCGGGTCTTCACTGTTATGTCCATAGAATGCTGCTACATAGCCGCTGTAGTTATCGATGGAAATCGGAGTATCTTCGGTCTGAGAAATCATGCCACGATGTCCTTCATCTTCGCCACCAGTCAGGTTGGTTACATGGCTGATGCCATCCCATTCTCCGGCCAAAGCTGTCGTTTCTGCCTGTTCTGGATTGTTGCTATAGGTCGCGCCCTGTTTTTCATTGGTCCAGAGGCCGCCATTCTGCAAGTACAGATTGAAGGTACCCAGTTTATCAGCGCCTGCATTATCTGCTACCCCTTTCCAAGAAGAGTAAGCCGTAGCCAATGCCATGTTGATGGTACCATCGGTGAGATTTCTGCTAGCCGTAGAGGTCAAAGCATCTTTGATGGTGAATACATTGCCTTCGACTTCTACATCAGACTTGGTCAGTTTCATAGCTGGTGTGCTATCGGCATCCTGGGTCTGTGCTTCTTCAGGCAATACACCCAGATTGATGGTACCACCATAAGCAGCCAGTGCGTGATTGTTCAAAGTAGTTGTTTCTGTAGAATTCCAAGATATCAGTGCTTCTACAGGACGAGCTACAATCTTACCACCTTTGATATTGACTACAGACTTCGCATCCAAGCAGTTATCTGCTACCACACCCGTACCATCTACATCGATATCGACCAAACCATTTACGTTGATCGTACTACCTTCTTCACTGGTGTTTCGGATACCTACTACTTTTTCATTTCTAGCGCTATCCATGTTCGGTACCTTATTCCCATCCGTAATAGCGTTAGTAATATGAATATCTACATCCCCATTGATCGTAATGTTGGTTGCTTCTTTAGCTGGGCTCCAGTAACTTTCCATATTGGAAGAGATACCATACTGGGTACCATTGGTATAGGTATTTTTCTGTTCTGTAGAAATATCACCATTGATGGTGAGCTGGGTTCCATTGGAAGTGTAGATACCATAGCCATTCATACCGCTCATCTTCGTATTATCCAGTTTCAGTCCATGAGCCGCATTGATTTCTACTTCTTTCTTTACTGCCTGGGTATAACTATTTCCAATGACAGAAGCCAGATAAATCGGGCCTTTGGTGGAGCTGCTGCTGCCAGTCGGCTGAATCACAGAGGCCTCTGTGAAGTTGTATACCCCTTTCACCAGAACGCCAGCGCGTTTGTATTCTTTATCGGTCGTTTCATCACCAGTGATGGCAGAAGTGAAGAGGGTAGAAGTCTGGCCCAGTGGATCTTTCGTCACACGACCGACACCACTGTTTTCATCAAAGATGATGTCCATCTGTTTCTGATAGGAAGAAGCGGTCAGGCCTTCTGCAATCTGGGCATAGCCATTCAGATTCTTTTCCCCTTCTGTATACCCATCATAAATCAGCTTATTGGCCAGGTTATTCAATACCTTGGTGACCTGGGTATTATTGTCCAAATCCAATCCATTGCTATCGGTGCGAAGTACGATTTCTGCATTCTTACCATCGGTCTGAACGGCATTCTTTACAACGGTGTAGCCGCCCGTTACTTTCGTCACATCATCTGCATCACGGTTGTAGAAAATGGTGGTGTAGCCTTTGAAATGATTGAAAGTCAAATCGCCTTCCTGGCCCTGGGTGATATAGCCGGTGTCCTTCGCACTGCTGCCGCCATAGAACCAGTCCACTGTACTTTCGGAGGCACTATTGTAAGTGGCTTCACTGCCATACTTGAATCCACCATCTCTATTGGTCCACTGGGCTCCATTCTGGAGGGCAATGGAAATCCATCCGCCACGAGCCGCTGCAATCCCATCGAACCAGGAATCGGATGTGGTAAATGCTGCATTGATGTAGCCGCCGGCACCAGCGCCGACCCACTGTCCGCTGCCCTGGAGGTTGCCACCCACCTGGAGTACATTCTTTCCAGCAATCATCTGTCGATCATCGCCAAACATACTGCTTCCACTTGCTACGGTAGCGGAGGACATGATGCCATCACTAGCAGAAGCATTAAGCCATACAGTACCACGGCTGTAGGCATCATTGGAGGCATAGGATTCAGAAATAATCTTACCGCCGCCGATATTGATCCAGCCATCATCACCAATGGCACTGGTATTCCATGCACCATATGCATACAGGTCTGCTAAGCCTTTCACATTGACATGACCATGATTGAAAATCTTGATGGTCGTCCAGTTGACATTGAAAATACTACTGGAGCTGGCACCACCCATGCCCATGACGCCGCGAATCTTCACTGCATGGTCCCAATCGGCATCATTATCAATGATGAGTTCACTTGCTTTATCAGATTTGGAATACCGGCTCCCTGCATCGATACCACCTGCATAGTATCCGGCACTGAAAGTACTCAAATCAATTTTGCCCGGATTTTTGATATAGACATTGGAACCATCATTCAATGCATAAATAATAGAAGTGGTAGACTGTGCCATCTGGCCTTGACCGATGTTATTTTCAATGGTCAAGTCATGGCCCTGTAAATCAAGGATAACAGTTTTATTCGCATCTGGATTAACCGTAATACCATACTTCATGTTGGTTGGGTCTGCGGTAGCGCCCTTGATATTGATGGTGTTATTGATATAGGTATCACTGTTAAAGGTATATGTGGTGGTATCTCCATCGGCTTTGGCAATAGCTGCATAGGCAGTATCTTTTGCCAAATCACCAGTGATTGGTGAATTGTATGCACTTGCAATGGTTCCTGTCGTATTGGCTTTCCCTGTCGTTTTATCAAAGGCCAATTTGCTGATACGTTCTGCGCGAGAACCTGCGGTGAGACCTTCTGCAATTTCTACGGTGGCATTCAAATTGTCTTCCCCATCTGTGTAGCCAGAATAGGTCAATTTTTCTGCCAATGCATTAAATACATTCTTTACCTGGGTAGCATTATCCAAATCAATACCATTGCTATCGGTACGAAGTGCAATAGCAGAACCTTCGGCCGCTTTTTTAATGGTCACATTCGGACCAGTGATTTTTGTCGGATTGGAAGCATCATGGGTATATCCAATAATGGCATCTCCATTATAGTTATCAATGGTTAGGTTCCCACTTTCCTTATTGATAATACCACGGAGACCACGCATCATAGCCCCATTCAATGTGCCAATGGTAGTATCTCCTGTGTTGGTATCATTCCAAGTGGAAAGTGCCAATCCTAAGGTAGCCCCATCAACCAATTTCCCGGTCCAGGTAGAAGCCGAGCCTAAAGAAACAGAAGCTTTATCATTCTGCACATCGCCAATCCAAATTTCACCATCCATTTCTACATTGGCATTGGCATTCAGATTACCTTTCCAGGTACCATTCTTCAGAGAAACGGTGCCAATTTTACCACTGCCTTCAGACACCACATCCCCTACCATATTGTACAAATACATGGACTGATTAAAAAGATTGATGGTCCCGCCATCTTTGGCATACAAGGCACGACCGCCTTCTCCGGCATCAATCGTTACAGCAAACGCTCTATTGTTATGATTCTTACCAATATTCACTACACCACCATCATCTGCTACCACGGCATCGATGGTATGTCCATTAGAATTAATTGCTAAAGTACCACTGGATTTGGAGAAAGAAACTTCCCCATTTTTACCAGCTTCTACAGCCACAAAACCATCTCTTGGCGCATCAATGACTACATTCATAGCGGTTGTAATGGTACTCTTCGTTTCTCCATCCGGGTTGGCTGCATAAAATGCTCCCACATACCGATCATTTTCTCCAGTTATACGGAAATCTCCTTCTGTATAGCCAGTATCTAGCGTACCACCACCATTATTATAAATAGCATAGACTTTCCCATTTGGTGCTTTCAAATCAGATACATCTAAAGTCGTGCCAGATGTCATAAGCTGATTACTGCTGCCACCTACCATAGAAATAGCTGTATCTTTACCTGCAGCAGGTTGAATCACGGCTAGCACGCCATCTTTCTCCGTGGTTTCTGCTGTTGGCTGCAATTTGACGCTGAAATAATAGCCATTGTCACCATATCTTCCCAGTTGATAGTTATTATTAGTGATATTATAACCGTTGGCTTTATCTTTCTCTACATCACCAGTCAAAATAGAACGGTATACGTGATTCATGGTCACCTGAGATACCATGCCCTGTCCAGTGGTACGGTCAAAACCAATTCCTGCATAGGCATTCAGCCAACTACTGCTGGTGAGGCCTTCAGATAACATAGCATAGGCACTAATAGCATAGGCATTCTTTTGTATATCTTCATAAGTCACTTTAGCAGCCAATGCATTCAATACATCTTTCACTTGATCCGCATCATTGACATCTATTCCACTGCTATCTGTTTTCAAAATCAGTACAGACTGCGAGGTCTGTGGATTGGATGTCCCATTGGAAGAAGTAACAACATTGCTGGCCGTTTTGATGTCAATATTTCCGCCCAAAATCTTTGTCGGGTCTGATGCATCATGGCTATATAAATACTCCTGCTTATATTCCTGGAAATGATTGATGGTTATATCTTTAGAATCTTTATCCATCACAACAGACGGGTTCGATGTATATCCTTTCCCTGTGGATTCATCGAAGCGAATCGAAGCATAGGATTTCGTCTGAGTAATATAGGAACTACTGGTAATCCCTTCGGCAATCATGGCACTGGCGCTCAGATTCCGTTCCCCTTCCGTATAAGCGGTATAAGTCAGTTTCCCGGCCAAACTATTCAATACCTGATGGACCTGGTTCGAATCGCTTACCTCAATACCATCCGAATCAGTCACCAGCATAATATCATCCGCATATCCGTCATTATAACCCCACCGCCCCGCATGGTTGATGGTAATCGTACCGCCTTGGATATTGGTCGGATTTTTATTATCATGACTGTAAACGTACCAGTTATTATGGGCTTTGTAGTTTTCATAAGTAATGTTTTCTGAATCTTTTCCCATCTGGGTGACAACATTACTGTCAGTCATGTCTGCCGCCATAGCTGCGAATGGAGAGGCTACTAGCCCCAAAACCATCATCAGACCGATTTTTGCTTTCAGTGATTTGTAACTCATAAATATTCTCCTCTTTCCTCTAAGTGAGATAGATTGACTGACTGTTCATTCTTTTTCCCTGTGTATGCGTGGTTATCTCGCTATTTTCAACTGGCATGGAACCAGTTGAGCCATTGTTGTTGGTTGTTAGTTGTTTGTTGTTGGAAATCCCAACAACCAGCAACAGTCAAATTAACAAGCCACCACTCATGAGCAGTCATTATGATAGATACAAAATACATAGCTCAAACTTTCCACCCGTAAAACGGTGATTCATTCCGAAATGATTCTAAGTCATTTAGCGGTTTTAAATAGTAATGATAGGTCCGTAGGACCTCTCCCCCTCCGGGGGAGAGGCGGTCGGCAGAGGGGTGTGCAAGCGAACTGCATCGTTAGGAGCGTAGCGACGCAAGGATG
>CAVBRV010000137.1:0-7453 GCA_963597965.1 Paludibacteraceae bacterium | reverse complement strand
AAGTTTGAATAATAACCTAATCCCCAATCCCTAATCCCTAGCTACTTACTTCACTGATGGCAATACATAGTGATAAAAACTTTTCATCCTCTTATCTTTGTGCTAGAATAACAAAGGATATGTGTAAGACCTAACGTATTATACTATATATGAAACTGATAAGAGATTAAGTAGCTAGGGATTGGGGATTAGGGATTAGAATTTTCCTAATCCCTAGCTACTAATCCCTAATCCCTATTTATCATAGAAATCACATCACAAGTAAGGGAAGTGCGAAGATGAAGAAAAAATGGCGTGCGCTGCTTTTAGCCGGACTTTTCGTCTTTGGAGCAGCCAATGGAGCAATGGCAGATTACATGATGGGTTCTCAAGGCCCGGAAGTGAAAAATCTGCAGAGAAAACTGATTGCCAATGGATACAAATTGAAAGCCGATGGAAACTTTAGCTGGGCCACGGCATCGGCAGTGAAGAAATTCCAGCAGAAGAAACATTTGGATGTCGATGGCATTGTAGGACCGGCGACGTACAAAGCCTTGATGGGGACGAGTATGTATAGCGCGGCGAAATCCCAGCCAAGCGCCCATAGCAGCAAACCGCTACACTACATGGGCATTGACGATTCCACCGTACAGTGGCACAAAGCCGGGCCGGTGAAGAGTACGGTGAAAGCCATTACAGACGAAGCACAGAAATATGTGGGCGTGCCTTACCAATTTGGTGGCACCACACCTCGTGGATTTGATTGTTCCGGGTTCATTCAATATGTATTCAATAAAAAAGGCATTGTCCTTCCTCGCGGGGCAGATGAACAGTACAGCGCAGGAAGAAAAATTTCCATCAATGCCTTGGAACCGGGGGATCTGGTGTATTTCCAGACCTATGATGAAGGCATTTCCCATTCGGGGTTGTACCTGGGGGACGGCTACTTCATCAGCGCCACCAGCAGCCGTGGCGTAGCGGTAGCCACCATGAAGAGTGGTTACTGGCACGACCGCTACATGGGGGCGAACCGAGTATTGTGATAGAGGGCATCGTGGGATGATGGAAATCATTTCACGGTGCTTTTTTAGTGAGGAGTTAGGAATGAGGAGTGAGGAGTGGTGGTGCGGCGCATAAATTTTGGAAGCGCCGATTATTATAGGGTTCTGGTACTAGCGGTGTATTACATAGCGGAAGCCCCCTTTCGTTGAAAGGGGGGCAGGGGGGATAGCTCGCATTAGCGGCATACATGATAGGAGATAATTGGCGGTATAGGCGTCCAGTCATGGCGGTTTGACCGCTAGAGTGGGCGCCTTATGTGGATGGTGACACAAGAGGTATACCGCTAGAGGGGGCTATCCCCCGCTGCACTCGCTACGCTCGTTACGCTACCCCTTTTCAAAGAAAGGGGGCTCTTGTTAGTGACTTTTCGTTATCATATATACTGTGCAGATACCTGTGCACTCACTGTTGTTGGTTGTTAGTTGTCGGTTGTTTGGAGCCAGACAACCAACAACCAGCAACCAGCAACAATCGCTAATCTGTTTTCTTGCCAGTTGAAAAGTGAATGAATTTATAACCATCCACTAAGTGGGAAAGTTGCATAACCTTGAAATAACCCTTTATAACCCATTGAAAGGCGAAATGAAATGCAGATGAAAGACTTTGGACATGGCAGAATAATAACCCATTTCTCTTTGGTATAATGACTGTATGTTATTCATAGTGAACAAAGTAGGTGACTCATGAAAATCGCATTAATCCAAATGGCCTCTGCCGCGGGGGAGGTAGAGAAAAATATTCAGCGCGGATTTACAATGATGGAGGAAGCCGCCCATCAGAGTGATGTACTTGTTCTCCCCGAATTGTGGACCATTGGCTACAATTTCCATGATTTCGAGAAACACACCTTGTCTTTATCCGATGGATTACTTGAAAAACTTTCCTCCTTTGCACGATTTCACCATGTGACCTTAGAAGCGGGGACGTTGCCCATCCGAGAGGGGGGAGGGGTCAGAAATACAGGCCTCCTGTTCGGGCCCGATGGACAGATCCAAGCGAAATATAGCAAGCGCCATTTATTTCAAGGCTACCTAGAAGGGCAGCTCATGGAGCCAGGGGAAGCATTGATGCAAACCTCTATCCACGGCGTGCAGACCGGCATGGCGGTGTGTTATGAATTTTATTTCCCAAAAATGTGGCGAAAAATGGCGAAAGCGGGAACCACTCTGGTATTGGCACCAGCGTCGTGGCCGGCCAATCACTTGCTCCAGTGGCGCGTCTTGACAAGAGCCAGGGCCATAGAAAATGGCATTTGCATCTGCGCCGTGAATATGGCAGGCAACTACCACGGCATGCAGCTGGGCGGTCATTCCCTATTCATCGACCCCTTGGGACAGATTCAAGTGGAAGGCGGTTTACAGGAAGAAATTCTCTACGCTACGTATGATGAGGAGAAATATAAGGACTTGGGGAAGTATCTCTCCGTGGTGTCGGGGAGGAAATATGGGGAGGAGTGACTGGTGACTAGTGATTGGTAGCTAGGGATTAGGACTTTAATAGCGGTATCATCTCTATTCGTCATGGGGGCCGGTCGTATTTGTGCAAAGTGATGATACAGAAATAAATAGATTTGCGTCCCTGAGTGGAGAAATCTTTTCAGCATTAGCGGTAAGGGCTTAAAGACAGAGACGGGATTTTGTCACCAAGCCTTTATCGCTGGTGCCACTGAGATTTCTCCACTCAGGGACACAAATCATTTCATAACTTCTACATCATCAAGCACAAATACGCCCGGTCGAAATGACGTTGTATTTTAGTTGAGTATTACAATTTCCTAATCCCCAATCCCTAGCTACTAATCCCTGACTTCATAAAAAAATTTGCACACAGCGAGCAAGTCATATATAATGAAGAAACAACTTAGTGAAAGAGCAATGCTATTAAGTGAAGGATTTGAGTAAACAGGTATGATTTCTTTAGAGGTTACAGGTTGCTCAGGTTTCTTAGGCCGCTCAGGTTTTCCGAATGTGCCAGTAGACGTTGGCGTTATTATCTTCATTTGAAAAACGTGAGCAACCTGAGAAACGTAAGCAACCTGAGAAACCTGTATGCAAGCGGAAGTCATTCTATGTTTTGCGTAACTTAACGGCGTTGAGTATAAGGAGGCAACCTGATGAAAGGCAATGATATTCGCGAAGCATATCTGTCTTTTTTTGAAAACCAAAAAGACCATTTGAGACTGAAGAGCTTTTCCTTGATTCCAAAGGACGACCCCAGTCTGCTTTTAATTGGTGCCGGCATGGCACCATTGAAACCCTATTTCACGGGCAAAGTAGAACCACCGAAGCACAGAGTGACCACCAGCCAGAAATGTATTCGTACCGGTGATATTGAAAACGTAGGGCACACCGCCCGTCACCATACTTTCTTTGAAATGCTGGGGAACTTCTCCTTTGGCGATTATTTCAAGAAAGAAGCCATTTCTTGGGCTTGGGAATTTTTGACAGAAGTCATCAAGCTGGACCAGTCCCGTCTGTATGTCACCATTTATCCCGATGACAACGAAGCCCATGATTACTGGCACAAGATGATTGGTCTGCCAGAAGACCATATTTATCCGCTGCAGGATAATTTCTGGGAAATCGGCGAAGGTCCTTGCGGCCCGGACTCTGAAATTTTCTTTGACCAGGGCGAAGAATTTGGCACAGACCCAGAAAACCAGATGGGCGGAGACGGCGATCGTTTCCTGGAAATTTGGAACCTGGTATTCTCCCAGTTTGACCGCCAGAAAGATGGCAGCTACCTGCCACTGGCAAAGAAAAACATTGATACCGGCGCTGGTTTGGAACGTCTTTCTGCCGTTCTCCAGCATAAGAAGAACAATTTTGAAACAGACCTGTTCTTCCCGATTATTGAAGAAGCATCCAAATTGTCCGGTGTTTCTTATGGACAGAGCGAACAGGGCGATGTAGCACTGAAGGTGATTTCCGACCACGCTCGTGCCATTACGAACATGATTGCCGACGGCATCCTTCCATCCAATGAAGGTCGTGGCTATGTGCTCCGTCGCGTGCTGCGTCGTGCGGTTCGTTTCGGAAAACTTTTGGGCATCCAAGACGCTTTCATGGGCCAGATGATTGACGTAGTCATCAACATGATGAAACCGGCTTATCCAGAATTGGTGGATAAACAGGCGTTCATTAAGAATGTGGCTGGCGTCGAAGAAGACCGTTTCCATGCGACCTTGAATGCGGGTACCGACCTTCTCTCTGAAATGCTGGAAGATACGAAGAAGAAACAGGGTACCGTCCTGTCTGGTGATCAGGTTTTCAAACTCTATGATACCTACGGTTTCCCATGGGAACTGACCGATGAAATTGCCAAAGAACAGGGCCTCACCATCGACCAGAAGGGCTTTGAAGCCGCTATGGCAGAACAGAAAGAAAGAGCGAGAGCCGCTCGTGCGAAAGTGTCTGCGAAAGTCGCTACCCCAGATACCACGAAACTGGACGCTTCCCAGCTTACCACGGAAGACAAAGATGGCGAAACCAAGTTGCTCCTTCTGGGCAAAGACGGAAAGGAAATTGTTTCCGCAGCGGACGGCACCGAAGTCACTGTGGTATTGGCAAACAACCCATTCCATGCGGAAGGGGGCGGACAGATTGGTGATGCTGGCCTCATTGTAGGCGAAGAAGGCACCATTCAGGTAGAAGATACAAAGAAATTGCCAGATGGCATCGTCTATGTCATCGGTACCGTTACGGAAGGCGTAATTCACGAAGGAGAAACGGTCAAAGTGACCGTGGACCGCGTACGCCGCGAAGATTTAGCAAGAAACCACACCGGCACCCATATGCTTCAGGCCGCACTTCGTCAAGTCCTGGGGGATCAAGTCAATCAGGCAGGTTCTCTGGTACTCCCAGACAGACTGCGCTTCGACTTCACTTGGCCGGAACCACTGTCCCAGAAACAGCTCGCCGCTGTGGAGCAGATTGTGAATGATGAAATCATCAAAGCTACTCCAGTGGTCATTCAGGAAATGCCGATCGAAGAAGCAAAGAAATCCGGCGCTATGGCTCTCTTTGGAGAAAAATATGGTGACATCGTGCGGGTTGTTTCCATTCCCGGATTCAGTAAAGAACTTTGCGGTGGTAGCCATGTAGGAAATACAGGGGAAATCGGTTCCTTCCGTCTCATCAGTGAAGGCGGCATCGGTTCTGGTATCCGTCGTATCGAAGCAGTCACTGGCAAAGCGTCCTATGAACTGATGAAGAAAGATAGAGCTCTCTTGAATGAAGCCGCACACCTTCTCAAAGGCAAACCAGAACAGCTCGCTGAAAAGATCGAAAAGACCTTGGCCACAGTGAAAGAACTGCAGCATGAATTGGAACAACTGAAACAGCAGCAGACCAAAGACGAACTGGGCAACCTGATGAAAGACGTCCAGGAAAAGAAAGGCGTACCCTTCTTCGGTGCTGTGGTGCATGCAGGAAATATGGATGAACTCCGCAAGGCGGCAGACGTAGTCAAAGCGAAACTCACCGGCGGCGCCTTCATCCTGGGGACCGTTTCTGGTGACAAAGTGAACCTGGTCGGCATGGCCGCTCCCGAAGCTGTCAAAGCGGGCGTTCACATGGGCAAAATTATTTCCAAAGCTGCTAAAATCTGTGGCGGCGGTGGTGGCGGCAAACCAGCCGTAGCTCAGGCCGGTGGTAAAGACGTGACTAAACTGGAAGAAGCCATTGCAGAAGGCGTTAAGGCTATTGCGGATATGCTGGAATGATACCATTTATTTCAACTGGAATAAAATCGATTAGCGATTGTTGCTGGTTGTTAGTTGTTGGTTGTTAGGATCCAAACAACTAACAACCAACAACTAACAACATTTGCTTTTGAGATGTTAATGATGTTGATGGTCTAATCATAAATTCAAGGAGGGATATATATGTCTGTTTCTGATGAAACAATTTTATTCAATACCAATGCCGATGAAGGCGAAAATAGAGAAGCCGCTATGATTCTCAAAGAAGTCTATGGCGCTTTGAAAGAAGCCGGTCATAATCCCACGGTGCAGCTGGTAGGTTACTTGGTTTCCGGGGAACCGACATATATTACCAGCCGCCACGACGCGAGAAAACTGATTTCCGGCATGGAACGAGATGAATTGGTAGAAGAACTGGTTCGTTTCTACGTAAAGCACAAAGGACTGTAATATGAGAATCATGAGTCTCGACGTGGGCTCCCAGACCATCGGCATCGCTGTGAGCGATCTCTTCGGTTGGACCGCCCAAGGCGTAGAAACCATCCGCCATACCACCCGGGAAAAAGACTTTGAGCGTCTTCGCCAGCTGACGGAGGAATACAAAGTAGAAGAATTTGTACTGGGCATGCCCCTCAATATGAATGGCACCAAAGGCATGAGAGCGGAACGAACCGAAGAATTTGCCAAAGAACTAGCAGAAGCCTTTCCCGACATTCCCCAGCATTTCTGGGACGAACGGCTCACCACCGTGATGGCCCAGAAACAGCTCATCGCCGCTGACGTGAGCCGCAAGAAGCGGAAAAAAGTCATTGACAAAATGGCGGCCGTGGTCATTCTGGAAGGCTATTTGCAGCATTTGGCATTTAAAAATAGGAGTTAACCCATGGCAGAAGAAAAAGAAGAAATCAGCGTCATCATCACCGGCCCTGATGGAGAAGAACAGGAATATGCACAGGTAGAAGTGATTCCGTTCCAGGGAAAACAATTTGCCGTGCTGGTGGCAATTCCCGATTCGGCAGATGAAGAGGAAGAACCAGACATCATCCTCGCTCGTATGGATACCGATGAGCAGGGCGAAATCGAGTACCTGCCACCGACGGATGAAGAATATGATGCGGTAGCGGATATTTATGATGCGATGTAAATTATGGTTGTTGGTTGTCTGTTGTTAGTTGTTAGGATTCAGACAACCAGCAATCAGCAACAAATAACAAAAAAGGATTACGGAAGAAGATATACATTTCTTTCGTAATCCTTTTTTTGTTGACCGCAAGCCGTAAGTAGTGAGGCTCGATAATTCATGTGTCTGATTTTTACTGAATATAGGCAGTGAAAATTTTGGTATGCAAGTGCACAAGAATACGGGATATTATGCAAATTTCTGTCCACTCACTGTTGTTACTCAACTTCCCAACTGAAAAATGTTACTTCACCTCGATATAGTGTGGCATCAAGTGGTATTTAAATATGAATGATAGGCCCATCGAGCCCTTCAGGAGGAATCTTGCTAAACCAAGAAGAGGGTAGCAGCGAAGTCGTCATTTCGACCGGACGTATTTTTGCTTAATAATATAGAAGTTGTGAAATGATTTGTGTCCCTGAGTGGAGAAATCTCAACGGCACTTGCGGTAAGGGCTTGGTGAAAAAATTCCGTTTCTGTCTTTAAGCCCTTACCGCTAGTGCTGAAGAGATTTCTCCACTCAGGGACAC
>CAVBRV010000136.1:0-7457 GCA_963597965.1 Paludibacteraceae bacterium | reverse complement strand
TGTTTGTTGTTGGGGCCAAACAACCGACAACAAACAACTAACAACAGTGAGTGCAAAGGAATCTGCACAATAGCCCGTATTTCTATGCACTTGAATACCAAAATTTCACTGCATATATTCAGCAAATATCGGGCGTATGAATGATCGAGCATCCACTAAGTACTAAGAAAGAAGGCATATCCATGGCAGAGACCGATGAATACCAAATCAATATCCCTGTCTTTGAAGGCCCGCTGGATTTGCTGCTTCACTTGGTGACAAAAAATCGTATCGATATTCATGACATTCCCATTCATCTCATTACAGATCAATACTTGGCCTACTTGCATGCAGCGAAGCGGTTTAATTTGGAATTAGGAAGTAGTTTCTTTACCATGGCATCCACCTTGCTTCTTATTAAATCTCGTATGCTACTACCGAAGCGGCGTCAAGAAGAACTGGATGATTCGGAAGATCCTCGGCAGGAACTCACTCGTTCTTTGGAAGAATTTAAACGGATGAAGGAAATCAAGGCCCGCATTGAGTCACTTATGGAAGCGGAGCGTCCTTATCGCGGGAAAGAGCCAGAGGTGATTCGCAATGGCCTCTATACGGGGAAGATTTCTCTTTTGAAATTGCAAGCCGCCTTTTTTTCTTTGTACGATGCACTTCATGAAGAAGAGGAGCGGGTCCTCTCGTCTGAAGAAGTTTCTTTGGATGAAGAAATGGGACAGTTAAGAAAGAATTTAGCCAGAAATGGGGCGGTCCTTTTCACGGCCTATTTCCGAAAGCTAAAAACAAGGCTTCGCTTGGCAGTCACTTTGGTGGCTCTTTTGGAATTGATTCGCCTGGGGGAAGCAAGGGTGCGAGATACGGCGGAAGGACTCTTGATAGAGGCGGGAACGTATGGTTATAAGAATGCGTAATGCGAAGTGCGTAGTGCGTAATGAAGGAAGGGGCGCAACAAAATTTGGAAGCGCCCAGGATTCTATATTATTTTGATATATCGCTGGTGCACCATTATGTAGGATTGGTAAACAGCTGTGACTGGTAGACTGGTGACTAGTGACTAGGGATGCTTTTTCTAGTCACCAGTCACTAGTCACTAGTCACTAGCTACTATTTTATCGCAAAGGAGGCTTTATTTCATGACACGAGGTCTGACTCAGTTGGCAGCGCTGCTGGAAGCTTTTTTATTTGCCAAGGGAAGTCCTGTCCATATGACAGAAATGACGCAGGCGCTGGAGGAAGATTCTCAAGACATAGAGAAGGCACTCCATTTATTAGAAGAAAAATATGAGAAACCCGATTCAGGGATTATGCTCCATCACACGGGGGCGGGATATTCGCTCACCACGAAGAAACGGTATGATGGGTGGCTTTCTTCTCTTTTGGGAAAGCAAACCCCTTTGTCACCGGCGGCTTTAGAAACATTAGCCGTGGTGGCTTGCAAGGAGCCGGTGATTCGGGCGGAAATAGAAAAAATTCGCGGTGTTTCTGCCGGTCGTGTACTGGGGATGCTGCTTGATAAAGGATTAATCGAAGAACGGGGACGGCTGGATGTACCGGGGCGGCCTATTTTATATGGTACGACGAAACGGTTTTTACAGTGCACCGGTTTATCTGATGTAAGTGAACTCCGCACGCGATGGAGAGATCGCTTGGAGGAAGGAGAATTATTTTGAAAGAACGATTACAAAAAGTATTAAGTCATGCAGGCATTTGCTCGCGAAGAAAAGCGGAAGAAATGATTTTGGCGGGGCAGGTTCGGGTGAATGGCAAAGTGGTTCGAGAACTTGGCACCGAAGCAGACCCCGTATCAGATCGTATCGAAGTGTTAGGAAATCGCATTCGTCCAGAACGGAAACGGTATTTCCTCTTCTATAAACCGGACAATGTGATTACCTCTGTCACAGACCCTCAGGGACGGCGGACGGTGATGGATTATTTCAGAAATATCCGGGAGCGCATTTTCCCTGTGGGACGGCTGGACTATCATTCCGAAGGGGTGCTTCTCATGACCAATGATGGGGAACTGGATAACCTCTTGACCCATCCGAAGCACGAAGTGAAGAAGGTTTATGAAGTTACGGTCCGAGGGAAATATTCGATGAAATTGGCGGATAAAATGTCCAAAGGCGTGAAAATCGATACAGGCGTGACCGCTCCTTGTGAAATTGAAGTGCTGGGCTACGATAAAGAAAAGAATAAGACCCAAGTGCGAATGACACTTCATGAAGGGAAGAACCGAGAAATTCGTAAAATGATGGCTGCCTATCATTATCCCGTTTTTGGACTGAAGCGAGTGAAATATAGTTTCCTGACTTTGGCTGGATTGGGCCGCGGTGAATATCGCCGGTTGTCATTGGAGGAGGTCAAGAAGCTCTATGAGCTCTACAAATAAAAAAATTGCCATCATCGGTGGCGGGGTAGCAGGTCTTTTGGCAGCTGTCACAGCCGCTGACGAAGGCGCGAAAGTCTCTCTCTTTGAAAAAATGCCAAAAGTGGGACTTAAAATGGGCATTACCGGCAAGGGACGTTGCAATATCACCAACAGTGCGCCTATTATGGATTTTATTGCAAAAACACCGGGCAATGGGAAATTTCTCTATAGTGCTTATGAAGCTTTTTCCAATGAAGATTTGTTGGAATTGCTTCATAGCTATGGCTTGGCGACCAAAGTAGAACGAGGTGGCCGTGTATTTCCGGCTAGCGATGATGCACAGGAAGTGCGTCACCTGTTTATGAAATTGCTACGAGAGAAACAAGTGGATCTCCATCTGGGAGAACCGGTCTCTCATATTGTGGTAATCGATGGGGAGGCAAAGGGGGTAGTCACGGCGAAAGGTCGCTATGATATGGATGCCGTCATTCTTTGCACCGGCGGTGCGTCCTATCCGAGAACGGGCTCGACCGGCGATGGCTATCGCATGGCAAAAGAAGTGGGACACAAAATTATGACCATTCGCCCTGCTTTGATTCCGCTAGTTTGTGAGGAGGAGTGGTGCAAGGAACTACAAGGTCTGTCTCTTAAAAATGTGACACTTTCTTTGGATGGAGGCGGACGTCGTAAGGGAGAAGAATTTGGGGAAATGCTTTTTACTCATTTCGGTATTACTGGACCGATTGTACTCTCCTTATCGGATAAAGCTTCTTTGTGGCTATCTCAAGGGCACGCAGTCAAGGGGGCTATCGATTTGAAACCTGCACTGACCCAAGAAGTGCTAGATAAACGAGTCCTTAGAGATTTAGAAAAGCACCACTTGAAACAGATGGCAGGAGCGTTGCAAGAATTGCTACCTCATCGATTGATTGATGTGGTATTGAAATTGGCAGGGATTCCAAGAGAACTTCCAGTCAGTGAACTCAAAAAGGCACAACGGTTGTCCCTGGTGCAGACCATGAAATCTATGAAACTCACCATCACCGGAACTCGTCCTATCGAAGAAGCCATTGTGACCGCTGGGGGTGTATCGGTAAAAGAAGTGAATCCTTCCACTATGGAGTCGAAAAAAGTGAAGCACCTCTACCTGGCAGGAGAAGTGCTAGACATTCACGCCTTCACCGGCGGATATAACTTGCAAGCTGCTTTTTCTACGGGACATATGGCAGCTGTGAGTGCAGTGAGAAGTTAGAAGTGAGTATACGTGGTGACTGGTAGACTGGTGACTAGTGACTGGAATCACATTTCTAGTCACCAGTCACCAGTCACTAGTCACCTATATCATGAAATATAATGAAATGAGGTAAAGTAATGCGAAAACTATCTATCGCCATTGACGGCCCTGCGGGGGCAGGGAAGAGTAGTGTTTCCAAAATTTTAGCAGCTCGCTTGGGGTATGCCTATTTAGATACAGGTGCCATGTATCGCGCGGTGACGTATTTGGCTTTGAAAAATCATTTGGAGACCAAAGAAGATATTATTGCCATGACACAGAAATTGGATATGGAAATTCGTCCAGGTGCCAAAACGATGCATGTCATTGTGAATGGAGACGATGTGACCGATTTCTTGCGGACACCGGAAGTCTCTAGCCATGTATCAGAGGTCTCTGCCATTGGAGAAGTCAGAGAAGCCATGGTGGAACTTCAGCGGAAACAGGCGGCTAAGGGGGGCGTTGTCCTGGATGGGCGGGACATCGGGACCACGGTTTTGCCAAAAGCGGATGTAAAAATTTTCCTTACCGCTTCTGTCCATACCAGAGCATTGCGTCGCTTCAAAGAAATGAAAGCCCAGCATCCGGAAATGACTCTGGAAGAGGTAGAAGCAGATGTAGCTAAACGGGATTATATGGATAGTCATAGAGAAATCTCTCCCCTCCGTCAGGCGGAAGACGCGATTCTTTTGGATAATGGCGATCTCACACTGGAAGGTACGGCGGAAGCGATGATTGGGATTTGTAAGGAAAAGTTTCCTAATTTAGTAGGCGGTTAGCAGTAGGCAGTAGGCAGTTTTATGTAGCGGATGTTTGACTATTTATATGCCCAATGTTTACTGAATATATGTATAAAAATTTTGATAGGAATATGGGCTATTGTGCAGATTCCTGCGTACCCAATGTTGTTAGTTGCTTGTTGTTGGTTGTTTGGCTCCAACAACAAACAACTAACAACCGACAACAATCGCTAATCCAGCTTCTTGCTATAAAAAGAATTAACGAGCAACCACGATGTTCTTTACTGCTAGCTGCCAACTGCTAACTGCCTACCGAAAAGAAAAGGAGTGTGAAAACCTATGGGCTATAAAATCGTTCGCGCCATATTGAATTTCTTTTTCTTTGTCCTTTTCCGATTGCATGTGGAAGGACGAGAGAATATTCCCCGGACCGGGGCTATCATTGTGGCTCCGAATCACAAAAGTTACTGGGACCCACCGGTCATTGGCGTAGCTTTCAATACCAGAATTATTCATTACATGGCAAAGGAAGAACTGTTTAAAAATCCTCTTTTCGGTTGGCTGATTCGCCAGTTTGGTACCTTTCCTGTCAAACGGGGCAGCGTGGATCGTACTGCCATCCGGCAGGCTATTCGTGAATTGAAAGCAGGAAATCCTTTGGGAATTTTCCCAGAAGGTACTCGTATCCGTAAGGATGGCTTGGGCCGTTTCCATTCGGGAATGGCTTCTTTGGCACTTATGACGGGAACCCCTGTTATTCCAGTGGCTGTGATTGGTTCTAAGGATTTACCCCATAAAAAAGGCCCCCTAGCCGTTCTTATTGGGAAACCGATTGACGTACAGAAAGAAAAACCAACCGATGAAAAAGTAGCAGAGCTGAATGATTTAGTCAAAGGGGAAATTTTGAAGTTGATGGATGAGTATAAAAGTAGGCAGTAAGCAGTTGGCAGTAGGCAGTAAACAGTAAACAGTAAGCAGTTGGCAGTAGGCGGTTCATGGGATAACTATTAACTGCCTACTGCTAACTGCTTACTGCCTACTAGATTGCTATTGAACTTTTTTATTGCGTAGATACTATTTGCTTATAGCAAATGTGAAATTTGAGAAAAAGAATTATGGAAATATACAAAGCAAAAGTGATGGGCTTCTGCTATGGCGTCAAAAGAGCTATGAAAATAGCGGAAAATGCGGCACATTCAGGCATTAAAGCCGTGACATATGGTCCCATCATTCATAACCCACAAGTGGTGGGCAAATTAGCAGAGCAAGGCGTGCATCCTGTAGAGAATTTGGATGAATTAACAGATGAAACTGTTATAATTCGCTCGCACGGAGTGGGCCCTTCGTGTTATAATAAGCTCAAGTGCAAAAATCTGGCCCTAATGGACGCCACTTGCCCCTTCGTGAAACGAAACCAGGAAATCACAAGACGACTGGTGGAGGAAGGGAAACAAGTGGTACTCATCGGTGAAAAAAAGCATCCGGAAATGAAGAGTGTAGCAGAATGGGCGGTGGGACATTCTTTCCTGGTAGAAACCATGGAAGATGTAGATGCACTTCCACCTATGGAAGAAGCCCATATTGTGACGCAAACTACATTTTCTGTTGCTTTAGCTGACCAGCTGATTGATGCGATTCGCCAAAAGGTGAATCAGGTGTATGTCAACAAATCCATTTGTGACGCCACCATGCAGAGACAGCAGGCAGCGCGTGAGCTGGCGAGGACCGTAGATGTGATGATTGTCATCGGCGGGCGCAATAGCGCTAATACTGGTCGATTGGCAGAAGTCTGCAGGAGCGAAGGCGCCGTAGTCCATCATATCGAAACGGCAGAGGAACTAAAATTATCCTGGTTCCGAAGTCGGGACAAGATTGGCATCACCGCCGGTGCATCCACACCGGACTGGATCATAGAGGAGGTAGTTTGTATTATGGAAAACATGAAAGAAATGCTGGATCAGGAAGAAATGAACCTGGACGTGCATAAAGGTAGCGTAGTAGAAGGGGAAGTTGTCGATCTGTTCGATGACAAAGCATATATTTCCTTCGGCTACAAAACAGAAGCTGTTCTGCAGGCTCATGAATATTCTTACCCGGCACCAGCATCTCTGAAAGACGTACTCAAAGTCGGTGATAAACTTCGCGTACAGATCGTAAGCGGTGTCAAAGAAGACAGCACCATTTACGTATCCAAAATCAAAGTCGATCGTCTGGCTGATTGGGACGTAGTTGAAGAAGCATTCGAAAAAGGCGAACCTGTAGAATGCGAAGGTATCGAAGCTATTAAAGTTGGTCTTTTGGTTCAGCTCAAATCCCTGCGCGGCTTCATTCCGCTGTCTCAGGGCGATCTCCGCTTCGTACATTCCCTGCAGGGCCTGGTTGGGCAGAAATTCCCAGCTAAGATTCTCGAAGTAGACCGTGCTAAGAACAGACTGGTTCTTTCCCGTAAAGCTGTACTGGAAGACCAGAGAAATACAGAAATGGATGAAATTGAAACGGCTTATGAAAACGGCGACGTTCTTCAGGGCACCGTCAAGAAGATTATGCCATACGGCGCATTCGTTGGTATCAATGGCGTAGAAGGATTGCTCCACATTTCCGATATTTCCTGGAAGAAAATCGGCAAAGTGGAAGACGTTCTCAAACCGGAACAGGTTATTGATGTAAAGATCAAATCCTTCGACCGTGAAAAACAGAGAATTTCCTTCACACACAAAGACTGCCTGCCGAACCCATGGGAAACCGCTATTCATGACCATGCCATCGACGATGTCGTTCCAGCTAAGGTAGTAAAGATTCTGGAATTCGGTGTCATTGTTGAACTCGAAGACGGTCTCACCGGTCTGCTTCACATCAATGAAATGACCGATGACCACAACAAGAAACCAGGAGACATTTGCCAGGTTGGTGATGAAATCCAGGTTAAGATCATCAACATCGATGAATCTCGCAGAAGAATTTCTTTCAGCCTCGTAGAAGCTGCTGCTCATGACGATGCAGAATAATTTTTAATCAAAAGAGACCGCTTATGGCGGTCTTTTTTGATGCCTGTTTTGGCAAATGCGAAATTGGGATATAATAT
>CAVBRV010000135.1:0-7462 GCA_963597965.1 Paludibacteraceae bacterium | reverse complement strand
TAGAACCCTTTGTACCCTTAGAACCTTTGTGACAGCAGAAATCATCGCATATTTCACTTAACTTAACAGCATGGGGGATTAGGGAAACGCTGATTTAATCAAAGAATTTGAAATGATATGAATTTTTATCCAAAGCATCGTCAAGAAAATCCTTAAATAGCTCGCTATTCGCGGATTTCCTTTCCTCGCTTTGAATAAAAATTCAAGAATTATTTCAAATCATGATTAAATCAGTGTTTCCCTAGGGGGGCAAACTGTAACCGTCATTTCTCCACTCAGGGACACAATTCATTGCAAGACGATGGCGCCATTTCGCACAAATAGGATCGGTCGAAATGACGGTTGCGGTAGCATCCTTATTTTCCCTAATCCCTAATCCCCAGTCCCTAGTCACCAGTCACGAGTCACTAGTCACGAGTCACTAGTCACCAACCTCACAAACTCCTTCACCGCTGCCGGCGTATAGGAGCGGTGGGGGAGGAGAAGGCGGTAGTGGCGGTGGGCGTAGCGGGATTGGAGTTTGAAGAAATAGAGAGAGTTTTCCGTACCAGTGACCAGGCGATCACTGACGAAAGTGGCGCCTACGCCGGAGGCGGCGAGGTAGAAGGCGGTGACTAGTTGGGGGACTTCTACGCGAACTCTGGGTGTTACACCGGCTTTTTCGAAGATTTTCAGTGTGCGGGCACCTAGATTGACATGGGGCTCGATACGGATGAAAGGAAAGGCAGGAAATTCTTTGAAGGGAATGGCCGGGATGTCATCGGATAAGTGCTTCTTTTCGGCGATGTCCGAGGCACTGAGGGCTTTGTCCAGTAACCGCTGTGGCAAGAAGAAAGGCTTTGGCATGGCGAGAAGAATGGTATCATCGAATCCAGGATGGTTTTCAAAATTTTGGATCACTGCTTCATCGCAACTGAAGGTGAAGTCCAATTTGTTCTCTTTCAGCAAATCAATGAGGGCGTCCGAACTGGTTTCGGTGAGGGTGATATGGATATTCGGAAATTGCTTCGTGAACTCCGTGATGTAGGCGGGAAGCAGGTAGGCATTCATGTAATGGGTGCCACCGATGAAAAGTTCTCCTGCTTTCAGACCTTGTAAATCATCCAGCTGTTGTTTGAGCTCCTGTTCCAAAAGGAGCTCTTTTTTGATGTGGGAGAGGTAGAGTTCGCCCACATGGGTCAAAGTGAGGGGACGGGACCCGCGGTTGAAAATAGCAGCCCCTATTTCTTTTTCTACTTTCTTAATGGCAATGCTGAGTGCCGGCTGGGTGATAAATAACGCCTCTGCGGCTTTGGAAAAACTGCCATTCAAGTAGACTTGGTAAATATAGGTCTTTTCCAGTTCCATTTCATAAATCTCCTTTATGTAACTATAAATCCTATTAAATTGATTATATAATGACTTGAGAGTATAGTAAAGGCATTAAATGAGTTTATTGCATATGTAGTAAGGAGTGCGTAATGCGAAGTGCGTAGTGCGTAATGGAGGAAGGGGCGCACAAAATTTGGAAGCGCCCCAATACCCCTTTTTATATAAAGTAGGCTGTTAGCTGTAGGCAGTAAGCAGTATTTGCACACCGCCAACCGCCAACTGCCTACGGCTAACGGTTTATCAAAATCGGCGAGCATATAGAAACGGATTTTATCCATGTGTATTTATCCAGATAAGAGCAATTCGATGCGCTCGCCGCCACCATTACGCACTACGCACTTCGCATTACGCATTATTCAAGAGGAGGAATCCTATGAGTACGTTATATCAAGTATCCACGCTAACTGCCTTGGCCCAGGGAAATTATTATGGCGCCTTGCCGGTTGGAAAGTTGCTGGCCCAGGGTGATACGGGGCTGGGAACGTTTCAGGATTTGAATGGAGAAATGATTGTGCTGGATGGCAGGTGCTATCGAGCCGATGAGAAGGGCGATGTAACCCAGGTCGCTGATGAAGAATTGACGCCTTTTGCGACGGTGACGGAATTGAAACCTTATGCCAAGTTTCCTATGGAAGCGAAGTCGGATATGGATCAGGCTCTAGCGTATCTCAATCATCGTATTTCCATGCAGGGGAAAAATAACATCTACGTGTGCCGCATCGATGGAAAGTTTTCCGAAGTCCAGGCGCGCAGCGAAGTGGCCCAGCAGGAACCCTACCGGCCACTGGCGAAGGCTATGAAAACGGACCAGCGGGAATTTACTTTTGAAAATGTAGAGGGTAGCCTGGTGTGCGTCTATTTCCCGTCCTACATGGGTGGCCTCAATTTGGCGGGTTGGCACGTCCATTTTATTTCCAAAGATAGAAATAATGGTGGTCACGTTTTCGGTTTCCACCTAGAAGAAGGCGAGGCACAGCTCACAGAAATTCACGACTTCCGCCTCTTCCTTCCGAAGAATCCCTATTTCCAACAGCAAGACTTCGCTGTTTCTAAGGAAGAAATAGAGAGTGTGGAGGGGAAACGGTAGTCGGTTAGTAGCTAGGGATTGGGGATTAGGGATTAGAAATTGACACGGTATTTCCTAATCCCTAGCTACTAATTCCTAAAATAATTGGAGCAGAGGAGAACAACATGAAACAAATTCTTGCACTTGTAGCACACAATCGTCCCGGTGTGCTGTCGAAGATTACGGGGCTGATTTCTCGGCGGGGGTACAACATCGATAGCCTCACCAGTGGCGTGACCCAGGACCCGGAGTATGCACGGCTCACCATTACGGTGGATGCCGACGGGCCCACTATGGATCAGATTTGCAAGCAAGTGGCGAAAATCAGTGAAGTGGAGCGCATCAAAGTGCTTCATAAAGAAACCAGCGCACTGCGGAGTATGCTCTTGGTGAAGGTCAATGTGGGAGATAAACAGATGGAAGTACTCCAGTTGGCGGCGGCATTTCGTTCCCATGCCATCGACGTGACCGGAAATAGTATGACCTTCGTCAATACGGGAAGCGAAGAAAAACTCATCGCTTTTGCCAATGCACTCAAACGGTATGGCATTGTGGAAATGGTGCAGACCGGGATTGTGGCACTAGAACGAGGCGACGCGTCTTTGCAAGTGACAGAACCGCGGTATGAATGGCCGAACGAAGCAAAGGAGGAGGAAGTATCATGCAGATGACAGGTGCAGAAGTGATGGTGAAATGCTTACAGGAAGAAGGAGTGACCACCATCTTCGGTTATCCCGGCGGCGCCATTCTTCCTTTCTATAATGCTCTGCGGGACGCCAAAGGGATTCATCATATCCTGACCGCTCATGAACAGGGGGCCGCTCATGCGGCTGATGGTTATGCCCGTGCCAGCGGCAAAGTGGGGGTCTGCTGTGCGACCTCTGGCCCAGGGGCGACGAACTTGGTGACCGGCCTCGCCAATGCGTTCCTCGATTCCATTCCTGTGGTGGCTATCACTGGACAGGTGAAATGCAGCATGATCGGTCACGATGCCTTCCAGGAAGTAGACATTTGCGGGATCACCATGCCCATTACGAAACAAAATTTCTTGGTTACTAAAGTAGAAGAATTGGCTCAGACCATGCGGCTGGCTTTCCAAATCGCTAGAAGCGGACGTCCGGGACCGGTGCTCATTGACGTAGCCAATGACGTGCAGACCGCGCTGGTGGACTATCACACCGAACCGGTCAAAGAATCGCCTATCAAATTGCCCGATGAAGAATTGGTGGAAAAAGCCATTGAGGTACTGAACAAAGCGAAACGGCCGGTCATGCTGGTGGGCGGCGGCATCGCTATTTCCGGCACCGAATACGAAGCGGTCCATATCATCGAAAAAATGCACATGCCCGTAGCTAGCACGTTGATGGGCCTGGGCTGCATCAGTGCGTACCGGAAAGAATTTCTCGGCATGGCAGGCCTTCACGGTCACGAACGGTCGAACCGTGCCATTGCCAATGCGGACGTGATTCTCGCTCTGGGCACCCGTTTCAATGATCGCGAAACAGGGGACCGGAAGAAATATAGCGCCCACAAGACCATTATTCATATCGACATCGACCCGGCGGAATTACAGAAAAACATTCACAGTTGCATCAATATTTCCGGTGACATGCGGACGATTTTAAATATGATTGACCAGGGATGCCACTATCACGACATTCAGCCTTGGTGGGATGAAATCATGAAATGGCCCAGCATGGACGAAGACTGCGGACACAACGAAGCACCTCACTTCATCGAAGCGCTGAACCCGATTCTGAGAGGGAAAGATTACATCGTGGTGACAGACGTGGGCCAGCACCAGATGTTCACCGCCCAGCACCTCAAAGTGGAATACGCCCGCCAGCTCATCACCAGTGGCGGCCTGGGCACCATGGGCTTCGGCCTTCCGGCGGCGATGGGTGCGAAACTGGCTCGTCCTGACACCCACATCATTTCCATCAGCGGTGACGGCGGATTCAAAATGACAGGCAGCGAACTCTTCACCCTGGCAAGTAACAAGATTCCCGTGGTGGCGATCGTCTTCAATAACAGCGGCCTAGGCATGATTCGCCAGCTCCAGCTCACCGGATTTCACAAACGCTACATGGCTTGCGAACTCCCCGGCTATGTGGATTTCGTGAAATACGCGGAAGCCTTCGGTCTCTCTGGAGAACACGTTTCCACGCCAGAAGAATTGGCGAAAGCCGTACAAAAAGGCATGCAGATGGATCACACCTATGTCATCGAAGTGGCCATCAACCCGAAGGACATGGTGGTTCCCATGGTGGCACCGGGGAAAGGGGTGGATGAGTTCGTGCCGGGACTGGGGGAAGAATAAAGGCAATTAGGAATGAGAAATGAGGAATTAGGAATGGTGGAAGGGCGCATCCATTTTATATAGCGCCCAATATCTCTTATTTAGTAGCTAGGGATTAGGGATTGGGGATTAGGAAATGATAGCAGATGCATGGTTAGTGTCATTTCGACCGGTCTTATTTGTGCGAAATGAAATAGACGTGATGAAATGAATTGTGTCCTTGAGTGGAGAAATCTTTTCAGCACTGGCGGTAAGGGCTTATAGAAGCACGGAATGATTCAAAGAATCATTTCAAATCATGAATACATCAGCGTATCATTTGTAAAAATACAATAAAACGGCTTATCTAACAAAGTGAGGAAATTTTACTTTGTTGGATAAGCCGTTTTTGTTTTTGTCGATAAGCACATTCCGCTTCTTTGAAATATGTCCCTTCGGGCCATTTTATAGTATTACTAAGTTCATGTATGGTATAGCTAGTGAAGTATATCGCTAGAGCTGCCCCCTCTGCCTACGGCATCTCCCCCAAAGGGGGCGATAAATAAGGTGTAAACTTACTTACCCGGCTTCGCCGCCCCTTCTCCAAGGGGCAACACGCTAGTACAGTCACCATTTACTCCAAACTAAATTTCTGGGTATGATTTTGAGGAGCTGATGCAATTTTAATAAGTGAGAAGGGAAAAATAATTAGGAATGAGGAATTAGGAATGAGGAATTAGGAATGATATTAGTCCCATTAGGAACAGAGTAACATAAGTATTTATACCGCTAGAGCCGCCCCTCTGCCTAGGGCATCTCCCCCAATGGGGGCGATAAATAAGGTGTAAACTTACTTAGCGCCGCGAGTTTAGAATTTTTTTGAAAAAGATGTTGTGATTTTGGGGGACTTCTGCAATGTAAATATATGGAGGGGAAAACTAGTAGGCAGTTAGTGGTTAGTGGTTAGCGGTTGGCAGTAAAAATGAGTGACTGGTAGACTGGTGACTAGTGACTGGGGCAGATCTTTCTAGGTACCAGTCACTAGTCCACTAGCCACCATTTCCAGAAAACTGCCTACTGCATACTGCCAACTGCAAACTTTAATGAAAGTCTAACAATAAAAATGTAACATTTTTGGGGTGCTTATTTGACTATATAGATAAAGGGACAAATAAGTTAGCAGTTGGCAGTCAGCAGTAGGCAGAAAAAACTGCCAACCGCTAACTGCCTACTGCCAACTTTAACGAAAGTCTAATGATAGAGATGTAAACTTTTGGGGCTCTCATTTTACTATATAGATAGAGAGCAGCGAGAAGTGCTCCTGGTGACTGGTAGACTAGTGACTGGTGACTGGTGACTGGGAAAGGCGAGGATCAGTCACTAGTCACCAGTCTACCAGTCACTCAAAACGTTTTCGCTTCCATGAACATCATTAGTGATCATCGCTAGTGGTGTTCCTGGAGGTGAAAACCTCTTGAACCCTTGGCTCTCCGGAGCTGAAACGGTCACTATGAAATTTTCTAACGCGCGAAGGAAAGATCATAGCGGCTGGAGTAGGCGTGCAGCACGAGTCAGGGATTCCGGCGGACGCTGTGTACAGGCGTCTGCGATATTAGTAGGCAGTCAGCAGTTTGCAGTAGGCAGTAAACTTCGGAAATCGCATATCTAACATAGCGTTATAATCGCTAGATGAGGCCTCTCTGGCGAGAATGATGATATGTGAAATAAGCGATTTCATCGAATTTACTGCTAACTGCAAACTGCCAACTGCCTACTAGAAAAGCCAACTGCATAAAGTCATCTGCCAACAACAAAACGCCTTGCGGAAGTATGCAGGTATCTGATACATTCGCTAGTGACAGCCCGCTGACGAGAACCGTACGCCACTCTTTACACTTATCTATGATAGGATGGGGAAGCAGAAGCTGCGTGGTGCCGCATTCACTGGGTCCTCACTTCAAGCATGACGACGTAAGTGCCGGACTTCCGATCGAACGGGGCGGAATTAGTTGGCAGTTGGCTGTTTGCAGTAGGCGGTAATAGTTTGCAGTATGCAGTTAGCAAGTAGGCAGTAGATTCTACTCAAATCTCTATCTAACATTTCACTATGACGGCTAGATGAGCATGCACTAGCGGTCATGATGAAATGTTAGGAGGCGGTTTTGGGAGAATCCGCTGCCAACTGCCTACTGCAAACTGCTAACTTTCAAAATCCCATTACCATGGTAATGATTCATGTGTTTCTTGAGAGAGTTCACCCCTCTGCTTTCCATGGAAGGTAGAATTGCCCGAAAGGGAAATGAATAGACTTGTTCAAACTTCTTTAGTAGAGGTTTGATTTGAGATACAATAAATGTGACTGATGACTGGTGACTGATGACGGATCCCCTGTGGAATATTCCATGGGGGATTTTTTATGTAAAGGGGCTCAAGGTTCTAAGGGTTCTAAAGAGTCTAAAGGTTCTAAGGTTTTGGCTTGAGATGATGAGGATAGCAGCCATGAGCTCCAAACAATCAACACCTATAACTCACCTATAAAATGGCGATTCATTTCGATGCTATTAAAGAAATACGGGCTTATGGTATCATCACTAGCGTCATTTCGACCGGTCGTATTTATGCAAAGTGATGATACAGAAATAAATAGATTTGTGTCCCTGAGTGGAGAAATCTCAGCGGCACCAGCGGTAAAGGCTTGATGACAGAATCCCGTTTCTGTCTTTAAGCCCTTACCGCTAGTGCTGAAG
>CAVBRV010000134.1:4642-7489 GCA_963597965.1 Paludibacteraceae bacterium | reverse complement strand
AGTCACGAGTCACTAGTCTACTAGTCACCTACGTTAACCGTTTTCATACATAGTGATGCACTAGCGGTGCATGAAGTTTACTGTAATAAAAAAGACCACAAGACAACCGTCTCATAGTCTTTGGTAGTAAACTTCATGCGCCGCTGGTGCATCACTATGTATGAAATGGTGGTGACTGGTAGACTAGTGACTGGGCTATACATTTCCTAGTCACCAGTCTACCAGTCACAAGTCACCAATCAATGCAAATCCTGCAGAGAGTCCCTAAACTCATTGATATAATCCAACGCCATGCCAGCACCGATAGCATTCACATAGGCTGGGCGTTTCGCCACGTGAGCCGTGATGCCTGTCACTCTGGTAATAAGTTCATCCAAACCTTGCAGCTCTGCCCCGCCGCCGATGAGCATGATGCCCTGCTCGCGAATAGAAGCTAGGAGAGCCGGCGGTGTCCGCTGGATGACGTCTCGAATATTTTTGAAAATTTTATAAAGCACCGGATTGATGGCATTGGCTACATCTTCTCCGGTGACTGCGATTTTCACTGGCGAACCGGAAACCAAAGATAAGCCACATGTTTCTGCTACTCTTGGAGTTTGGTCCAAATCCCAAAGAGCCCCCAAAGCCACTTTCAAGGATTCCGCTTCTTTTTGTCCGATACGAACGTGATATTTCTCTCGGATAGTAGCGATGATGGCTTGGTCAAGCTCCGCCCCTGATTCAAAGGAGAAATGGCTGACCACAATGCCATTGGCAGAGAGTGCGGCAATTTTTGTCGAGCCCCCACCGATGTCTACAATCATGGAACCCACATTTCCTTTGCCCGCTAGACCCATTCCCATGACCGCGGCTAGTGGTTGGTCAATAAGCACTGTTTTTCTAGCGCCCATAGCAACAGCAGCTTCTAACAAAGCTCTACGCTGCACGCTATTGATGCCAGTAGGAACGCACATCATCAACCGAGGATGGAAAAATAAATTTTTCAAATAGGATTGATTGATAATGGAATTGAGCAAGTACGCCGCCCCATTGTAATCAATGATGGCACTGTGTTTCATGGGATGCTGCACGGAAATTTCTCTCGGTGTTTTGCCATCCATTTCTTCCGCTTTGGTGCCAAAAGCAAAGTATTCGCGGGTCATTTCATTTCTAGCAATCACAGCAGCTTCAGAAAAGACGATGCCTTTGTGCTTGACGTACAGCACGATATGGGAAGTCCCGATGTCTACGCCAATATCTTCTGACCCAAAGGAACCAATCCAGTCCATCAGAGAATTTTGACTGGATAGCTTCTGGACTGTATCGGCCAAATATTTAGTCTTTGTCAACCCGGACAATGTCTGCTCCTAACCCTTGCAGTTTTTCCACAAGATGATCATAGCCACGATCAATATGATGCAATTCGCCGATTTCTGTTTCCCCATGGGCAGCCAGTCCTGCCAAGGTAAGTGCAGCGCCGGCGCGAAGGTCGGTGGCACGGACGAAAGCACCGGTCAAGAAAGGAACGCCCTGTACAATGGCGCTTCGGCCTTCTACCTGAATGGAAGCCCCCATGCGTTGCAATTCGCCTACGTGCATGAAGCGATTTTCAAAGACCGTTTCTGTAATTTTGCTAATCCCATTTCCTACGGTCATGAGAGCCATGAACTGGGCCTGTAAATCCGTTGGGAATCCCGGATAAGGAAGGGTTTTAATATCAGTGGAGCGAATGTGTCCATCGCTGATAACGCGAACGCTATCTACGTCTTTGATCACTTTCACGCCAGCTTCGCTGAGTTTTGCCAGGAGTGGTTTCAAATGTTCGGTCAAAACATTTTCAATCACTACATCACCACCTACCATAGCGGCACCAATCATGAACGTACCGGCTTCGATGCGGTCTGGAATAACGGTGTGAGCCACACCTTCCAATTTCTTCACGCCTTCGATGCGGATCACATTGGTGCCAGCCCCTTTGATATTGGCCCCCATGGAATTGAGGAATGTCACCAGGTCAACGATTTCCGGTTCTTCTGCTGCATTTTCAATAATGGTCCGACCTTCTGCCATAGAAGCGGCCATGACGATATTTTCTGTAGCGCCCACGCTGGGGAAATCCAAGTAAATGGTGGTCCCTTTCAACCCATTCGGCGCAAAGCCTTCGACAAATCCATTTCCTACATTGATTTCTGCCCCCATGGCTTCAAACGCTTTCAGGTGCAAGTCAATCGGACGGCTACCAATCATGCAGCCCCCGGGCAGCGCAATCTTCGCATGCCCCATTTTTGCCAAAAGAGGTCCCATAATAAGGAAGGAAGCTCTCATTTTGCTCATGAGCTCATAGGAAGCTTCGGTTTTATCTACAATGGAAGCGTCAAAAGTCAAGACGTTATCTTCTTTCTTGACTTTCACGCCCAACGATTCCAACACGCTACAAATGGTCGATACGTCATCCAAATTGGGCGCATCGACGATAGAAGCCGGTGTTTCTGGCAATAAAGTGGCTACAATAATCGGCAAAACAGCATTTTTAGCGCTAGATACCCGGACGCTACCGCGAAGCGGGCGCCCACCATGAATCACTAATTTTTCCAAAAGGAATCACTCCTGTTACTTTGTTACTACTTATGTTTTTTATTTTTACCTATATTATATAGTGACTGGTAGACTAGTGACTGGTGACTAGGAAAAAGCGTTTTCCAGTCACGAGTCACCAGTCCACCAGTCACCGACATATTCATACTGTCAATCATAGCTAATCATAGCAAAAATGGTATACGATTTCAAGAGATAGAATGTGTTGTTGGGAAATACGGTTCTCAGGGTTCTCAGGGTTCTCAGGGTTCTCAGGGTTCTCAGGGTTCTCAG
>CAVBRV010000134.1:0-4572 GCA_963597965.1 Paludibacteraceae bacterium | reverse complement strand
AGGGTTCTCAGGGTTCTCAGGGTTCTCAGGGTTCTCAGGGTTCTCGCTCCGCTCAAGCGGAGCGAGAACCTGTTACTTTATCGCCCCCTTTGGGGGAGATGCCGTAGGCAACAGTGCAAGCGAACTACATCGCCAGGAGCGTAGCGACGCAGGGATGTAGTGAGACGCCATTTCGAGCATAGCGAAGATGGGCTGCTATTGCGGAATGAAACACCATGTTTCTCCTATCATACTCGGTACTGCCCGCCCCCAGCGTTAAACGGGTATATATGACACATTTCCCTAGGAGCGGACATTACCAAATACGCCTGAACTGTTCATAATGAAGTATACCGCTAGTGCCTCCCCCTCTTTGATTCTCCCCCGACGGGGGAGACAAGACGCTAGGATGTATTTCATAGAAGTCAAAATATACTAATTCCCGCTGTCTCTAGCCGCCTATACCTATTTTCTCAACAAGTATATCATACCGCTAATGCGAACTATCCCCTGCTTTATTCGCTTCGCTCATACGCTATCCCCTTCCAAAGGAAGGGGATTCTTGGTGCCTAGAACCTTTAGAACCCTAAATTGCACGCACCATCTCTATGTTTCTCTAGCCATATCATCGCTACAGAACCTTAAAATGCACACTTCATCTCCATGTTCCTCTAGCCATGCCACCGCTACAGAACCCTAGTCACCAGTCACTAGTCACTAGTCACTAGTCACCAACTCATTCCGCCAACGTCTCCGTGACCTTCTTCACGCTTTCCGTATCTCCCAGAATGATCACCATATCCTTCGCTTCCATTTTCATATCCGGTCTCGGATTGACCATCATTTCTCCATCTCGCTTGATAGCGGCTACGTTGATATTATATTTTCGGCGCACGTCGATTTCGATGAGGTTCTTCCCCACCCAATCCACTGGCATGTGAATGGAAACGATGGTCATGTTATTTTCCATTTCGATATAATCCACGATACCAGGGGAAATCAAATTGTGGGCCACGCGGATTCCCATTTCTTTTTCGGAGTAAATGATTTTGTCGGCTCCGATTTTCTGTAGCATTTTTCCATGAACTTCGCCCAGGGCTTTGACTACGATTTTCTTGACACCCATTTCTTTCAAAAGCAAGGTAGTCATCAAGCTGGCGGACAAGTCGCCTACAGAAATCACCGCAATGTCTGCATTGCCCGCGCCAATAGCAGCTAAACTTTTTTCATCGGAGCAATCCCCGCACACCACATAGCCCAGGGAATCGGATAAATCTTGTACCACTTCTTTATCGCTATCCATAGCCATCACATCATAGCCCATTTTTTCCAGCGTCACCGCTACGCTTTTCCCAAAGCGTCCCAAGCCAGCCACGAAAAATTGTAATTTCTTTGCCATTGTATGTCCTTTCTGTTTTAGTAGCTAGTGACTGGTGACTAGTGACTAGGAAATTTTCCCAATCACCAGTCACTAGTCACCAGTCACTTTTATCCAATAATAATATTTTCCTTCGGATAGCTCACTGGCGGATCGGAAGAGGTCGCCAGGGCGACGGCCAATGTCATAACGCCGATACGGCCGATGAACATGGCGATCATCAAAACAATTTTACACGGAATATTCCACTCCCCTGTCAGGCCCATGCTGAACCCTACGGTACTGAAAGCGGAGACCGATTCAAACAGTGTATCTTCAAAGCTGAAATGAGAAGGTTCTAGTAAAAAGACAAAAAGAGCGGTCAAAAAAGTGAGGCAGGTCGCCAAGGTGAAAACGTTTGATGCCTTCACCAAGCATTCTGGTTTAACCTGTTTATGAAATATGACCACATTTTTTCTGCCCCGCACCCAAGACCACAGGGACAATAACAGGAGCCCCATGGTGGTTGTCCGAATGCCGCCCCCTGTCGATACGGGAGCCGCCCCGATAAACATGAAAACCATCACAATCAATACGGTAGAACTCATCATGGCATGAATGTCAAACAAAGTGAACCCTGCCAAGCGGGAAGAGAGGGACATGAAAAAAGCGGTCTGCCATTTTTCCATCACGCTCAAATGGCCCATGGTGGCCGGATTATTTCCTTCTAAAAGGAAATAGACAATCACGCCGAGAGGAATCAAAATGGCTTCCATGGTGAAAATAAATTTGCTATTCAGCGAGAGCCTGGACCAGCACCGATGGCGGAGCACATCGTCCAGTGCCACAAATCCCACGCCCCCTAAGAACATAGTAATGACAATGACGGTACTCACAAAAGAATCCGCCGCCATGCCCGCAAATCCCACATCGGCGCCCATGATGTCCATACCACAATTCGTAAAGGCCGACACCGCATGCCAATAGCCCAGATAAATACCTTCCAGTCCGTACTTGGTATAGAAATAGCCCGCCAATAGGGTCCCCGCCGTGAGTTCCACCGCCAGGGTGACGAAAATTATTTTCCGTACCAACATGACCATGCCAGAGGGAGTTTGCAAATTGAAAGAGTCTCGAATCAGCAGTCGTTCCTGGAGGCGAATTTTTCGTCCGGTGGAAATACTGACCATAGCCATGATGGTCATGATGCCCAATCCACCCACTTGCATCAGAAATAAAATGATCAGCTGCCCGAAGGTGGTGAAGTCGGTTTTCAAATCAAACATAGACATGCCCGTCACGCTCACCGTGCTGACCGACATGAAAAGAGCATCCACAAAGGATACTTCCGTTTTCCCCGTTTGCGCCCAGGGGAGCATGAGCAGCAGGGCGCCCAGCAGCATAAATAGAGCAAATCCACCGCAAATCAAAACGCCGCGGTGGAGATGATTGATGGCTGTGATGATTCGCCTCGTCATGGTATTCATTCCTCTCTTGATGATTGGTTGTTAGTTGTTGGTTGTTGGTTGTTAGACATAAACAATCAGCAACGATATTTTCTTGTTTTCTATTATACTATGATGAGGAAAAATAGGGAAGTAAAGTGGGTAGTTGGCTGTACGAAGTAGGCGGTTAGCAGTTGGCAGTCAGCGGTTTATGGTTTATGGTTTATGGTTTATGGTTTATGGTTTATGGTTTACGGTTTACGGTTTACGGTTTACGGTATCTGCACAATCGTCATTTCGACCGATGGGATTTGTGCTTGATGGTGGTATCGTTTTTCTGCGACTATGTTGGACAAAAGTGGAGAAATCTTGTGGGATTAACGTTGTTTTCGATAGTGTCTCAAGATTTCTCCACTTCTGTCTCACATAGTCGCTTAGTCCTGTTGAATCCTCCTTGCACAAATCCCATCGGTCGAAATGACGGTTATGAAGATACCGCAAGCAGCCTACCGCATTAAAGACAGGGACGGGATTCTGTCACCAAGCCTTTATCGCTAGTGCTGAAGAGATTTCTCCACTCAGGGACACAAATCATTTCATAACTTCTACATCATCAAGCACAAATACGCCCGGTCGAAATGACGCTGTCAAAAATACCGCCAGCAGCTAACTGCCTACTAAACGCCCCCTTGCAACCTCCGAAAGGAAAGCTTAAAATATGAATAGAAAATAATTTTCATTTTATAACTGTGCATCAAACCGGATGAGCCATTGTTGTCTGTTGTTAGTTGTTGGTTGTTTGAATTCCAACAACTAACAACAGACAACCAACAACATTTCATTACAAAGGAGGTATTTCCATGAACAACCTAAAAGCAAAAGATTTCATGACCAAGTATGTTTTCACCGTATCGCCGGACACCACCATTCAGCAGTTGGTCGGACTCTTTGTCACCCATGCAGTCAGTGCTATCCCGGTCGTAGGATACGATAACGAACTCTTGGGCATCGTTTCCGAAGGCGATCTGCTGTACAAGAAAGTCACCCCGCGTATTCCGCAGCATATCGATGTACTGGGCGGAAGTTTGTATTATTGCGGATTTGGGCGGTATGAGAAATCCTTCCGCAAGATGCTCGCCATCACGGCCAATGAAATCATGACCAAAGATGTGCGCTGCGTCACACCGGACACAGACATGGAAACCATCACCACTCTCATGGTGGATGAACATTTGAAAACAGTGCCGGTGGTAGAGAAAGCTCACATTGCTGTCCCCAGGGATCAGCAACCACCCGCTCGTCTGGTCGGCATCATTACTCGTCATGATATTTTAGGTGCTATTGCAGCTACGCAAGTGAAACAGATTTTGGAAGAAAAAGCGAAGAAAAGCAGTGAGGAATAATGAAAGGGTTAGCCTGTCGGCAGGTTATACTCTATGATTCCTTTTCTATCACTTGCGAATAAACGGTAATTGAAAAAGGTTATAAAGGGTTATGTGAAAACCTATATTCACATAGCCTTTTATAACCTTTTTGTGTATGTTGTTAGTTGTTGGTTGTCGGTTGTTTGATCCAAACAACCGACAACTAACAACCAGCAACTGAACAGGAAACGGTATCAAATATATCGTCATTTCGACCGACGGGATTCGTGCTAAAAAAATTCTATCGAACTAAGCGACTATGTTGGACAAAAGTGGAGAAATCTTGTGACACTAACGAAGATGTCGCTATTGTCACAAGATTTCTCCACTTTTGTCTCACATAGTCGCAGAAAAGCGATAGAAGCAT
>CAVBRV010000133.1:0-7688 GCA_963597965.1 Paludibacteraceae bacterium | reverse complement strand
TAGTTGTTTGTTGTTGGGGCCAAACAACCGACAACCAACAACTAACAACAGTGAGTGCACCGAAATCTGCACAATAGCCCAATTTTTTATGCACTTGAATACAAAAATTTCACTGCATATATTCAGTAAACATTGGGCGTATGAATTATCGAGCAGCTACTAATTAGTGATTGTTGTTGATTAGCGGTATAGTATCCATTAGCCCCTCTTCCTTTGGAGAAAGGGACTTGCTGCTACCGCCTCTTCCGTTAGCACCACTAGCGCCTTGTCTCCCCCGTCGAGGGAGAATAAAAGAGGGGGCTGCTCTAGCGGAATACTTCGCCATGAACATATCTAGCGAACTCGGTAATGTCCGCCCCTAGCGGTATAGTAACCAAAGCCCCCTTCCTTTGGAAGGGGGTAGCGTAACGAGCATAGCGAGTGTAGCAGGGAATAGCTCGCTCTAGCGGCTTAAATCTCTCCTGACAATATCCGTACAGGCGCCCACTCTTGCGACCCTCTCGCTTGCGCTAGACGCCTAATCCCGCTATGTACCACCTATCATTTATCTCGCTAATGCAAGCTATCCCCCCTGCCCCCCTTTCAGCGAAAGGGGGCTTTCCGCTACCGCCTCTTCCGTTAGCATCACTAGCATCTTGTCTCCCCCGCCGGGGGAGAATAAAAGAGGGGGGCTGCTCTAGCGAAATACTTCGCCATGAACACATCTAGCGAACTCAGTAATGTCCGCCCCTAGCGGTATAATTCTCATTATGCTGCTATCCATTCAGGCGTCCACTCTAGCGATCCTCTCGCTTTCACTGAACGCCTAATACCGCTATGTGTCACCTATCATTTATCCCGCTACTGCGAACTATCCCCCCTGCCCCCCTTTCAGCGAAAGGGGGCTTGTCGCTACTGCCTCTTCCGCTAACATCACTAGCACCTTGTCTCCCTCGTCGGGGGAGAATAAAAGAGGGGGCTGCTCTAGCGGTATACTTCGCCATGAACACATCAAGCGAACTCGGTAATGTCCGCCCCTAGCGGTATAGTAACAAAAAGCCCCCTTCCTCTGGAAGGGGGTAGCGTATGAGCGAAGCGAGTGCAGCCGGGGGATAGCTCGCTCTAGCGGCTTAAATCTCTCCTGACAATATCCAGTTAGGCGTCCACTCTTGCGGCTTTCTCGCTTATACTGGACGCCTAATACCGCTATGTGTCACCTATCATTTATCCCGCTACTGCGAGCTATCCCCCCCTGCCCCCCTTTCAGCGAAAGGGAGCTTTCCGCTATTTTTCACTATTTCCCATTCCCTAATCCCCAATACACGCCAAAAAGGCTATGAAACTATCCCTAGTCTCATAACCTTTATAAATAGTTGTTTGTTGTCAGTTGTTAGTTGTTTGAATCCAGACAACCAACAACAATCTCTAATCCGTTTTCTTACCAGATGAAAAGTGAATGAACACTCACTAAAAGAACACCTCCGTCGCACCGGCGCCTCCATTGGTTGGGTCCGCCTCGTGGAATTCCGTCACGAAATTGAGTCCCCGCAAGTACTCCCAGATGCCCTGGCGAAGCTTCCCTGTTCCTTTGCCGTGAATGATGGTGACTGGCGACACGCCGGACATGAAGCAATCATTAAGGAACCGATCCACTTCGGGGATCGCCTCGTCCACGGTCTTCCCGATCACATTAATGGTGGTGTGGATGGTCCGTACACCAGACGACGCATGGGAAACGAAATGAGCCACGGGAGACTTCTTCGGTTTCGGCCGCTGCTGCCGGGTCTCGTAGCAGTGGTCCGGAGTGACGGTGACGGTGAGGAGACCGCAGGAGACAGTGATTTTATTTCCTGAAATCTTCGTAATGACGCCGTCGCTGTCTAAGGTATCGATGTAGACGTATAGTCCTTTTTTCAAATCCGCCGGATTGACTGGATTTCTCCTGTTTTCTTTACCCGGCAATTTCATTTTGTCGATGCGGCCTCGGATGCCGGCGATGTGATTGTTTAGGTCATCTTTGGAAAGATCAGAAGCCTTTTTCTTCAAATCTTTGATAATCGCTTCGGACTGGTTGCGCAGGTCCCGTTTGATGCTTTCCGCTTCGGTCCTGGTTTTCTCCAAAATAGCATCTTTTTTCTCATAGAAATGGTCCATTTCGGCCCGGAGGTCATTTCTGAGGTCTTCCGCCTGTTTCAGCGTGTTTTGGACCGCTTCTTTTTCATGGGCCACTTCCCTACTCTGCTGGTTCAATCTAGCCATGACTTCTTCCATGTTATGCAGTGGGGAGCCTTCTTTCAGCTGGGAGGCACGGGAGAGCACGAGAGCGGGCATGCCGAGCCGTTTGCACATGGAGAAGGCGTTACTATTTCCTGCCACCCCGATAATGAGGTGGTAGGTCGGGGTCAGGGTGACTTCGTCAAATTCGACGAAAGCATTTTCGATGCCCCGAGTTTCGTAGGCCAATTTCTTCATTTCACTGAAATGGGAGGTGATGATGGCCGGGGTTCCCTGCATTTGGATATACTCCGTCACGGCTTGCGCCAGGGCCGCCCCCTCCACCGGGTCGGTGCCGGAGCCCAATTCGTCTAGCAGCACCAGGTCCTCCGGGCCCACGTCTTTCAGGAAGGAAACCAGCTGGGTAATGTAACTGGAGAAAGTAGACAGGTTGTACTGGATGCTCTGTTCGTCGCCGATGATGGCGTGGATGTGGCGATACACCGGGAGAATCGACCCTTCCGCAGCAGGGATAAAAAGGCCAGATTGGTTCATGAGGGCCAGGAGCCCAGCGGTCTTGATGGCGATGGTCTTGCCGCCGGCGTTGGAGCCGGTGATGATGAGGATTTGGAAATCTTTTCCCAGGGTCAAGGAAATAGGCACCACTTTGTCCGCCGGAATCAGTGGATGCCGCGCCTTTCGGAGGTCTAGCACGCCAGTTTCAGAGTACTGGGCTTTCACGGCCTGCATAGAAAGAGCCAGTTTCGCTTTGGCGAAGATAAATTCCAATTCCGTCGCTAGGTGGCAGTTATTTTTCGTGATGTCCCGGCTCTTTTTCACCTGTTCCGTCAGGGAACGGAGTATTTCCTGGATTTCCTGCTTTTCCGCTGCCGTGAGTTCTGCCAGATCGTTATTGAGGCGCACAGAAATCATAGGTTCCATGAAAAGGGTCTGCCCCGTCGAGGACCGGTCATGGACGATCCCGTCAAATTTGTAGCGGTATTCTTCTTTCACCGGCACCACGTAACGCCCGTTTCTCTGGGTCACGATGGCATCTTGGAAATAGCCGGCCTGGTCTTTGCTGGAAATGAGTTGCTGGAAGGTTTTCCGGATGCGGTTCTTGATCATTTCCTTTTCCGTCCGAATGCGGGAGAGCTTCGGCGACGCCCGGTCGCTGATTTCTCCGTGTTCATCGAAAACTTGTCCGATGCGGGAAATGAGTTGGTCTTGGGGAATGATGAGGGCAGAAATTTCTTCCAGCGTAGGATAAAGCAAATGCCGTTCGCCCTCGAAATAGTGGTGCATCTTTTTATACGTTTCCAGCGACGCCGCCAAGTCCATAAATTCCTTGGCTGTGAGAATCATGTCCTTTCCTGCTTTTCTAAGCGTATCCCGGATGTCGTAGGTCTCGCCCAGCGGCGTGGTGATTTCCCGCTCCAGCAGGATGGTGGCCTCTTCGGTTTCCGCCAATTTTTGCGCTACGATTTCTGGCTCTGGCGACGGTTCCAAGGCAATCGCCATTTCTTTGGACAACGCCGATGGCGCCAATTCGCACAATTTCTGCCTGATTTGGCTAAATTCTAGTGTTTCTAATACATCTTGTTCCATTACAAAACTCCTCTAAAGAAGTGGCCTCGGGTCACATCCCCCTGCTCCGCGGGCTTGGGCCCCGGTTTCTGTCCACGCAGTATTTCTATGTAGTCCCGGCAGAGCGCCGCGCCCCCGTCCAGACCGCGCAGGTCTAGACAGAACGCAGTGAGCCCTGCCTTTTTTAAATCCTCTATATAAGGGCGCATATCCAGCACTTTGCAATTTTGGATATGCATATGGCACCATTCGTCAGTCTTCACCGGGAACCGGCGCCCTTCTTCATCTTTTAGGAAATAACTGTGCTTCATGCAAGGCGCGGGGCAACGTTTCTTTTCCACGCCGCCTGCCACACTATTGATGACGCAATACTCGGAAATCATCATTTCCGTCCGGCCGTGCACATAGGCGCCCAGTGGGATGTGGGACGCCTTCACCATATCCCGGATTTGGGGCAGCGTCACTTCTTGCGACACATAAACTGCTGAAAATCCTATATCTTCCATCAAAGAAATAGCGGGTCCATTGAATCCATTCATCGATGGCCCTGCCACGACAGGCCCGCCCCAGCCAGCTAACCATTCCAAGGCGCCCGCGTATTCCACTAGCACTCCATCGGGTGACAAGGAGAGTAATTTCTGAAATTGCTTTCTCGCAGTGTCGCTATGCTTTTCTCGTACCACTCGTGGCGTAGGAAATAGAATCTTCGCTCCTGCTTCTCGGCAGAGTGCCACCGCCTTTTCATAGTCCCCAAAAGAAATGGGCCGATGAGAGAAAGATTCTCCACCGAAAATAAAATGATCCACTCCGGCGGATAACGCATCTACGACTTGGGAGAGCGAATCGGTCCGCACCGTCACATGGGGATTTCCTTCCACTTCCTGAGGGGTGATGACTTTCCAATTTGCATGCTCCCTAGGCCTGGGAATGCACGCTTCATGCCTAGTGCACCGCAATGCTTCCATTTCCTGTACCGCTTCCTGACGGAGATGATTCAAGATGCTTTTGGGCACCATGCACGCCTCATTGTGAATATCCGCTTTTTGCAAAGTGAACCAAGTATTTCCTAAACGAGAGAGCTGCCCTTCGATTTCCTTTGCCTCCGTCACCCGTGCCCGCGCTTTCTCCGGGATGAAATCCGACGCCACCAACACCCTATGCCCTGCTTCATCGGACGCCTCTAAGGTCATCGCTTCCCCAGGCCGCACGGTCATAGTGAACGTGAGCGGAATCTTTCCCCGCAAATCCTTCATGGCAAGAGACAGTTTCTCCGGTACCACATTCCAGTACACCTGTCCACCCTTCTTCGGCATGACATCGGATAGCACTTTATACTCTTTATTTCTGAGTGGAAATACTTGCGCCACCGGCACGAACTGGATGGTCTTCTTTTCTGTTTCATAGGAAATACCAGTCACCTCGGTGAGCTGCCGCCTGTGTTCTACTTGAAAAATAAACTGTCCCTTGGACACTTTCACCACATGCCCTGCATCCACACCATGATTGCCCGGTGCGTATTCGGTCATCATCGACGGTCCCGCGGCGTCATCTAAATAATGGGTGCTGTAGCCTCGATTGAACTCTTCCTCCAAGTGCAACTTCAGCGGCTCCGTATCGATTTTCTGTTCCCGTTCTGCTGCGTCGATAGCCTTCCGGTACGCCGAGACCGTATTGTACACATACTCCACACTCTTCATGCGGCCCTCCACCTTGAGAGACGACACACCAGCCGCGAGTAAATCAGAAATCCGAGGCAACCCCATCATATCCTTCAAACTTAAAATATATTTCCCCGTCTTCGGCTGAATCGGACGGCCTGCTGCATCCACCAACTCATAGCCCTTCCGACAAGGCTGAGCACAAGAACCCCGATTTCCACTACGGCCCCCGCTGAAACTACTCATGAGACACTGCCCCGAATAGCACACACAAAGAGCCCCGTGCACAAAGGTCTCGATTTCCACATCCGTACTTTGAGTGATATGAGAAATTTCTTCCAGAGACAGCTCGCGAGATAGCACCACCCGCTGGAATCCCCGATCTCCTAAAAATTTCACCCCATCCAGATTGGACACTGTCATCTGGGTACTAGCATGAAGCGGGATATGGGGCGCAATTTTCCGTGCCATTTCTACCACGCCGAAATCCTGCACCAAGAGCCCATCAATCGGAATGGACCCCAGGAACCGAAGGTATTCCTCCAGGTCCTTCATTTCCATATCCCCGATGAGGGTATTCAGCGTCACGTACACACAGGCCCCTTTCAAATGGGCCATGTGCACGGCGTCTTTCATTTCATCGTCAGAAAAATTTCCCGCAAATTTGCGCGCGCTGAAACGTTTTCCACCCAAATACACCGCATCCGCACCGGCATCCAGTGCCGCGATCAAATGAGCCGGTGACCCGGCCGGGGCTAGTAGTTCCATGGTATTGTCTCCTTATTTGTTGGTGACTAGTGACTTGTGACTGGTGACTAGGGATTAGTAAGTTTACACCTTATTTAGTCCCCCCCGTCGGGGGGGAAGGTGGTAAGCTCTGCTTACCAAAGGGGGTAGCTCTAGCGGTATACTTCGCCATGAACACATCACGCGAACTCGGTCATATCCGCTCCTAGCCCTTAACCCCCTTCCTTTGGAAGGGGGTAGCGTAACGAGCGTAGCAAGTGCAGCAGGGGATAGCTCGCTGTAGCGGTATAACTCTCATTGTACCACTATCCCTATAGGCGCCTACTCTAGCGATTTCCCCGCTACCTCATCCCTATGTTCAAGCAAATTACTTTTAATTATAACCCGAAAAAAGAAGAGTTTCAATATGATTTGGTGACTGGTAGCTAGTGACCAGTAACTTCTAGACCTGCCTTAATTTGCAAAATAGAATCTATAAATTTCTCAGATTTAATGCCAGTTATTAAGAACTAGAAATCACTTTGCTAATTTAGTGGCTGCTCGTTAATTCGCTTTTTCAATAACAAAAATCCGAATTGGCAATTGTTGTTGGTTGTTAGTTGTTGGGGTCAAACAACTAACAACCAACAACTAACAACAATGAGTGCAAAGGAATCTGCACAATAGCCCCAATTTTTTTGCACTTGAATGTCAAAATTTCACTGCATGTATTCAGTAAACATCGGGCATGTGAATTATCGAGCAACCACTAATTTACATCCGGACCATTTTCCCATTATAAAAACGACAAAGGAGGTACAGATTGAATCAAAGAGTGATTCAATCTGTACCTCCTTTGTCGCTTTTATAATAATGATAGGTTTTAACTGCCAACTGCCTACGGTTTCTTCCAATGCTGCGGAATGTACATGATATTCATCCTACCATCATCCATATAATGAATCTCACAATCCACATCGTACAAATCCTTGATAAACTTCGCGGTCAATAGCTCCCGTGGCGTGCCAATGCCTACCACTTCGCCACTGCGAATAGCAATGAGGCGATCGCAGTACATAGCAGCGATATTCAAATCATGCACCGCCGCCACTACCGTACGATTGAGAGACTTTACAATGTCCATGATTTGCAGCTGATACTTGATATCCAAATGATTTGTCGGTTCATCCAGCACCAGACACTCGGACCCTTGCGTTAGCGCACGGGCCAGGATAACACGCTGCTGTTCCCCACCAGAGAGGGTGGAGAAATTTCTTTCTTCAAAACCTTTGAGCCCCACGATAGCCAGTGCCTCATGAGCCAGGCGATAATCCTCTTCGTTGTCTCGCTCCATCATCTTCTTATGGGGAGACCGCCCCATGAGGACTACATCGAGCACAGAGAAGTCAAAGTTATAATAATTGTGCTGTGCCACCACGGCCAGCATGAGGGCGGACTGGCGATAAGAAAGTTCATCCAGTGGCTTTCCATTGAAAAGAATCTTCCCTTCCGTCGGCTTCTGCA
>CAVBRV010000132.1:0-7738 GCA_963597965.1 Paludibacteraceae bacterium | reverse complement strand
ATTTCTCCCCCGGAGGGGGAGATGCCCGATGGGCCTATCATTTCAATTTAAATACTGCTTGATATCAAATTGCATCGGCCCAAAATGATATTTCTTGGAGAAAAGTTTAAGTTATTTGTTTCACGTGAAACATACGAAAAAGGGTTATATAGAGTATGACACTAGCGAAAGTTTCATAACCCTGTATAACCCTTTTAACCTTTTAGTGTGCGGCATATGCAATATGTTAGAAAAAAGATCATGGCAGAATAATAACCTTATATATAATGCGGCGCTCTATAAATTTGATGCGCCACCGCCACCATTTCTAACTTCTCACTTCTCACTTCTAACTTCTCACTGCTTTCTCGCCACCGCCCCCACGGCTCCAATAATCAGCGCAATGCCGATCCATTCCACCAATCCGAAAATCAGGCCGAAGAGGACGAAGGCGAAGATGATGGAAGAGAGCGGTTCGATGGCCGCGATGATGCTGACTTCCGCCGGAGTGATGTATTTCGTACTGCCTAGGTAGAGAATGAAGGAGAAAATGGTGCCAAAAATGACGACGAAAGCAAAGGCTCCCAAGACCGCTGCATCGATGGTGCCGGTGAAGGGAAAATAGTGCATCCAGGGTGCCATGGCGACAGCGGCCACCAGCATGCCCCAGCCCACCACCATGGAGGAACCGTATTTCTTAATAATGCTCACCGGTTCGATGGTATATAGCGCACAAGCCACCGCAGCCACCAGCCCCCAGAAGAGTGCCTCCGGCGAAACGGCCAAGGTGGTGAAATCCCCTTTCGTCGCAATCAGTACGGTGCCTAGAAAAGCCAGAGCCACGCAACCGATTTCCACTTTCTGGGGCCACCGTTTTTCGGAGAAACAGGTCCAGAGAATAATCAAGAGTGGATTCACGTATTCCAAAACCGTGGCGGTCGGCGCATTACTGTACTTGATGGCGGTGAAATAACCATATTGGGTAAATAGCATGCCCAAGATGCCAAAGATGATAATCATCAAAGCGCTTCTCTTATCTTTCCAAATTTCCCAAATCGATTCGCCTTTGAGTAGTAAGCTTCCCAAAAGCAAAATCCCCGCACATAAAAGTCGCCAAAACGTGAGCCATTCTGAAGAAATACTCCGATCCACCAGAAGGTACTGCCCCCCAATCCCGCTAGCGCCCCACAAGATGCAACCGCCTGTGGCAAGAATGATCCCTTTTGTTCGTGTATTCATAATGTCTCCTCTCGTATTTTGTCATATCCTGTATTGTAACATATTTAAGAATAGTTGGCAGTTAGCAGTAGGCAGTTGGCAGTAAAAGTGGAAAGCCGCTCGCCAGAACCATGTCTGACAAGCGGCTTTTCTCACATAGAGATTTATTTCCTATCTCCGAAAATGCGGAGCATATAGATGAAGAGGTTGATAAAATCCAAGTACAACGTGAGAGCACTCATGATGGCTAATTTCTGCCCTTCGTCGGTGGCGCGGGCGTTGTAGGTGTAAGCCATTTCGCGAATGCGTTTCGTATCGTAAGCGGTGAGGCCTACGAAAATCAAGATACCGGCGTAGGCGATGATGGTCTGCAGGATGGTGTTATCCATGAAAAGATTCACCACGGTGGCAATGATGAGACCAAAGAGAGCCATGAGGCAAATATTTCCCATCTTCGACAGGTCGGCTTTCGTCACATAGCCGTACACCGACATGACGCCGAAGGTGCCGGCGGTGATGAAGAACACGCTGGCGATGGATGTCATGGTGTACACCACGAAGATGGAGGCCATGGTGATACCGTTCAGTACGGAATACACCAAGAACATGGCAATCACTTTTTTCAGCGACATTCGACCTACGGCTGAGGACAAATGCCATACCAGGGCCACCGTCGCCAAGAGCAGGCCCCACATACCAAACTTACTGGAAAATACCAGTCCCAAAAGCAGCGGACTTCCCGCTACGGTGTAGGCAGTGAATCCGGTGATCACCAGGGCAATCGCCATCCACCCATACACATCCCGCATGAGCCCAGGCATGTTAATCGACCATGCACTGCTGCGCTCAGCGGTCATTTCATTATTCCAACTCATCATTCATTCTCCTTCCATTAGGGGAAATACAAATCCTCTTCATGGTTATATTATAGCATATGGGGGATAGGGATTAGTAGCTAGGGATTGGGGATTAGGGTTCTGGGATCCCGGTTTCGCTATTCTCATGTTTCACATAAAACGCTCTCAAAGGGTTCTTGTGACATGACTTCATGAGTGGCTAGTTCTTTGCATCCGCTATACAAGGGTTCTGGTGTTCCGGTTCCGCTATTCTCATGTTTCACGTGAAACGCTGTCAGAGGGTTCTAGTAGCATGACTTCATAAGTGACTTGTTTTGTACATCCGCTATGCTAAGGTTCTGGAGTCTCGTTTCCGCCTTTCCCATGTTTCACGTGAAACATGAGAATAGCCAAATCTCGTCAGTAGAACCTTCGTATAGCAGAAATACATACCTAAAGTCGCTAACCCCAAGTGGTGTCTCAGAACCATTTATCCTTTCTTTAACATCCCTTTTGACTTCCTACAAAATTTTCCGTTATACTACATGCTGTACCGACAGGAACGGCAAGATCATTCCTAATCCCTAATCCCTAGATCCTAATCCCTAGATTCCAAGGTGGTGTTACCATATGCAATTCATTCAACAAGCCGACATCGGCCTATTATATATGATCCAAGACTGGATGCGCAGTGATTATTGGACCCGCATTTTAGAATTTTTCACCGACTTAGGAAACGGTGGATTTCTTTGGATTCTGATTTGCCTCCTTCTTTTGATTCTGAGGAAATACCGATCCATCGGGTATCGGGCCGCCGCGTCTCTCCTCATCAGTGCGGTGCTAGCCAATGTGGTATTGAAACATCTATTTCTCCGGCTCCGTCCCTTTTACACCTATCCGGCCCTGACACCTCTGGTTCATCCCTCCTCGCCCTACTCCTTCCCCTCTGGTCATACCTCTTCCTCCTTCGCAGTAGCCTTTCTTCTCTGTATGTATCTCCCCAAGAAATACAGCCTCCCCGCTATCATCATCGCCGCGCTGATCGGATTCTCCCGCCTGTACCTGGGCGTCCACTATCCGTCAGACATTCTAGCGGGCATTCTCGTTGGTGCGTTATCCGCTTGGATCGCGGATGGAATTGTATCTCACTTTTGGAAAAAGTTAGGAATTAGGAGTGAGGAATGAGGAATGAGGAATGGTGGCGGCGAGCTGCCTCGAATTGCTCTTATACCGCTACACTCTGTTTCCAAGATTCCTTTTCTATATAGCTCGCCAAAAGCAAAACGGCTAGAGTCATGTTTCACGTGAAACAATTTCGTTAGCAGTAGGCAGTTAGCGGTTTGCAGTTTCTGCCTACCGCCTACTGCTAACTGCCTACTAAACAGGTTTCACGTGAAACTTTGCAAAAAAGGTTATTATTCTGCTACATTCTACTTCGTCACAAATAGAATATACCGCTTATCTCCAGGTTAAAAAGGGTTATATAGGGTTATGAGACTAGCGAAAGTTTCATAACCCTATATAACCCTATTTAACCTTTCAGTATGCGGCATATGCAATATGTTAGAAAAAAGACCAAGGCAGAATAATAACCTTATTATAAACTGCGGCGCTCTATAAATTTTATGCGCCGCCACCACCATTCCTCACTCCTCATTCCTAATTCCTCATTCCTAACCGCCCTTCAGTCTCTCACCTCAATGACCTCGTCCTCCCCTTTTCTTGCCAACGGGCAGGGATTGTGATTCGGATAGCCGAAAGACATGGCAAGCACCATTTCGCCTTCGCCGAGCCACTGTCTCAGTTCTTCGTAAGCGAAGAATACATTGCCGATCCACAGACTGCCGATGCCCATGGTCGTTGCCTGGAGGGCCATGTTTTCGGCAGCCGCACCGATGGCCTGCACGTCGGAGAGTTCGTGAATTTTTTCCGCCGTGGTCCAGTTATCTGTCAACGGACGTCCCTGGGGATTGACCACGAATACGGTGACCGGTGCTTGTTTCATGCACTTCAAAGTGAAACGAGCATTCACGTAGAGTTCATGATTTCCTCCCAGAACGCCTTCCCCCTTTTCGGAGCGTTCGATGCCTTTTTCCATCAAAGACAACATTTTTTCCTTGCTCTGGCCTTTCACTACGATAAACTTCCAAGGCTGCCGATTCTTAGGAGACGGTGCCCACATGCCGGCACGGAGAATTTCTCTCATATCCACTTTGGAAATGGGATTGCTCTTGAAGAAACGGACACTTCTTCTTTTATACACCAAATTGTTTGCGGTAATACTCATAGGATTCATCCTTTCTATGCTTGGTTAGCAGTTAGCAGTAGGCAGTTAGCAGTTAGCAGTTTTTATTGCTTGCTGTAAAGCAGAGGTGACTAGTGACTGGTGACTAGTGACTGGGATTTCTAGTCACCAGTCACTAGTCTACCAGTCACTCTACAAACTGCCTACTAAAAATGTTTCACGTGAAACTTGATGATTTGCTTTTCCTATTATACTCTTTTATTTCTTATATGGGAAATGGGGGCTGGTTTCCTGATTCCGCTTGCGTCATGTTTCACGTGAAACGCTGTTTTAGGGTTCTGGTTTCCCGTTTCCATTAGTGGCATGTTTTATGCAAGCCGCTGTCAGAAGGTTCTAGGAGCATGACTTCGCGTGCGGCTTGTTCTATCTATACTCCCGCTATGCTAAGGTTCTGGGGTCTCATTTCCGCTTTCCTCATGTTTCACGTGAAACGTGGTTTTAGGGTTCTGGTTTCCCGTTTCCATTTCCCTCATGTTTCACGTGAAACATACCACCAACCGAATCTCGTCAGTAGAACCTTATGAGAGCAAGTTTTCCTCCGTGTTTCTCTATCCCCATTCTCTCCAACAGAACCTTCATATAGCGGAACACGCACTAAGAGTCTCTAAGCACAAACGGTGTCCCAGAACCCTTGCATAGCGTTTCACGTGAAACATGAAATGAACTGCTTTACCTCCACCAGAACCTTCGTACAGCGGAAATACATACCAAAAGCCGCAAAATAAAAAGCATCGCCCCAGAACCCCCACTATTGCTTTTTTCCCAAAAACTCACTACACTAAGAGACAACGAAAGGACGTGATACCCATGCCGCTTGTTGCAGCAGGATTATTTCCCCATCCGCCGGTAATGATTCCGGAAATCGGGGAAGAGAAAGCAAACCAAATCAAAACGACCATGGAGGCCGTGAAAAAGGCCATGTCTCTGATCATGGAAGAAAAGCCAGATACGGTGGTCATCTTATCGCCTCACAATATTTGTTTCTCCGATGGGCCCACCCTGTTACTCGGCCAGGAACTTTCCGGTGACATGGGCGCTTTTGGTCATCCAGAACTTTCCTTATCATTCTCCATCGATACCAATCTCCTACGGCACATCGCAAAAAAAGCAGCCCTTTTGACTCATGTGCACAGCCTCGATCGAGCCGCCGCAGCGCAATATAAAAAATCCCTCCAAATCGATTGGGGAAGTTTCGTTCCTCTCTATTATTTGAAACAAGCCGGATTTGATGGAAAAATCATTTTCCTCACCCCGGATTATGCCAAGCGAGAACGGACCTATGCCCTAGGAAATATTGTTTCTTCCGTTGCACAAAAGACAAAACGTCGCGTAGCAGTCATTGCCACCGGCGATTTATCCCACAAATTGACGAAAGACGCATCTCACGGCTACACGCCAAAAGGAGCAGAATACGATGCCATCGTCATGAAAGCCCTAGAAAGGAGAGACAAACTCGCCCTCGATGCACTGCCCACCCCTTACGTAGCAGAAATCGATACTTGCGGACTGCCGTCCCTCTATTTCCTTTTCGGTGCCCTAGGAAATAGACCTGCCGAACTCTCCGTACTTTCTCATGAAGGCCCCTTCGGCGTTGGCTATGGCGTAGCACTCTACTTACCACAAGCCGTCCCCGCCGCCAAGAAAGAAGCCCCCAGTCCCTACGTGAAGCTCGCCAAAGAGTCCATTGAGAAATATGTCAAAATGGGACGTTTCCTTCGCGTGCCGAAAGACCTACCACCGAAACTAGAAAAACCGGGCGCCGTCATCATCACCCTTCACGAATACGGCGCCACTCGCGGATTCGCCTACACCCTCCATCCCCATTTCCACAGTCTCGCCGAAGAAATCATCCACATGTCCAAAGCCGCCGCCACAGAGCATCAACAAATTAGCGCCGTGCAGCCTGATGAATTGGAGGACTTGGAAATTTCCGTAGAAACCATCGAAACACTGGAACCGATTTCCTCCCTGGACGAACTGGATCCCTCCCGCTACGCCTTCGTGGTAGTAAGCAACTACGGCAACCACCCCACCGCCATCATCATCCCCGCCCACCGCGTCGAATACGACACGCCCCAGAAACAATGGGACGAAGCAAAGAAACGGGCACCTTTCTTCCGAGAGGGGGAAGTGAAGATGTATCGACTCGAAACGAAAATATACAAGTAGGCAGTCGGCAGTAAGCAGTTGGCAGTTGGCAGTTTTTCTACCGACCGCTTACTCCCATGTTTCACGTGAAACAATTCTAGTTAGCAGTAAGCAGTTTTTTGCTGCCAACTGCCTACTGCTAACTGCTAACTATACCAAAAAGGAGAAAAATAATGTTAAAAAAATTACCGAAAAAGATCATCGAACACGCCAATGGTGGAAAAGGCCACCTCATTCTTGAACCAGTGGCTACACCGGATTCCTTAGACGCCATGAAAGGCCACTGCCGCATGTTTGTAAAAGCTACTCTGGAAAAGGGTTGCTCCATGGGCGTCCACCAGCACCAGGGGGATGGGGAAATTTACTACATCCTCTCCGGCAAAGGCCTCTACACCGACAACGATGAAACCTACGAAATGGGCCCCGGCGACGCCGCCTTCTGTAGAAACGGCGGCCGCCACGGCATTGAGAACATCGGAGAAGAAGATCTGGTGTTTATGGGGCTCATTATTTATGATAAATAAGTTGGCAGTTAGCAGTAGGCAGTTGGCAGTAAAACTGCGGACCGCCTACTGCCTATGGCCAACTAGACCTGCTCTTGCCTTTATAGACGAATCGTGTTACTATAGGAACAGATAAGAATGTGGTAAAAACCACGGTACACAAAAGAACGAACCCCTAGAAAGATCTGCAATATCTTTCTAGGGGTTCTTCTTGTTCAAAGCACAAGCGCGCTTAGGCTTATCACGAGCTGCAAGGATCATCGATCAAGCCATTTGCAGAGGTAGTATGAGACTACGCTCGCCACGACCGAGATTAAGAATGTGATAAAAATATTTTCCATGGTACACCTCCTTCTGTCACGATTTCCGTGAGAGGAGTGCAGTGTGACGGATGTATTATAGCATGAAATACGGAAATGTTTCATGTGAAACAATGATAGTAGGCAGTTGGCAGTTGGCAGTAAACACTGCGAACCGCCTACTGCCTACTGCTAACTGCCTACTGCCAACTAAATAAGTTTCACGTGAAACATTTTGATAGCCGAATCGCCTCCACCGCGTTCTATCTCAAAATCTCATACATGCCCCATACTATGATTTTTTAGAAATAAACAGTTTATTTTATCCATGTTATAATATAAAGACACACATAGAGTGACTGGTAGACTAGTGACTAGTGACTGGGAATGTGTTCCCCTAGGGAAACACTGATTTAATCGTTATTTGAAATGATTCTTGAATTTTTATTC
>CAVBRV010000131.1:0-7757 GCA_963597965.1 Paludibacteraceae bacterium | reverse complement strand
CTCCACTACGGTGCAGATGATGGTATCTGGGCTAGAACCTTTGGTGGAAAAGTAAAGTATGATAAAGGGACTTCTTCCTTTAGTAATAGTTTCTGGGGCGCCCAGGTAGGTGCTGATAAACTCTTCAAGAATGGTTGGCATCTTGGTGGTGCTTTTGACTATAACAAGGGAAGTGCCAAATATGAAATGGGAGGCGAAGGCGATCCGAAACTCTATACCTTCTCGCTCTATGGTACGAAACTCTTTGAGGATGGGCAGTATGTAGATATCACAGTCAAAGCTGGTCATACCACAAACCGCTATACCGTATACAATGATATGGGGCATAAATTGGATGGAGATTACAGTGCCAATGGTTTCGGTATTTCCGCAGAATATGGAAAGCGATTTGGTGGAACCAATGGCTATGTGGAACCTCAGATGCAATTGACACTTTCCAGATTGGGTAGCGCAGACTATGATGGAATCAGTGATTACACCGGTGGAAAGAAAATGCATGTCAGCCAGGACGGCATGACTAGCTTCATTGGTCGACTGGGTGTAGCGGCTGGAAAGACAACAGATCGCAGTAATTTCTATCTAAAAGCAGGACTGCTTCATGAATTTAGTGGGAAAACTAGCACCACCTTTAGTGCTGAAAATGAACCAACTTCTACCGTTGACCAAGACTTTGGTGATACTTGGTTAGAATTGGCTTTGGGTGGTACTTATAAATTATCTCCTTCTAGTATGTTTTATGCTGATATCACTAAGAGTTTTGGTGGGGATTACAAAGTACAGTGGAAAGCCAATGTAGGTGTTCGCTTTACTTTCTAAGATGAGCTGATAAGCATTTGGTATGCTGTGCTGAGAAAATAATTCACCAAAAAAGATGTATTTCTTCGACTATTTGATAGTTGGAGAAATACATCTTTTTGCGTAGTAGTTATTTCATCATTTATTTATCAACTGTTGTTAGTTGTTTAGTTCCAGACAGTTGAAAAGTGAATTAATGACCATCTACTAAATAGAATTAAGTTGTAAGTAAAAATATACAAATGCGCCAAATTAGTTCCGATAATTTAACATTATCGGAACTAATTTGGCGATTGATCAATAACTAACAACTATTGCTTTCTTTGCTATTGAAAAAACGAATATTTACATGCCACCTTTTCCAGTAGTAAAGGCATATAACTTCTTTATTACGCGATCAACTTCAGCATACAGTTTTTCTATATCAATAGTGGTCAGTTCTTTGTGTCTCATAACGACTTTGCCGTTAATAAGAACAGTATCTACATCCATAGAATTTCCTGCATAGACAGCCAGGGATACGTTATCAAATCTGGGATGCCAGTGGAAGCCACTTCTGTCTATTAGAATGATGTCGGCTAGACAATCTTTTTCTAGTTTTCCTAAGTTATCATAGCCCAAGCATTTGGCGCCTTCTACCGTTGCCATATCCAGGGCTTCTGGAGCGGTTACGGCGAATGGGTCGTATGTATTGGCTTTGTGAATGAGTGCAGCTAAACGCATTTCGGCGAACATGTCGAGTTTGTTGTTACTGGAAGCCCCATCGGTTCCCAATCCTACAGTAATACCAGCTTTTTTCATTTTGGTGACTGGTGCGATGCCAGAGGCTAGTTTCAAGTTAGAACCTGGATTATGAGCGACGCAGACCTGTTTTTCTTTCATGATTTGGATGTCCTCGTCGGTGACGTGAACACAGTGAGCCGCCAGTGTGGGCAGGTCGAAGAGGCCTAAGTCATTCATGAGAGCAATCGGCGTTTTATTAAATTTCTGTAGGCAAGTTTCTACTTCACCTTTGGTTTCGGACAGGTGAATATGAATGGGAATGCCATATTTCTCTCCTACATCACGGACTTGTTTGATATAGTCCGGCGGGCAGGTGTAGGGTGCATGAGGTCCAAGCATGACTTTGAATCGTCCATCCCCTGCTCCATTCCATTTCTGGAAGAGTTCGATATTTTCCTGCAGTGCGGTTTGTGCATTGGGACTCACGCCAGCCAGGCCACGTGCAAGATTACCGCGAATGCCTGCTTTGTCAGCGGCTTGAGCACAGGAGTCCATAAACATGTACATATCACAGAAAGCCGTAGTCCCACCGCGGATCATTTCGGCGAAAGCTAGCATGCTACCCCAATAGACAATGTCATCATCCAAATGTTCTTCGGCCGGCCAGATTTTGTTCTGCAGCCAATCCATCAGTTCCATATCATCTGCATAGCTTCTAAAGAGTGTCATGGCTACGTGGGTATGGGTATTCACCAGTCCTGGCAGTGCCAGCATTCCCTGACCATCAATGGTTTCATCACAGGAAATCGTTTCTACTTGTGTAGGGAAATCAATAATCTTGGTGTCTTCAATCAAGATGTTTTGATTCTCTTTCACTTGCCCTTTTTGATAGAGTGCCACGTTTTTAATGAGTGTTTTCATAAGATAGCTCCTTTGTTAGTTGGCAGTTGGCGGTAATTGGTTAATCTTGGTGACTAGTAGACTCGTGTATTGTATTGATATTTAGTGGGTGCTCGATAATTCAATCTCTCGATATTTACGGAATAAATGCTAGCAAAATTTGGTATTTAAATGCAAAGAAATATGCACTATCAAGTAAATACCTGTCACTATAGGTTTAAGGTTTAATTTCCGAGTCCATAATTCACAAATAGCCGATATTAAAAAGTCATTGGTTTAAGGTTTAAATGCTATCATTCAAACCCTAAACCTTAAACCATAAACCAATATCTCAAGCATTGACAAATTTGCTACATTTCAATGATACAGTACACAGATACATTTTCCTCCGCCTACTGCAAGCGGCTAACTGCCTACTAAATACTCAATCCAATCCCAAATATTTCTTCTGGGCTTCTGTCAAGGTATCGATCTGGTACCCCATGGAAGCGAGTTTGATAGAGGCCACTTTCGTATCCAGTTCATGTGGCAAGGTGTAAACGGCGGATTTCATTTCCTTTCCATGCTGGAGAAGGTAGCGGGCAGCCAGGCTTTGCATCGCAAAGGACAGATCCATGATTTCTGCGGGGTGTCCGTCGCCAGCGGCCAGATTGACTAGACGGCCTTCGGCCATGAGGAAAACAGTTTTGCCATTGGGCAAGACGTAGCCTTCAATATTTTTACGGGCTTCGTAATGGGACGTGCAAATCCGTTCCAAGTCTTTGCGGCTAACTTCACAGTCGAAGTGACCGGCGTTGGCACAAATGGCTCCGTCTTTCATGGCAAGGAAATGTTTTTCAGTGATAATATCGATGTCACCCGTCACAGTGAGGAAAATGTCCCCTACTTTGGCGGCTTCCGCCATAGGCATGACTTCAAATCCATCCATTACAGCTTCGATGGCTTTGATAGGATCCACTTCAGTGACAATGACGTGAGCCCCCAGGCCCTTGGCCCGCATAGCACATCCTTTGCCGCACCAGCCATATCCTGCAATGACCGCGGTTTTCCCAGTGACGGTGAGATTGGTACTACGGATGATACCATCCCAAGCAGATTGCCCCGTACCATAGCGGTTATCAAAGAGATATTTACAATAGGAATCGTTCACCGCAATCATTGGAAATTCCAATTTCTTTTCCTTTTCCAAAATCTTCAGGCGATACACACCGGTGGTCGTTTCTTCGGAGCCACCAATGAGATTCTTCTGCGCATCTTTTCGGGTGGTATGAAGCAAATGAACCAGGTCGCCGCCGTCATCGATGATGATGTCGGGCATATGGTCCAGGGCTTTGTTGAGGAACATGAAATATTCTTCTTCTGTGCAGCCATGCCAAGCATAGACAGTGACACCTTTCTTCACCAGTCCAGCCGCAATGGGATCCTGGGTGGAAAGCGGGTTACTGCCAGTGGCAATGACATTGGCTCCAGCCGCTTGCAGTGTCAAAGCCAGGTAGGCAGTCTTCGCTTCCAAATGGATGGACATGACGATGGTCTTTCCTTTGAAAGTCTGGTCTTTGATGAAATCTTCTCGTAGAGCATTCAAAGCGGGCATGAATTTTTCGACCCACTGGATGCGTTGAATGCCTTCGTCGGCTAATGAAATGTCACGAATCATAGATTCACTCATAAAAAATACTCCTTTCATATGTAAGGCTATTTTTTGGGGGGTAAAAATTACAAGTTGCTCAAGGTTCTCAGGTTGTTGATAAATGCTAGGGAAAAACATCGCCTTTTTCGTTAGTGCAGAGGGATTTTTCCACTCCTAGAAACATGGTGTTTCACGACTTTTCTCTCATCAAGTACGGAATACAACCGGGCAAAATGACAGAGAGCGAAAAGCGTCTATTGTTATTTATTTTTTCTAGCGTATTTCAGCTCGTTCGAGAAACTTGAGAAACCTGAGCGACCTGTGAAGCTCAGATCACCTTTATTTCAACATCGCTTGATAATCAGAAATAGATTGTATAAAAGGTGGTTTAAGTACCCCCTTTTCTGTGATAATCCCAGCAATGAGTACAGCTGGGGTCACATCGAAGGCAGGATTAAAGACAGGTACGTCTTTTGGCGCAGAATAGACACCATTGATTTTGCGCACTTCATCGGGATTTCTTTCTTCAATCACTATCTCCTCCCCTGTCTGGATGGAGAAATCGAAGGTGGAGAAAGGGGCGGCAATATAGAAAGGAATGTGGTGATACTGAGCCATGACGGCTAGACCGTAAGTTCCAATTTTATTGGCGGTGTCCCCATTGGCGGCAATACGATCGGCGCCGACAATGATGGCGTCGATGTGTTTCCATGTCATTACCGAAGCAGCCATATCATCGGAAATCAGACAGCAAGGAATGTGGCCCGCCATGAGTTCGGTGGCGGTGAGTCGGCTGCCCTGAAGCAGGGGCCGGGTCTCGTCGGCATAGACGCATTCGATTTGTCCTCGTTCATGCAAAGTGGCGATGACGCCAAACGCAGTGCCGATACCGGCTGTCGCCAAGGCGCCGGTATTGCAATGGGTCAGGATGTGGAGGTGATTCCTCCCTTGGAAGAGATCCGCCCCATTTTGACCAATGGACCAGCAGGTGTGAACATCTTCCGCTTCGATTTCTTTAGCACGAGCCAAAAGGGCCTCTTCTATATCTAATATCTCCGCCTGATTGTAAACGATTTCCATCTGATGGACGGCCCAAGACAGATTGACGGCGGTAGGACGAGCGTGACAGATGACATGTAGCGCTTCCTGGAAATAGGCGTCTCGCTCTGCTATATGTGAGATGTTTTTTTTCGCTTCTTTATAAGCCAAAACAACTGCATACGCAGCGGCTACGCCAATGGCCGGTGCTCCGCGCACAGCCAGCACGCGAATGGCATCCGCCACGCTTCGATAGTCTTTGCAGGAAATATAAGTCAGCTCCGTGGGAAGTTTCGTCTGGTCTAAGAGCTTCAGTGCGTCCCCTTCCCAGGACAAGGATTTCAGAAAACTCATATCTTGAATCCTCCAAAAGCTTCCGCCGCATGACGGCAGTGACAATCTTTTTCTACATCATAGGTCTGGAACAAATCGGTTACAACGCGGAGCATATTTTTACTATTTTCTGCCATGCAATCCAACACTTCCTGGTGGGTCAGTTCCTGATCTGTGATGCCAGCGGCAAAATTGGTGACCATAGAAATAGTGGCATAGCAAATTTCTGCTTCCCTTGCCAGTTGGCATTCCGGAGCATTGGTCATGCCGACCACATCGGCGCCCCACATGCGATAGGCTTTGATTTCAGCCGGCGTTTCAAAGCGAGGACCTTCGGTGCAAATATAAGTACCGTGAGGATGGACAGTGATGTCTTCTTTCTTGCCAGCTGCCAAAATGGCCTGGCGAAGGGATTCACAATAGGGATGGCTCATATCGATATGCGCTACCCCATAGCGTTCTCCATCAAAGAAGGTGCCGATTCTGGATTTCGTCATATCAATGAACTGGTCAATCAGCACCAATTCTCCCGGTTTATAGTCAGGATTCAAGGAACCGACGGCAGTGGTGGTCACGACAGCTCCTACATCCAATATTTTCAGGGCAAAAATATTAGCCCGATAGTTGATTTTATGAGGCGGAATGGTATGATGCATCCCGTGGCGAGCCAGGTGAATGATTTCTTTGCCTTCAAAGAAACCGGATTCATACTTGGCCTTGCCATAAGGGGTATCAATGACATGCTCGGTGACGTGGTCCAAAAGCACTGGATTGTAGACGCCGGTACCGCCAATAAATGCTAATTTTTTCATGGTAGATGTTCCTTTCGTGTTTCACGCTTAACGTATTTGTTTCTTTTAGTAAAAACTTCGCTAGTGAATACAGGTTACTCAAGGTCCTCAGGTTACTCAGGTTACCCAGGTTACTCGAATGTGCCAATAATCTCTGGCGTCATTAAGCTCATTCGAGAAACGTGAGAGACCTTAGCAACCTGAGAAACCTGAGAAACCTTTGCATCAGCAGAAATCAACACATTTGCCTTAAGCCAGAAACTAAATTATTTCACCTTTTCCTCACTGATCCATTTTTCTAACATCTCTTTAGAAACTACATATTTCTTATCGCAATAAGGACAAACGATTTCCAGTGAATCATCTTGCAAGAGTTTTTCTCTTTCTGCCTTTGGTAAAGACAATAAAGTCGCACGAATCCGGTCTTCTCCGCAGGTGCAACGGAAAGAGAGCGGGCCGTCTTGTAAAAGTTGGAAATTTCCTTTCACCAGGAGTTTTTCCAAAGATCCCTTTTCCTCTTCGTCTAAAGTGGGATTCCATTGATCCAAGTCACGGAAAAGCTGGGCAAAGGTCGCCATATTTCCTCCTGGCATCAGCTGAGCCAGAAATCCGGCGGAACGAAGAATTTCTCCATCAGGCGACAGATTCACATCCAGTTTGACAGCCGATAAGGTCTGTTCGGAAGTATTCAAATACTCCGTGAGGCAAGCGGAAATATCTTCTTGATGCAGATTGACCGCACTGGTGTAGGGCGTTTTCAAAAGAGAATAGCGCGTCACGAAGAGTTGTCCCTTGGTGCTGACCAGCTGGGCTTCGTGGGCGGCATCACAGGGAAGACCGGAAGCCGCTTCCGGGTGGTCAATGAATCCGCGAACGAATTGGCCGTCATAGGCATCGATGTGAATATCTCCCATGGGACTGCCGGTAGACCACTTGAAGGTGATTCCTTCGTGATTTTTGAAATCATTAATCAAAATAGCAGCCCCGGTCAGTGCTTTGGATAAAATCACAGCAGCTAAGGGCGGCAAATGATGAATATTTTCCGTGGCTTCTGATGCATGGCTGGTATCAGCCACGGTCAAACGAATGCCATCGGAGCTTAAATAGTGTTGAATCGTATTGGTACGCATCCTCAATCACCTCGTTAATATTATGAAAATAGGGATTAGGGATTAGTAGCTAGGGATTAGGGAATGCTCATTTTAATCCCTAGCTACTTAATCTCTCATCAGTTTCATTAATAGTGATGCACCGGCGGTGCATGAAGTTTACTTTGATGACTAGGGAAATATAGTTTTCTAGTCACTTCAGCATTATTATATCATATGAGAGTTAGCTCATGTATGGTTGCTGGTTGTTAGTTGTTGGTTTGGGGTAAACTTCTTCCCCATAAAGTGGTGGTTTCCCTAACGTCATTTCGACCGGGCGTATTTGCACAAAGTAATGATACAGAAATAAATAGATTTGTGTCCCTGAGTGGAGAAATCTCTTCAGCACTAGCGGTAAGGGCTTAAAGACAGAGACGGGATTTTGTCATCAAGCCCTTA
>CAVBRV010000130.1:7024-7761 GCA_963597965.1 Paludibacteraceae bacterium | reverse complement strand
GCTATCGATTGGATACTCACATAGAATATTCCATTGAAAATAACCTGCATACATAAGCACTAGAAAAATGAGAATAAGTATTTTCAGTAATACCGGCAACTCTATTAAATTTCGAAAGAGCATAGGAAACGGAAGTTTATTCAAGTCTGTAATGACAGTCAATAAAAAATGAAGCAGACAATCCCCAATGGCACAAATACAAACCAAACTCCATATAATAATCCTGTTCCAATTCTTTTCTTTCTTCTTTTTTATCCACCAAAAACTTTGAGCAACTGCAATAGCCATTAGTATAACGGTAGAAAACAACCTATAAAAAGAAGCCCAATTAGTAATTTCCATCTTTATCCTCCTGTTTATCTGCCGTCTCCTGTTTCTCTCTAAACTTCTGTAGCTTTTCTTTTATGTTATTTTGCATATAATCACCTGCTTCAGCAGAAGCAATAACGGTTGGAATAATAAGTACATTAGCTCTAATGTTCAAAATTTTTCCCATTACAAATATGGTATCCGCAGTTACTGCACTAGTTTCTGCACCAATAACCCATGAATATGCCGCATCGCCTGGATAGTCACTCCTTACAATATCTACACCATCCACAATATAGTTTTTCCCTTTGATAAGCGTTTTCACAACTTTAGAGTCTGTTGTTTCCTGCACAATATCACCAAATACTTTCAATGGCTTTAAGGTGAAAAAATTATCATGTTTTTGTCGTTCTTGTAAATCCGTCACC
>CAVBRV010000130.1:415-7014 GCA_963597965.1 Paludibacteraceae bacterium | reverse complement strand
TTCATAAATTTATCTGTACTATCGGCAGTAAAGCCCTGTTCCGTAAGATAACTTCGTATCGCACTTTGGGCATTTTCGTTTCCAGTTTCCAAGTGATTGGAATCCGCACCAAATTGATCAGCCTGGTCCGCTATATCCATCAAAGCATTGCTAAGTTGATACCATTCTTGGTCAGTAAGTTCTTGTCCATCTTGCTTTTTCAATATTCTCTTTAGTAAAGGCTCTGTAGCCAAATCGAATCCCAAATAATTCCACTTGGATGCGCCTAAAGATATACCAGCACCGGTTGATGCATCTTTCGATAAAGAACCAATAGCCGTACCTACACCAGCACCAATCCACTGGACCGTATCAGGATGTTCCTTTACCCAATCTTCCCCCTTTGTCTTTGTCAGATAACCCATAACATACTCATTTATACTACCTGACAATGCGCCGGTTGCTGCGCTGCCACCTGTCATATCTCCCATGAGAGCTCCAAAGGTACCGTGAAGTAGCATCTTTTCGGTAGAACCGTCTTTCCACCCTTTGCTTTCGGCGTATTTATGAATTGCCTGGTTTCCATACTTTTCTAACATGCCAACCAGTTCTTGTCTTTCTTCTACTTTTGTCTTATCGAAGATTTCCTGTAACTGATTGAGGCTATTCTTGGTATCTCTATTCAGATTGGAAATATCCTGCTTCTGCTTTTCTTTATCCGTGATATGGATGGTACCTTCTGCTATAGCAGACTTCGTTGTGCTTCCGGCTTTATTCTTGACAGTCGGTGTCAAATTCGGCGTCAATCCTCTCTGGTTCAATTCACTGCTTCTATCATTAGGAGAATAAGATACACCCATACCGCTTGCTTTATAGTCCGCTTTGTTTTCGGCATCTTCCCAAGTTAATGTGCCCGTAGTCAGAGTATTTTTATCCTTGCTTGCATCGCTATCAATCACTCCACCTTTAAGATGAGTATTATTTTTGACGGTAATATCAAAGCCTTCTTCTCCTGCACGAATACCCGCCTGGTCAGTGACGCTTTCATAATTGCTCTTCATATTCCCTTTGGATGCACTACCGCCATAGCTAGTTTTGCCGGCAGAGGTGCCAAAACTCATGCCTGCAGATTTGTTTTCTTCCGTATATTCTTTCTTAGTCTGTACACTTTCAATATTCAGATTACCACCTACATTTGTTCTTACTCTGTTTCCGCTAGCCGTACTCCCAATGAGGCTGGTATCCTTTCCACTCTTCATAGTCAGCGTATCTCTAGCAGTGACGGTGCTCTCTTTGTAGCTGGTGGTACTGCTATTTTCTTTACCTTTACCAGCATAGAATTTACCTTCTACAGAAACTACAGAGCCAGCAGAAAGGCTGACGCCGAGACTTCCGCCTTTGCTGCTTTGACTGGTCTTTTGTGTTGCCTTTTCTTCCGCAGCAGAAATATGAATATTCTTGCCAGCTTTCAGATTAACGTTATTACCTAAAATGTCAGAACCTTTGACGCTCAAATCCTCTTTAGACTTAATCGTCACATCTTGTCCCGCTTGCAATGAACTGCCTTGTGCTTCGGTTATAGTGCTATGGCTTTCCGACTTGCTAGAGCTACTGCCAATACCGATAGAAATCGTAGGTGAAAACTTTCCTTTAGCAGCATTTTTCAATGCATTGCCATTTTTCTTTATCTTTTCAGCCGTCTCATAGCCGTAAAGAGCTTTTAAGCGATTATCAGAAACTTCTGTCATGCGAGTGGCTGGTGCTGCTACAGATTCTATGGCATCGATTCCAGCACCGCCCACAGAGACAGTGAGACCGCTCTTCTTGTATTCATGTTTTTCATCGCTATGGTACACATTGTCTTTGCTAGTGATTTCTACATTTTCACCGGTCATAGAAATATCTTTCCCAGCAATAATGTCAGAGGCATTCACATGTATGTCTTTGTTCGCTTCGATAGTCACATTGCCAGCGATACTGCCCACGATAGAACCCTTCTGCGTCACATCGGCGTCAGCATACTGATCGTTTCTCTTTTCACTGCCAATGGTAAAGCCCAATCCACCACCTAAGAGGCCACTCTTTTTCACTCGCTTTTCATAATCATGCTGTTCCACTTCTTCGGCACTGGTAATAGTGGTATTTTTGCCTGAGGTGATGGACACATCATTGGTGCCTACTACGTTAGATGCTGTGATAGTGGTGTTTCCACCAGAGGTAATGCTTACCTTGTCACCAGAAAGCATGCTACCCGCGGCTGTCTTGCTTTCGTCGTGGCTCTTAATCGTGGTAGTCTTCTTGGAAAGGAAGCCGCTTTCTTTGTACTTCAAACCGTAATCGTCCGTGGCTTCATTGTAACCATTTTCTATGGTTACATCATTTCCTGCTTTAGCAGTGATAGCACCATTCTCACTAGCCATTGTGGTATTTCTGGCTTTGAGGTCATTACCAGAGATAAGGGAGATGTCTTTCCCAGCGGTTAAGGTGTTTGCCGTTTCTGTCTTGCGATAGGTACGAATGTAATTGTCACTATCTTCCGTCATGTCTTTCTTGGCAGTAAGAGCATCTGTACCCATAGTGATGTTATTCCCTGCAGATAGAATCATAGAGCCATTTTCACCGAGTGCCGCAAGAGTTCCCCCTGTCATAGTGATATCTTGTCCAGCTTGCATAAGGAGTACGCCTTCTTTCCCTTTGACTGCGATGCCGGCGGTGGTGTCTAGGATGTCCTGATTCTTGCCATGCTGAATGGTATCTTTCATGGTGATGTTTCTGCCTGCATCGAGGGCGACTTTATTTTCTCCTTCGATGATACCACTCTGGATGATGTCTTGGCTAGACTTGAGGGAGATGTCATTGCCAAAGATGGTGCCTTTGTTTACGATATTCTTGGACTTCGCAAGGATGGTATTTCCTTTCAGCGTGCCTTGGTTCGTAAGTGTTTCTTTTGTGTCGGTAATCAAAGTATTTGCACTGATGAGGCTGCCGTCTTCGGTGAGTGTCTTTGCCGTGCTGGCTTTGAGGTACACATGGGGATAGAGGACTTCATATGTCTTTCCGTTCAGTGTAACCGTGGTGGTTTCTAGCCAGACCATATCACTGGTGAGGCTTGCCATTTGTTCTTTGGTGAGGGAAATGCCGAGCTTCAGGTTGTATTCTTTGGCATAGGCGATGCCCGCATCCATGAGCGCTTTGTATTCGTCTTCGTCATCGGTGTAGCCATTGAGGTAGCGCATGCCGGTGAGCTGGCTGACTTGGTTTCGGATGAGTTCTTGTTCGTAGAATCCATCGCCGAGGCGTTTATTTACTTTGTCGTTATCCCAGAGCATTTGCTCATACATGTAGTCGGAAGAGAGGAATTTCTTTTTATTCGTAAAGGCAGGATCGGTTTCGATGAGGTACTTGGCTTTTTCTTCTGGATGAAGTTGATAGAGAGAACTATCTGGAATGAAAGACATAGTACCGCCTGTTTCTTTGCCGGCAGTGCTGCCTGGATTGGTTTCTTTGCCGTCGGTGAAGGGATTGAGGTTGTTCTGCACGTTATCTCGCATGGTTTGGGTAATGTCTTCTTGGTTTGGATGTTTTCCTGTATTTCCTTCATAAATGCCTACATCAAGAGAGGTGGGATTGTCCAGTTCTTTCTGTGGCGTCATGAAGATTTCATCCCGATAGTGTCGTCTCCATGCTTTATGCGGTCTAGGTTTTCTCTTGGTATAGCTTTCTTGGGTAGTGCCAAAGGTGATTTTCTGTACTTGGTTCTTTTCGGCGATGTTATCCAAAGTGCCACCGGTGGCAGTCAAAGTACTCCCAGCAGTGATGCGGCTGTTTTCATTGGTCACATTGCCGGAGAGGGTCATGTCTTTGCCGCTGGAAATGGTGCCGGCTTTGGTCTCCTGCACTTGTTTTTCCGAGGTGTGGGTGGTGGTACGGATGATGGTGTAGTTTTTTATCGCTTTGCTTTCGATGGCCTGAAAATAGACTTTATCCCCCCAATTTTATCTCATTGGTTCGACATTGATATAATATTTCAGCCTACCATCTTCCGTATATTTCTCCTTTGTTCCATAATCCTCTAAGTTAAATGTAATTTCGAATATATATCCATTTTTTGACCACGTATAAGTTTGAGACATAAGCACATTTGTATCATGTCGATGATACTCACTCATACCCTCATTTTTCCAACCATCCTTTTCTAGCTGCTTACTATAGTAAGTTAAAATATTATCTCTATTAGCATAACTTGCAAACTGCTTCATCAGATGATAATTTTTCGGAGTACGCCAAATAACATCAAGTTGTTTATCCAAAGATTCTTGCGTATTTAATTCATGAATAGCAACTACTTGAGGTTGAAGTTCTGCTGCCGTTTCTTTGGTCCCTATGCTATCCATAAAATTAAACAAAACGTACGGAACGATAAAAAAAATTCCCCAAGAGACTAATTTTCTGACAATGTTATTTTTTTTCAACTTAAGAATAAAATTCCATAACTTTTTCCCACATATAGACCTTTCTTTTTGTGGATCAATAATATTTATCAAAAGAGAAATAAGTGATTTTATCATTTTACTTTTTCTCCTTCAATAAATATCTTATCAAAGCCGGAACGCTTTCTTCCGAAGTTTCCTCAGCTACATCCCATCCGCCTCCCACTTGAGGTGTCCCAACACCATATTTAAAAACTAATACTTCTCCCGCATATTTACCACTAACTGGAGTAGAGACTCCTCCACCTATGCCTGCGTAAGCAGTACCACCTATACTTCCTCCTGATAAAATATCAGAACGCGTTTTTTTATCATTCAAATCAATACTGGAAGAATTTGTTTTCAGGGCAATACCCGCCGCTTCGCCCCCCCATCGCAAGTTCATATGTAAATCATCAGACTTTGTAAATCCATTTGTCACAAAGAATTTATCAGATGCCTTATCATATAAATAGCCTTGCTCTAAGGGACCTGCACTATACTGAATAAGAAATATGTCAAAGTTGTTTTGATTTTTATTTGCAATAACATGTACCGGCCTCAAAGTAATTTCATTATTAGTTTTAGCATTAGCAAATTTACTATTTACTCTTTCCGTATATTTTTTAAGAAATAAATCGACACTTTCTTTTGTATAATGCTTTTGTAGAACCGCTGTAACTCCTGCCAGGGCAATCGCATTCCCCACTTTTAGTTCCGAATCACTTGCCGCACCATCAGGATCCCCTTGGTTTGCAGTTTGATAGACTAATTCATATATTTTTCTTAATTCATCTGCGGTGATTTCTTGTCCATCTTTTCTGATAAGTGTTTCTTCCAATAAGCTCTCTGTTTCTGGTAATTCAAAACCCAAATAATTCCATTTTGATGAGTCTATGGAAATACCGGCGCCAGTTGCCAAATCGTTAGTAGAAGCACCAATAGCAGCTCCCACTCCGGCACTAATCCACTGTACTGTATCAGGGTGTTTTTGTACCCACTCTTCGCCCTTCGTCTTTGTCAGATAACCCATGACGTATTCATTGACACTACCAGATAAAGCTCCAGCGGTAACATTGCCACCTTCCATATTTCCCATAAGAGCACCAAAGGCACCATGAAGCAACATCTTTTCTGTAGAACCGTCTTTCCAGCCTTTGCTTTCGGCGTATTTATGAATTGCCTGGTTTCCATACTTTTCTAGCATGCCTACCAATTCTTGTCTTTCTTCTACTTTTGTCTTATCGAAGATTTCTTGCAACTGGTTGAGACTATTCTTGGTATCTCGATTCAGATTGGAAATATCCTGCTTTTGATGTTCTTTTTCTGTGATATGAATTGTACCTTCTGCCACAGCTGACTTCGTTGTGCTGCCTGCTTTGTCCTTGACAGTCGGTGTCAGATTCGGCGTCAATCCTCTCTGGTTCAGTTCACTGCTCTTATCATTAGGAGAATAAGATACACCCACACCACCGGCTTTATAGTCTGCTTTATTTTCCGTATCTTCCCATGTCAAAGTGCCTGTAGTCAGAGTATTCTTATTCTTGCTTGCATCGCTATCAATCACACCACCTTTGAGGTTGGTGTTTTCTTTGACGGTAATATCAAAGCCTTCTTCACCGGCACGAATCCCAGCTTGATCAGTAGCACTCTCATAGTTGCTATGGATGGTATCTTTGCTAGCGCCACCACTGGCACTGGTTTTACCATTCTTCACACCATAATTAACCGATAGCCCTGTAGAGGTATTCTTTTCTTCATAGGTCTTTTTATCTTGCTTGGTCTCAATAGAAAGGTTGCCGCCTACGTTCCCTGTGACTTTATTGCCCTTGAGTTCACTTCCTGTGATAGTGGTATCTTTGCCACTGGTGAAAGTCAGGTCTTTATTGGCTGTGACTTGGCTCTTTTCATAAGAGGTTTCATTTTCTTTCACGTTACCCTTGGCCTTACTATAAGACGCACTGATACCTTGCAATCCGCCTACGCCAATAGAAGCACCCATGCGGGCATCGTTAGATTTGGTATTTTTTTGAGTATTATTACTTACTGCTTTCAGCAACAGAAATATTGATGTCTTTCTCATTCAATATGAACTCCTCTCTATTTGAGTAATGTTAGCAACATCAGGAATGATAATACAAACGTAAATAA
>CAVBRV010000130.1:0-405 GCA_963597965.1 Paludibacteraceae bacterium | reverse complement strand
CTTCTAGTCGCCCTTATTCCTAGTTTGACTCTCAGCTTTTTTATACATCTAAACCGTACATTTACTAAAACCGAAAAAGCTATAACCCCCAACCGCCAATATACGTTATCAAGCCATAAACTCCAAATAATTCCTCCAAATACGATACAAATCATCAAATTAATCACTATAACTTTGGGACTAGGTTTAATCGGGGAATCTAATCCAATCAATTTTTCGCTATGTATAGATAAAAATAGACTGGCAATGATATAAAAGATCCCCATTATTACACATATCATACGGTCTCTCATCTTCCCTACTTTTACTATTCATAATAAAAATTTCTCATTAACTATGACTGTAAAACAGTAAAAAATCCCAGCATAAATAATCCGTAACACCCTATATTCGTAAAAACTATAT
>CAVBRV010000129.1:0-7800 GCA_963597965.1 Paludibacteraceae bacterium | reverse complement strand
TTTGGATAAAAATTCATATCATTTCAAACTCTTTGATTAAATCAGCGTTTCCCTAAGTTTCATAACATTATAATAACCTTTTATAACCTTGTGAGAAACGGTATGATTTACATGTTAAGAAATAGAAATCAGCAGAATAATAACCTTTAAAAATATGCGGCGCTTCCAAAATTTGTGCGCCGCCACCACCATTCCTCATTTCTCATTTCTCATTTCTCATTCCTCATTACATTTTATTCGTCTACCGGGTGCTGCCCGTGAATTTCCTTGGAAACCGGATGGACCACCACGTCCCCGAAGCGAGTGATTTCTTTTCCGAAAGCTGCCATAGATTCCTCGCTGTCAAAATGGGCGTCAATGAAGAAATGGTGCTCCCCATCCACCTGGTAGCAATGGAGAATGTGGAACTCCGTAGATTCCACGAAGTGCATGAACGGCGGCTTCGTTTCCTCGGTGGTGGTCAGTTCAAAAATGCCATGAATGGCATAGCCGAAAACCGGGCAATTCACATTCACCGTATAGCGCTGCACGATTCCCAAATCCTGCAACCGTTCCAACCGGTTCTTCGCTGCCTGACTAGTCAAATACACCTTCCGTCCCAGTTCTGTCATGGAAATACGTCCATTTTTTCTGAGTTCGGAAATAATTTTGATGTCCGTGTCGTCTAAAGGTTTTGGTATCATAGTGGCCTCGCTTATAGAAAATCGCATGCATTGGTAGTGCATTGGGATCAGTGATTTTGGTGACTAGTGACTGGTAGACTAGTGACTAGAGTACACACGTTTTCCTAGTCACTAGTCTACCAGTCACTAGTCACCAAAATCATTGTGATAAAAATATAAACAATGCTTTTTCCTATTATACACTATTGGTGGGCAATACGCGATGGGAAACGTAAGCAGTAGGCAGTTGGCAGTTAGCAGTTAGCTGTTGGCTGTTGGCTATTGGCTGTTGGCTGTTGGCTGTTGGCCCTATCCCGTCATTTCGACCGATGGGATTTGTGCTTGATGCTTCTATCGTTTTCTGCGACTATGTTGGACAGAAGTGGAGAAATCTTGTGGGAGTAGCGCCGTCTTCGATAGTGTCTCAAGATTTCTCCACTTTTATCTCACATAGTCGCAGAAAAGCAATACCATCATCAAGCACAAATCCCGTCGGTCGAAATGACGATATGATTTGATTCATTAAGCCCTTACCGCTATTGCTGAAGAGATTTCTCCACTCAGGGACACAAATCCATTTATACCACATTCATCATTTTGCACAAATAGGATCGGTCGAAATGACGGAAAGAGATGAAATCGCTTTCCTGATTTAACAGCATTGCCCGATGGGCCTATCATTAACTGCCAACTGCCTACTGCTAACTGCCAACGTTTTTCCCTAATCCCTAGCTACTAGTCCCTAGTCACCAGCCACCATTACCTTGACCTCCCGCCCAAATTGAATTATACTTTTTAGGTATCAATTCAAACAGGAGCTATCTAAATCATGAATATATCACTCAACATGTACCAAACCCTAGCCGCTGCGGTGGCTATTTTTTTCCTCGGCGGCTTTCTGAAAGGTCGCATTGCCCTACTTCGGAAATATTGCATCCCCGCTCCCGTGGTGGGGGGAACTATTTTTTCCATCGTAAATTGCATCCTCTACACCCAAGGCGTATGGAACTATAGTCAAGACACGGTCATGCAGAACTGGTGCATGACCCTCTTCTTCACCAGTATCGGTTACATGGCAAGCCTGCGACTGGTTTGCCGCGGAGGGATGTTGGTTTTAAAAATGGCGGCTATGGTGGCTATTTTGATCACCATCCAAAACATCGTGGGCGTTTCCTTAGCCCAATTCTTTGATCTCAATCCGTTAATGGGCCTGGCGGACGGCTCCATTCCATTGGTGGGCGGTCACGGCACCGCCGGTTCCTTCGGGCCTGTGCTGGAAAGTTTGGGCCTCATGAATGGTACCACCATTGCCTTTGCAGCTGCCACTTTCGGCCTCGTATCGGGCAGTTTCATCGGCGGTCCTATCGGTGAACTTTTGGTTCGGAAATATCACCTGGTTTCCAAAGAAGATGAAAAAGTGCCGGCCGAAGAAACGGAAGAAACGGCGCCGCAGCCACATAAAGTCAAAGATGCAGCCGCCCATTATTTAAATATGGACCACTTCATGTACGCCTTCGGACAGTTGCTGCTTGCTATGGGCTTGGGCACTCTGGTGAGCCAATTCTTCAATAACATCGGTCTGGTCTTCCCGGGCTACCTGGGTGGCATGATCGTAGCGGCGGTGATACGAAATGTGGCAGAAATCACTTGCACCTATGGGATTTACCAGAAAGAATGTGAAGTCCTAGGCGGCATGTGCCTCAATATTTTCCTTTCCTGCGCTCTTATGAGCTTGAAACTTTGGCAACTCTCTGCGCTGGCCATTCCGCTGCTTGTCACCTTGGTCATTCAAGTGTCCATCATTGCCTTCTTCGCCTACTTCGTTATTTTCCGCGTCATGGGCGGCGATTACGAAGCAGCCGTCATGGCCTCCGGCACCTGCGGCTTCGGCCTGGGTGCTACACCAAACGCCATCGCCAACATGAACGCCATGTGCGAACGCTTCGGCTCCGCCCACACCGCCTACTTCGTCATCCCCTTAATCGGCGCGTTTGGGGTCGACTTCCTGAATGCTTCGATATTGATGGTGTTTATGAACTTGTTGAAATAGTGAGGAGTGAGGAATTAGGAGTGAGGAGTGATGGAAGGGGCGCAACATAATTTAAAAGCGCCCCAATACCCCATTTTATAAATGAAAAAGGACTTGGACTGAAATGGTTACATTTCTCCAAGTCCTTTTTAGTGGATACTCGATAATTCATACGCCCAATGTTTACTGAATATATGCAGTGAACATTAGGCGTAGAAATACGAGCTATTATGTAGATTCCTTTGCACTCACAGTTGTTTGTTGTCAGTTTTTTTGCCCCAACAACAAACAACCAACAACAATCGCTAGTCCGATTTCTTGCTATTGAAAAAAATGAATTAACAAGCAGTCACTATTTATAAATTTGCGGCGCTTCCAAAATTTATTGCGCCGCCACCACCATTCCTCACTCCTAATTCCTAACTCCTCACTATAGTAAAAGCGGTATGAAACGATTTGTTCAATCATTTCATACCGCTTTATATCATCTCAGCCCAAAGACTTTTGCCAAGAAACTCGTATGCTTTCCACTTCTAGCGGAAGCGGCCCATTCGGCATTCTTGGATTCTGCTTTGTGCACTTTATATTCTTTATAGGAACGATAGGCGTCCATGTCCACTAAGAACGTACAAATCTGGCACTGGCGATACCGCTTCTGGAGAAGCCGTTCCTCGCTGGGTTCGGGAATCGGAATTTCTTTCTCTTCCATTTCCAAAAGGGAAGCGGCCAAAGACTCCCTGGCCCGTTTCACTGCCTCATTCATGTCGCGTCCCCGTGCTTCGCATCCCATAATATCTGGAAAACTGACGAAAAAGACGCCGCTCTTATGATCCTGTGTACAAACTGCGGGATAGAAATATTTCATCATTTCCCCCCTTTCCTATCGATCTCATTACGTTACGGATTTATGTTGTCTGGTATGATTTACGCTAGAGGTTACAGGTTACTCAAGGTTCTCAGGTTGCTCAGGTTCCCCACATGTGCCGATAATTGCTATATTCATTAGCATATTCGAGAAACGTGAGAACCTTAGTATCCTGAGAAACTTGAGTCACCTTTTCAAAAGCGGAAATATTTGCATTCCTTTATATTGTATACCATTTTAGCAGTGAGTGCTAGTGGAAATTGAAAATAGTGCGTAATGCGAAGTGCGTAGTGCGTAATGGTGGAAGGGGCGCACAAAATTTGGAAGCGCCCCAATACCCCTTTTTATAAAAAATAAAATCAATGCAATAATATTTGCCAATACTCGTATAAACCTGTGCACTATTCATTCGTAAAATTATCCAATATTTTCCGATAAATACTGACTATATGAATTAACGAGCAGTCACTAAGTAGGTACTCACTGTTGTTGGTTGTTGGTTGCTGGTTGTTAGTTGTTTGAATACAGACAACCAACAACTAACAACCAGCAACAATCGCTAATCCGTTTTCTTGCCAGTTGAAAAGTGAATGAATGACCACCCACTAAATAAAAAAGGACTTGGCAGAAACAATCAAATTTCTCCAAGTCCTTTTTATTTATAATATGGCGGCGCTTCCAAATTTTATGCGCCGCCACCTTCATTACGCACTACGCACTTCGCATTACGCACTCCATTACAAGTCCAGATTTGTAACATCCTTCGCATGTTCTTCAATGAACCGGCGACGGGGTTCTACTTTGTCCCCCATGAGGATGGTGAAGAGGCGGTCTGCTTCTACGGCGTCGGTGAGTTCCACTTTCAGCATGACACGCTGTTCCGGATTCATGGTGGTGTCCCAGAGCTGTTCCGGGTTCATCTCGCCCAGCCCTTTGTATCGCTGAATGGCACAACCATCGCGGCCGATTTCATCCAAAAGGCGATTCTGTTCATCGTCATCATAGGTGTAGTATTTCTGACGACCTTTGCGAACCTGGTACAGCGGCGGCTGTGCGATGAAAACGTGGCCTTCCGTGACGAGCGGCTTCATATAGCGATAGAAGAAGGTCAAGAGCAAGGTACGAATGTGAGCGCCATCTACATCGGCATCGGTCATAATGATGATTTTATAATAACGAAGTTTGGTGATATCGAAATCTTCGCCCACACCGGTACCGAAAGCGGTAATCATGGTGCGAATGGCATCGGAATTGAGCACTCGATCGAGCCGCGCTTTTTCTACATTCAGAATCTTACCACGAAGCGGCAGGATCGCCTGGTAGCGACGGTCACGACCAGATTTGGCAGAGCCACCTGCAGAGTCCCCTTCGACGATGTAAATTTCTGTCATCTTCGGGTCTTTTTCGGTGCAATCCGCCAATTTCCCTGGGAGACTAGACACTTCCAGCGCATTCTTGCGGCGGGTGAGTTCACGAGCCCGCCGAGCGGCTTCACGGGCACGGCTGGCGGTAATGCCCTTTTCGACGATGGCTTTCCCTTCGGCCGGATGTTCTTCCAAGTAAGTCCGGAGGCCTTCGGAAACGATATTATCTACAATGCCTTTGACTTCCAGGTTGCCCAATTTCGTCTTCGTCTGGCCTTCAAACTGGGGATTCGGGACTTTGACGGAAATAACGCAAGTGAGGCCTTCACGGACGTCGTCGCCGGAGAGATTGGCATCGTTATTTTTCAAAATATTATTTTTACGAGCATAGTCATTCAGCACGCGAGTGAGAGCGGCGCGGAAACCAGCCAGGTGCATACCGCCTTCCACGGTGTTGATGTCGTTGACAAAGGTGTACATGTTTTCGCTATAGCCCTGCTGGTACTGCATGGCGATGTCCACGATGACCTTATCTTTTTCCCCTTCAAAAGCAATGACCGCCGGATCCACCAGGTCTTTGCCTTCATTCAGGAACTGTACAAATTCCGTAATCCCGCCAGCGTAGTGGAACTGTTCTTCGTGGGTCGCCCCATCGCGATGGTCGCTCAAAGTGATAGTGAGTCCTTTATTCAAGAACGCCAATTCACGCATGCGGATTTTCAAGGTATCGTAATCGAAATCGATACCTTCTTTGAAGATTTCAATATCTGGCTTGAAGGTGACAGAGGTCCCGGTTTCATCGGTATTTCCATAGGTTCTCATATGTTCCGTCACTTCGCCGCGAGCCAATTTCATTTCATGGAAATGCCCTTCTCGCTTGACTGTGACTGTCGTCCATTCCGAAAGGGCATTGACCACGGAAATACCTACGCCGTGGAGACCACCGGAAATGGGATAGCCATCGCCGCCGAATTTACCGCCCGCATGGAGCACGGTCAGAACCACTTCCATAGCAGGTTTCCCGGTCTCATGCATGCCGGTCGGGATGCCGCGGCCATTATCGGTGACCGTGCAGCTGCCATCGTCATTCAAAGTGACTTCGATGTGGGTGCAATACCCTGCCAAAGCTTCATCGATACTGTTATCTACCACTTCGTACACCAAATGGTGCAACCCTCTCGCCGAGGTGGAACCGATGTACATCCCCGGACGGAGACGAACCGCTTCCAGCCCTTCCAGCACTCGTATATCTTTCGCGCCATAGTCGCTCTTGCCATTTTCTTCCGCATGATGCGCCTGGATTTCATGAATATCTTCAGACATTGATTTCTCCTTACCATTTTTAATCAGTGACTAGTGACTGGTGACTCGTGACTAGAAAATTTGTGTTTCCCTAGCTCCTATCATCCTTCTACCAATCCGCAAATCAACAACTTACTTCTTCTCTTTATTTATATATACATTATATATGCAACGATCGGATATGTTGCTTTTCTATTATATCATATTTCCTGCACTATCGCATGTATCCCCGGAGGAGAAACACCACCACTCACAGAATTACAAAAAGTGTGATACAATGAAATACATCCACATCTATTAACAGGTAACCAGTTACCAGTCACTAGTCACTAGTCACCATAAAATCGAGGCCCACATGAAAAAATTTCTGTTTATACTCCTAGTCCTCAGTATCGCCGTATACTGGGGCTTTTCCGAAGGAGATGACTTGACGAAAGGCGTCTCCCATCCGCCGGTGAAAGCACACACCGTACAAAAGCAAAATACCCAGGAAACGCCACCAAAAGAGCAAGGTGTCCTAGCCGATGTCTCTGATACCGTCTCCACTTTCATTTCTGGATTCTCCACCACAGAAACTCCCTCTGGCACCGTAGAAATCACACCGCCGAAAGATCAGAATGCCCAAGGACCGCTGGTGCAAAAAGAGCAAATTCTTTCTACCAAAGAAAAAGTAGACACCCTGCTTCATTTCCAAGATGCCCTGGAATCGAGAGTGCATCGGGAAAACTTCGTCCCCAGTGACCAGATACCAGAGCTTCTCAAAAAAGGCCTGGTCGCCACCGAAGACCGCCGTTTCTATGAACACGGCGCCATCGACCTCATCGGCGTCGCTCGGGCGGCCTTCACCAATTACATGGCGGGCCAAACCATCGAGGGCGGCAGCACCATTGCCCAGCAGACCGTGAAAAATATATTTCTTTCCAACGAACGCACCATGACACGAAAAGCAGAAGAACTGGCTCTAGCGGTGCAACTGGAACGAAATTACAGCAAAGACCAGATTCTCGAACTCTATCTCAATACCATTTACTTCGGCCACGGTGCTTACGGTCTCAAAGAAGCGGCCCACACCTACTTCGGCAAAGAACCGAAAGACCTGGACCTCTCCCAATGCGCCATGCTAGCCGGCCTCCCCCAAGCACCCTCCGCCTATGATCCCATCGACCACCCGAAAGAAGGGGCCAAACGCATGACCACCGTCCTCGCCCTCATGGCAGAGCAAGGCGTCATCACGCCAACGGAAGCGGCGAAGGCAGCAGCGGAATTGTGGCTGAAATAGAGTGCGTAATGCGAAGTGCGTAGTGCGTAATGAAGGTGGCGGCGCATCAAATGGGGAAGCGCCGCAAAATGATAAACATAAAAAGGACTTGGAAAAATGTGACTATTTCTGCCAAGTCCTTTTATATTTAATGGCTGCTTGATAATTCGTAGCTGCTCGTTAATTCACTTTTCAATAGCAAGAAACCGAATTGGTGATTGTTGCTGGTTGTTAGTTGTTTGTTGTTGGGGTCAAACAACCGACAACAAACAACTAACAACAGTGAGTGCACAGGAATCTGCACAATAGCCCGTATTTCT
>CAVBRV010000128.1:1195-7812 GCA_963597965.1 Paludibacteraceae bacterium | reverse complement strand
TTCTCCCCCGGAGGGGGAGATGCCCGATGGGCCTATCATTTCAATTTAAATACCGCTTGATGATAGCGAAATCTTGCTTTATCATATCAATTGAAACCAGTAGAATAATAACCTAATCCCTAATCCCTAACCCCTAATCCCTAATCCCTAGTCCCTAATCCCTAATCCCTAGTCCCTAGTCCCTAATCCCTAATCCCTAGTCCCTAATCCCTAATCCCTAATCCCTAGTCCCTAATCCCTAATCCCTAATCCCTAGTCACTAGTCCCCAGTCACTAGCCACTAGTCACCAGTCACCAGTCACAAAAACCATGAATCCAAAATCTCTCTTCATCCAAACCGCCCAATCTCTTCACTTAGATGCTTGCGGCGTGGCTTCGGCGGTATTGCCGTCTCAGTTACAGAATAAACTAGAACAAACCGGTACCGTTCCCTTTGCAACAACCGATGTAGCTGCCCGGCTGAATGCGGAAGCCTTACTTCCTGGCAGTCGTTCTTTTTTCGTGGTTTTATTTCCTTACAAACCAGCAAAAGAAGAACTGGGAAATATTGCACTTTATGCCCGGCCCTTAGATTATCACAAAATCAATCACCAGTACTTGGATAAAATCGTAGAGGCCATGAAAGAAGCCTATCCAGAAGAATCCTTTCGGTCCCTCGTCGACACCTCCCCCATGGTGGATCGCTACTTGGCCTATCAAGCGGGATTGGGATTTTTCGGAAAGAATCATTGCCTTATTCATCCCAAGTATGGTTCCTTCTTCACCATCGGTTCCATCTTAACTACACTAGACTTGATACCCGATGCGCCTCTTTCTCTGTCTTGTGGAAATTGCCACCTCTGTCAGCAGCACTGCCCTGGTCACGCCATCGGTGAAGGGCATTTCAATCCTTGGCATTGCAAATCTTACCTGACACAAAAGAAAGAAGAACTGACGAAAGAGGAAATAGAAATCCTTCGTCGCACCCCCACCATCTTCGGCTGCGACGAATGCCAGCTCCATTGTCCTTACAACCAAAAAGCGCCCCCCTCTCCCCTACCAGAAATCCAAGAACACCGCATCCCTAATTTGACAACAGACATGCTAGCCGCCTATTCCAATCGGAGTTTTGACAAAGCTTTTCGTTCTTATGCTTTCGCATGGAGGGGAAGGCGGGTGCTGGTGAGGAATTTGGAGTTGGTGACTGGTGACTCGTGACTAGTGACTGGGGTATTATTCTACTGGCACCGCTTAATCCCAATAAGCAAAATACCGCCATTATAAAAGGTTATTATTCTGCTAATTTCATACATCTCAATAACCTTGATACTAGCGCATTCTGCTCCATTGTCTCTATCGAATTTAGCAGAACAATAACCTTTATAATGGCGTTTTCTTGCTTCATGACATCCACCGGAATCAGTAGAATAATAACCCAGTCACGAGTCACCAGTCACTAGCTACTAATCCTCTAGCGAATTAATTGCTAGCAATTCCCCATTGACAAACCCCGCCATATTTGATACGATAATACACGTTAATGCCGGTATAGCTCAGCTGGTAGAGCGGCGCATTCGTAATGCGTAGGTCGCAAGTTCAAATCTTGTTGCCGGCTCCAAATGACAACGAAAAGCACTATGATAATTCATAGTGCTTTTTTATTTTATCTAGGAAAGTTAGCAGTTGGCAGTTGGCAGTTAGCAGTTGATGTTAGCGGTACTTTCTACTGCCGTGGAAAATCAGGGGATTTGTGCTTGACAAAATCAAGGTCTATGTGAAACAAAAATGAAGAGATCTTATGACAATATTGAAAACACCGCTATTCCCACAAGATTTCTCCACTTTTGTTCCACATAGTCGCTTGGTCCAATAGTGTCATCAAGCACAAATCCCATCGGTCGAAATGACGACCACGATTTTCCTAATCCCTAATCCCTAATCCCTAGCCACTAATCCCTAATCCCTAAAAAAAGATACCGCTAGTACCAAGGTTAAAAAGGTTATAAAAGGTTATGTGAAACTATCGGAATCACATAACCTTTTATAACCTTTCATACCCTAGATGCTAGCGGTATCTTATTTTTGTTTACCACTGAAATCAGTAGAACCATAACCTGATTCCCAGTCACTAGTCACCAGTCTACCAGTCACAGACTGCAAACTGCCAACTGCTGACTGCCTACTTATCATCCCACAATATTCAGCGCATAAGTTGCATATTCCTTCTCCAACGCTTCGCTCTTCTTGGAGAGTTCGATCTGCAGGTCGGAAGCGGTGTCGTAGTCTTTGGCTTCCAGGGCTTCTTTCAGTTTGGTGCAGATAGATTTAGAAGCTTTGGTATCTTTGATGAGTTCATATTTCTTAGCCTTGATAGCTTCCCAACGTTCGATATCGAGTTCATCTTCGCTTGGCAGTTCTTTGAAACCTTTCACCAAGAGTTCTGCTGCCGGGATGATGCGGTCCACCAGTTCATTTTCCCAACGATAGACAATGGAGTCTACGAAGGAATCCACGATGGTAGTGTTCAGGCTGTCGCCTGCGGTGATGACGGCCACTTTGTCAGCGTTGGCTTTCATGGTCTTGACGTTTTCCCAAACCGTAGCCGGTGGTTTACCGAAAGCAGCGTCACGTTCTTCCTGGGTGAAGTCTTCAAATACATTGTCTTCGCAGCGGTATGCTCTGCCTTCTTCCAGGTAATCTGCCTTTTCACCCGGTTTCTTGGACAGTTCTGCCAGGAGATCGGCTGGGGTCTTGCCAGAGGTGATGGCGTAGGTGATGCCGTCCAGAGAGGTCAGGAAGAGGCAAGCCGCAGCCAGGTAGGTATTGGTGAAGGGGTTCGGCGCACGGAGTTCAAAGCGGGTGGCTTTCGGGCTTTCGATGTCGCGAACCAGGCCAATCAGGATAGTTCTATTTCTGGAAGGAACTTCTGGATTGTGGCCCAAGGAAGTAACGATGCAAACTGGTGCTTCAAAGCCTGGTTTCAGACGATTGAAAGCATCGGTGGTGGAGGAAACGAATGGGTTGGTGGCTTCGTAGTTTTTCAGAATGCCCATGATGAAGCCGTAACCAATGGTGGAAAGGAAATCGGCTTTCATGTCGGTCGGAGCGAGGAGGTTGATGATCTTGCCGCTCTTGAGTTCAGCGCAGATGCCGACGTGGGTGTGTTCACCGCTGCCTGCTACGCCGATGATTGGTTTGGCCTGGAAGGAAACATCGAGGCCATATTTGCGGAATACTTCACGGATGATGATACGAGCTTCCAGTTCGTTATCGGCTGCCTGGAGTGGGTTCATGGAGAAGAGCCAATCCAATTCCAGCTGTTCGCAAGCATCCACCGTATGACCTGCATCATCGATCTTCGGTTTGATACCGCCTACTTCTTTATGGCCCATTTCTACATGCATGCCGCGAGCATCCAATTCTTCAATGGCTTCTTCCATAGCGGTACGAACGTTACCGCGCATTCTCTGCCAGTACTGTTCCTGTAATCTCTGGGAAATAGACAGGTGCTGTACAGTTTCTGTTTCACTTGGAGTCTTGACCCAGAATTCCAGTTCTGTACCAATGGTGAATTTGATGTCTTTGATGTCCGCAAATGGAACGTCTTCCATGCCTTTCACTGTCTTGCCAGCAGCCAAGAGGCCTTTCAGTTTGTCAGCTACGAAAGCGCAGGATTCTTTCAGGATAGAACGGGAATCAATGAATTTGCCATTGTGCAAGAGGAAACATGGAATGCGCAGGGTACCTACAGGACGACCATTTTCGTAGATGTTATCTTCGTTATAATCGACGTACCAGTTTACGCTAGCATCGGCTACCATATCGACACGAGCATCGTTCAGGGTGGCAATGTTCATGAGGACTACAGAAGAGCCATCAGTCTGTACGGCGGTGCCAGCAAAGAAATCATCATAGTTTTTAATGAAGAGTTCGATCGGCACTTTTTCGTCGGTGTCGTTTCCAGCCAGGTCAATGCCGACCAGGGAAACGAAACGAATTTCCGGATGGGTTTTCAAAAGGCCCAGCACGCCTTCTTTGCCAAATTCACCAGTTGGGATGTAGTAGAGTAAATCGTTGTTAATCATGATAAGTTCCTCCTATGTTTTTATGTTTGGAAATACGGTTGAAATCATTTTCTAAGTTCATGTAAGATTCTTGGGGATTAGTATCTAGGGATTAGGGATTAGGAAAATCATCCCTAATCATAATCTATAACTACTGCCGAAATCCCACAGCGGAATACCAGTATTTCATTTTCCAGGATATTCTCATATTGCCTCCTCATTGTAACAGGGTTATTTAGCAAGATTTCGTTGTATTCATATGCATTCATTGTTGTTAGTTGTTAGTTGTTAGTTGTTGGTTGTTTGTTGGTTGTTTGTTGTTTGGCCCCAACAACAAACAACTAACAACCAGCAACAATCGCTAATTCGGTTTCTTGCTATTGAAAAATGAATTAACGAGCAGCTACTAACTAAAAAAGACCCATTTGACACGTTTCCCGTGTACAAATGGGTCATCTTTGGCCAGATGGTATGTAGTTAAAATAACGCTATCTGTTCTTGTTGCTGGTTGTTAGTTGTTGGTTGTCAGGAAATTTCCCTAACAACACGCAACCAACAACCAACAACCAATCCTAGTCCAGAATATTCAGCGCATAGACGCGATATTCTTTTTCCAGGGCTTCTGCTTTCTTTGCCATTTCCAGCTGCAAGTTGGAAGCGGTGTCGAAGTCATTGTCTTCGAGAGCTTCTTTCAAGCGAGTGCAGAGGCATTTCGCATCGTCTGTATCTTTTGCCAGTTCGATGCGTTTCGCCTTGATGGATTTCCAGCGTTTTTCATCAATCTTATCGTCATTATCCAGTTTTTTATATCCACGAACTGCCGCTTCTGTGCCTGGAATAATCCGATCAATCAGTTCGTTCTTCCAGCGATACAGGATAGAAGCGGTGAAGGAATCTACAATCTGATCAGAAATGGCATCGCTCTTGGTGAGGGCTGCCACTTTTTCCGGATGGGCACGCATAATCTTTACATTTTCCCAAACCGTAGCCGGTGGTTTACCAAAGACTGCGTCCCGTTCTTCCTGGGTGTAATCTTCAAATACGTTGTCTTCGCAGCGATATTCTCTATCTTTCGCCAGGTAATCAGCGTCTTCGCCAGCCTTCTTGGACAGTTCTGCCAAGAGTTCTGCCGGTGTCTTACCAGATTTGATGGCATATTCTACGCCGTCCAGTGCGGTCAGGTACAAGCAAGACACGCAGAGGTAGGTATTGGTGAATGGATTTGGTGCACGCAGTTCAAAGCGGGTCGCTTTCGGATTGCCAATATCGCGAATGAGGCCAATCAGGATGGAACGGTTACGAGAGGGCAGTTCCGGCGTATGGCCCAAAGAAGTAACGATGCAAACTGGTGCTTCAAAGCCTGGTTTCAAGCGATTGAAGGCATCGGTGGTAGAAGAAACAAATGGATTGGTGGCTTCATAGTTGTTCAGAATGCCCATGATGAAACCATATCCAATGGTAGAAAGGAAATCCCCTTCCATATCTTCTGGAGCCAAGAGGTTGATGGTCTTACCATTTTTAAGGAGTGCTGCAAAACCTACATGGGTATGTTCGCCACTGCCAGCTACGCCGATAATCGGTTTCGCACGGAAAGACACATCCAGTCCGTTTCTACGGAACACTTCACGCACCACAATGCGAGCTTCCAATTCATTATCGGCTGCCTGGAGCGGATTGGTGGAGAAGAGCCAATCCAATTCCAGCTGTTCGCACACGTCGAAAATATTTCCATCATCATCGACTTTCGGCTTGATACCGCCCACTTCTTTATGGCCCATTTCTACATGCATGCCGCGAGCATCCAGTTCTTCAATGGCCTGTTCCATAGCGGTACGCACATTGCCGCGCATACGCTGCCAGTACTGTTCCTGCAGTCTCTGGGAAATAGAGAGGTGCTGCACCGTTTCTTTTTCGCTAGGCGTCTTCACCCAAAATTCCAGTTCTGTACCGGTGGTGAAAACGATATCCTGAATTTCAGAAAAGGGGAAATTTTCCATCCCTTTGACCTGAGCACCTACCAAAAGTTTTCTCAAACGATCCGCTACGTATTCGCAGGATTTCTTCAAAATGGAACGGGAATCAATGAAATGTCCATTGTGAATCAGGAAACTAGGAATGCGGAGCGTGCCCACGGGAAGACCAGTGGCTTCGTCGATGTTATCATCATTATAGTCAACGTACCAGTTCACGGAGCTATCTGCCACCATGTCCACTCTGGCATCGTTCAAGGTGGCGATATTCATAAATACTACAGAAGAACCGTCGGTCTGTACGGCCTTTCCAGCAAAGAAGTCTTCATAATCTTTCATGAAAATTTCAATCGGAATCCGTTCATCTGTATCATTGCCTGCCAAATCGATTCCTACCAAAGATACGAATCGAATTTCTGGATGCTGAGCCAAAAGGGAAAGTACCCCTTCTTTTCCATACTGACCAGCAGGGATGCAGTACAATAAATCTTTGTTCATTTGAGTCCTCCTATAGACTGAATTTCACCATTTTTTCTTTTGGTTGCTAGTGACTCGTGACTGGTGACTAGGAAAAATTCCCAGTCACGAGTCACCAGTCTACCAG
>CAVBRV010000128.1:0-1185 GCA_963597965.1 Paludibacteraceae bacterium | reverse complement strand
TTCCTATCTATTTCAAAATAGAAAAAGACCCATTCTTTTGGAATGAGTCCTCATTGACAATGATTATTAACTTATGTAGTGATGATACAACAGGGAGATGTTTTTGTCAAGTGAGTTTTAAGGTTCTGGTAGGATTGTTTTCTTCTGTGACACTTGTCCCTAGTATCGTTCTCAAAGGGTTCTGGTGGAGACGTTTCCTTTTGTGGCACATATCTCTTACGTCGCTCTCAGAAGGTTCTAGTTAAGCTGTTTTCTTCTTGTAACACTTGTCCCTCGCACCGATCTCAAAAGGTTCTGGTGAAATTTCTCCAAAATATAGAACCCGTGAATACAGGTTCCATCTCCATATCCCTCTAGCCTAGCCACCGCTACAGAACCTTAACATACACATTCCATCTCCATGTCCTTCTAGCCCGGCCACCGCTATAGAACCTTAATATACACATTCCATCTCCATGTCCCTCTAGCTCAGCCACCGCTACAGAACCCTTACATGCACATTCCATCTCCATGTTCCACCAGCCTCATCACCGCTACAGAACCTTAAAATGCACGCCCCATCTCCATGTTTCTCTGACTTCGCCACTGCTACAGAACCACGCTAAAACCCCTCACGGCTCATCACCGCAAGGGGTTTCTTTTCAGTCATGGGTAAGATTACAAAATCCTACGATCATCTAGCTTTGCCTTAAGCCAAGAGCTTACGAACAAACTGATTAATCAGTTTGCCATCGGCCTGGCCTTTCAGCTTTGCCATGACAGCTTTCATCACAGAACCCATATTTCTCTGCCCAGGATCCATAGCGTCTACGATTTCTTTCACTGCTGCTTCTACGGCTTCCGGAGCCATTTCCGCTGGCAAGTACTTTTCAAGTACATCGATTTCCGCTTTGGTCTGTGTAACCAGGTCTTCTCTTCCGGAACCTTCGATTTCAGCGAGAGTTTCTTTTCTCTGCTTCACTTCTTTCCGGAGAACGGCAAGAACCTGATCATCATTGAAGTCCGCGTGTCCGTTGTCGATTTCAGCCTGGCGAATATGAGCGCGAGCCATGCGGATCGTGTTCAATGCCAGCTTACCTTCTTCTTTTGCTTTCATGGCTGCTTTCATATCAGCCATAAGCTGTTCTTTAATTGACAAAACTAATCACCTTACAACCTATTATTTAAACTTACGTTTTCTAGCGG
>CAVBRV010000127.1:0-7883 GCA_963597965.1 Paludibacteraceae bacterium | reverse complement strand
TAAGGAAACACTGATTTAATCATGGTTTGAAATTATTCTTGAATTTTTATTCAAAGCGAGGAAAGAAAATCCGCGAATAGCGAGCTATTTAAGGATTTCCTTGACGATGCTTTGGATAAAAATTCATATCATTTCAAATTCTTTGATTAAATCAGCGTTTCCCTAATCCCCCATGCTGTTAAGTTAAGTGAAATATGCGATGATTTCTGCTGTCACAAAGGTTCTAAGGGTACAAAGGGTTCTAAAGGTTTCTCGAATGAGCTGATGACGCTAGGGAAACACTGATTTAATCGTTATTTGAAATGATTCTTGAATTTTTATTCAAAGCGAGGAAAGGAAATCCGCGAATAGCGAGCTATTTAAGGATTTTCTTGACGATGCTTTGGATAAAAATTCATATCATTTCAAATTCTTTGATTAAATCAGCGTTTCCCTAGCGTTATCAGCTCATTCGAGAAACCTTTAGAACCTTCAGAACCTTGAGTACCTTTAGAACCCTATGTAGTAGGGAAATCCGCTATCGGAAGGCTATCCCCCGCTGCACTCGCTTTGCTCGTTGCGCTACCCCCTTCCAGAGGAAGGGGGCCAATAAAGAAGTAAAACTATCAGCAGCCAACTGCCAACTGCCAACTGCTAACTGCTAACTGCTAACTTATCCAAGCACTACATTATCAATCAGTCTGGTTTTGCCGAATTTGACAGCTACAGCCAGAAGAACGTTGCCTTCGATGGTTTCGCCCACTTCGGGAAGTCCTGGCATGCCGTACATTTCTACATAGTCGATGTCGCTCATTGGTTCGGACTGGATTTCTTTAGTGACTTGGTCGATCAGTTTCTGCTTATTTCTTTCGCCTGCTTCAAAGGTTTCTTTGGCATGTGCGAGACTTCTGGAGAGGACGAGAGCGGCGGTGCGTTCGTCCTGGGAGAGGTATACGTTTCTGGAGCTCTTTGCCAGACCGTCAGCTTCACGGACGATGGGCATGAGGCGAAGTTCTACGTTCATGAAGAGGTCTTCTACCATGCGCTGGAGGACCTGAGTCTGCTGGGCATCTTTCAGGCCGTAGTAAGCGCGGTCGCATTCGGTCAAATTGAAGAATTTGGTGCAAACCGTAGCAACACCGCGGAAATGAATGGGACGGGTGCGGCCGCAAAGGACTTTGGTGATGGGGCCAGTGACTTCGACCCAGGTCATGTCTTTGTGGGGGTACATTTCAGCCGGGCTCGGTGCGAAGAGAAGGTCGGCACCAGCCGCTTCTGCCACTTTCGCATCGGCGTCTAAGGTTCTTGGATAGGCTTCATAATCTTCGTTGGGGCCAAACTGGGTGGGGTTGACGAAAACGGTGGTGATGACAAAATCATTTTCAGCACGAGCGGCTTTGATGAGAGAAGCATGGCCTTCATGGAGAGCGCCCATGGTGGTAACGAGGCCGATGGTTTTGCCCTCTTTCTTGCACTGATGAACGATTTCTTTGAGTTCTTTGATGGTGTGAATGACTTTCATGGGAAATACTTCCTTTCGCGAAATGCTTGGAAGGCAGAGGGGTTGGTGACTAGTGACTGGTAGACTGGTGACTGGGAAATTTGACAGATAGAGGCATTCCAGTTGTTGGTTGTTGGTTGTTGGTTGTTTGAAGTCAGACAACTAACAACCAACAACTAACAACCAATAAAAAAACGCATTCCAAAAAGAATGCGGATAGGAAGCAAATCATGTTATAGGATTGGCGACAACGTTTCCTAGTCACGAGTCACCAGTCACTAGCTACCTCAAATAAAAAAACATCCCCCAGGGGATGCATATGTGCGAAATCTCTGCATTCGTCTCGGTTTTGACAATCCAAGCGATATTATATTTCAGGCATACGGCTTGTTCATTGTGAAGAGATACGTCGATACAGCTCAGCTGATACTGCTCGATAAAGCTCGTTCCGTCAAATCACAGCACACCGCCGGTATTTCTTAGAACTCCTAGAAGGATGTCCCTGAAAGACGGGCAGGATACCTGTCGAATGAAAGAATACCCCATCTGGCAGGAGTTGTCAAGGAAAAAGTTTGCAGTAGGCGGTTAGCAGTTAGCAGTAGGCGGTCAATAATAAACTGCCTACTGCTAACTGCTAACCGCTAACCATTTACTACCCACTTCCTTTCTACTCGACTATTTCGTATAATAGAGAAAAAATGAAAGGAGTCATATATGATGAAAAAAGTAATTGGCGCAGCCGCTGCTTTGGCTTTGCTGGGAGGTTTGAACGTCTATGCCCTGGTGCCGGGGATGGATGTGGAAGCGGGGTATGGGTACAATACGGCGAAGGATGGGATTCATCAGGTCCATGTAGCTATCACGCCCATTCCGAAATTGACTTTTGGTGCGGAGGCACGGCATTGGAATCATGGGGGCAATGAAACCGATGTGTATGGGAAATACAAAGTAGGCCAGGTGTATGTGGGCTTAGGAAATAGAAACTATTACGACCGGGATGCGCGCCTATTTGGTCTCGTCGAAGGGCGGACTAATGTATTGGGCCCCTTGGATGCTTATGCAGGGCTGAAAGTGTCTAGCGAAGAAATCGAATACAAAGCGGGTTTGCAGCTGGACTTAGTACCGACTTCCTTTGATGTGGATTTGAATTATACCTACTATGACCGGGATGATGTGAAAAATGAAGGCGGCGTAGGGATTGGGTTGAATTATCACTTTTGATATAGTTAGCAGTTGGCAGTAGGCAGTTAGCAGTGAAATAAGGGACTAGTGACTAGTGGCTAGGGATTAGGGATTAGGGATTAGGGATTAGGCACTGCCTAGAAAATACGTTTGCATTCAATGTTGTTGGTTGTCAGTTGTTAGTTGTTTGGATCCAGACGACCAACAACTAACAACCAGCAACAATCGCTAATCCATTTTCTTGCCAGGTGAAAAGTGAATGAATGACCACCTATTATGTAAAATAAAAGTGGAGAAATCTTGTGACAGTAGCCAAAATATCGCTATCGTCACAAGATTTCTCCACTTTTGTCTTACATAGTCGCTTAGTTCTGTAATGTCATTAAGCACAAATCCCGTCGGTCGAAATGACGGATACGGTACACAGTAAACTTCATGCACTGCCAGTGCATCACTATCAATGAAAATGATGAGAGGTTAAAGTAGCTAGGGATTGGGGATTAGGGATTAGAAAGAACATTTCCTGATCCCTAGCTACTAATCCCTAATCCCTATTTTCATAGTAAAGAGTAAACTGCTAACTGCCTACTTCACAAAATCTATTTCCGGTCTTCGATCTCGATAAGTATTGATTTTCTCGCGGACTTCGGAAATCACTTCGGTGTCGATGGTGCCGGAGATGATGTCTTCGGCTTCACCGGCGTGTGCGATGGCTTCGCCCCAGGGATTGATGAGCATCGAGTTTCCCGCATAAGTAGTATTTCCAGAAATGCCTCCTTGGTTGACGCAGGCCAGGTAGAATTGGTTTTCGATGGCACGAGCCCGATTCAGTGTGACCCAGTGGTCTTTGCGCAGTTTCGGCCAGGCTGCGGGAAGGAAAAAGAGGTCCACACCTTGGAGGGCTTCGCGGCGAATGAGTTCGGGGAAGCGAATATCGTAGCAGACCGCCATGGAGCAAGAGAGACCGGCCAGCTCAAAGTGGGAAAGGTGATTGCCACCTTGGAAATAATCTGGTTCGCCAGAAAGGGAGAAGCCGTGAATTTTGTCGTAGGTGAAAACGAGCTGTCCTTGGTTATCAAAGATATAGGAGCGGTTGTAGATGGCATCTCCTTCTTTGATGGCTACTGTGCCTCCGACGATGTTAACTTGGTGTTCTTTGGCGAAGGTGGAAAGAAAAGATTGGGTTTCCTGTCCTTCCGCATCAGCGAGGGTTTGTAAGTTTTTGGTCGGGAAGAATCCCACGTTCCAGGTTTCTGGGAGGACGAGGATGTCGGGCTGTTTTTCCATGGCTTTTTCCATGAGGTCTTTCGCATGGGCAAAGTTGGCTTTCGGATCGCTGAGGGTGACTTGCATTTGGATGAGAGATAGGGTACGTTGCATAAGTGCTCCTTTCTAGGGATTAGGGATTAGTAGCTAGGGATTAGGGGCTCTTATCGTTGACCGGTGGGATTTGTGCTGGATGCTTCTATCGTTTTTCTGTGACTGTGTTAGACAGAAGTCTTCGTCACCTTGAGCGTAGTCGAAGGGCTTGTGGGAATAACGTCGTTTTGTGGATAGCGTCTCAAGATTTCTCCACTTTTGTCCAACATAGTCGCTTAGTTCTGCCGAGTCTTCTTGCACAAATCCCATCGGTCGAAATGACGAAAACGAAAAAAGTCACTATTTCCTAGTCCCTAATCCCTAGCTACTAATCCCTGGTTGTATAGCGAAAAACGCTGAGAAGAATCTCAGCGTTTGATGAGTCATTATTCATAAAATTTCGTGACCGTATCCACCAGGTATGCCGTGTCTTTCACGCCGGCTGTTTCGTAGGAAGAATGCATCGCCAGCTGAGGGAGGCCGATGTCTACGGTGGGCATTGCCACACGGGTGTTGGAAATATTTCCTAACGTCGAACCGCCGGGGTTATCACTATGGTTGGTGAAGGTCTGGGTGGGGATGTTGTTATCCTGGCAGAGCTTTTTGAAATAAGCCGCCGAGAAAGCGTCAGTCGCATATTTCTGCTGGGCGTTGTACTTGATGACGATGCCGCCATTGATGACAGGCTGGTTCACCGGGTCCGCGTATTCCGGATGGTTCGGGTGAATACTGTGGGCGTTGTCGGCGGAAATCATGAAACTTCTCGCAATCATTGCCATGGTTTCATCATAGGAAATTCCCAGGGAGGCGGTGAGGCGGGTCAGCACATTGTACAGGAAGGTAGAACCAGCGCCCTGCGCGGTGGCACTGCCCACTTCTTCATTATTGAAAAGGGCATAGACTGCAATGTCTTTTTCCTTCTTGCCCAAGGTGAAACCGCGGAAGCAGGAGAAGGCGCACTGCAGGTCGTCCAATTTCCCAGAGGAAATAAATTCCCGTTCTTCGCCCCAAATGGTACCGGGCACGCGGCTGTAGAGGTACAGGTCATGGGCGAGAATGTCTTCGGCTTTGACTTTGGCAGTGGCAGCTACCACGTCCATGAAGGAAGTCTTGCCATCTGTCATGCCGTAGAGGGGAAGCAAATCTTTCTGAATGCTCCAGTCTTTGTGATGGTTCACGTTGCGATCCATGTGAATCGCAACGGAAGGGATGACCAGCATGGTCCCGTCGATAGCGACCAATTTCTGCGCCAGGTGTCCATTTTCGGTGACCATGAGACGACCGGCTACGGAAAGGGGACGGTCCAGCCAGGTGCTCATGAGCATGCCGCCGTAGCCTTCCACGTTCAGTTTCACATAAGGCCCTTTGGCAATTTCTGGATTTTCCTTGATTTTGAAAGTGGGAGAATCGCAGTGAGATGCGGTGATATGAAACGCTTCGTCTCCATTTTCGGGAATGGTAAAGGCGATAAGGGCGCTGCCGCCACGAGTGACTACATATTTCTTTCCCTTTTCGATGTGCCAAGTGTCTTCTTCTCGGATTTCTTCAAATCCCGAATACAGCAGGGCGGCTTTGATGCCACGGACCGCGTGAAAAACGGAAGGGGATTTGGCGATGAAATGAATCAGGTCACGGCTAATGTCTTCCGGTGTATTCAACTGTTCCATTATTTCTTATTGCCTACCTTTTTCTGGTAAACCGCTTCGGCCATCTGGGCACGGGCACGGATGACGGGGTTGGAAGAATTGACGGAAGTGGGGGTGAAATTGCTCTTGTAGTGGAGTTTCTTCGTTTCCTTTTCCATTTCGACCACCTGGATGGTGCCAGCGGTGCGATCATAGGCATAGGTGTAGGTGCAAGTGCCCCCTTCGATGGCTTCTACGGCTACGAAGTTCAGAATTTCATGACCATTGGTGGTCTTCTTGATGTTGGCTTCCTGCATGTCAATGGTGGTGGTTTCGTTGTATTTCCAAAGATTGGCAGCAGAAACGGACATAGAACCTGCCGCAATGGCAGCGGCTAAACCTAAAGCGATGCACATTTTTTTCATAAGAATCACTCTCTTTCGTAATTGTTGCACGATGAATGTGTCAACTGGGGTGAAATAATTGACTCAAAGTAGCTAGGGATTAGGGAGTGAGGATTAGGAGATAGCATTCTAATCCCCAATCCCTATTTTCATAATAATACGAACTATCCTGCAAATACCATTGCACTCATTGTTGTTAGTTGTTGGTTGTTAGTTGTTTGGAACCAGACAACTAACAACTAACAACCAACAACCAGCAACAATCGCTAATCCGGTTTCTTGCCAGATGAAAAGGGAATGGCTACTCGCTAGCTACTATTTTAACCCACGGTCAAAACTATCTGTATTATACCATAACTGGAAATGTGGTAGAATAAAAGAAAATTAAATTCTATGCGGATGGAGACGAGAAGCAGGATTTCGTTAGAGGATACAAGGTGCACAGGGCTCTAAGGGTACTAAAGGTTCTAGAGGTTTCTCGAATGAGCTGATGATACTCATGTCCATAGGCACATTCGGGAAACCTGAGTACCCTTAGAACCCTGAGAAACTTGAGCAACCTGTAATCTCAGCAGAAATTATCATCTTGTTAGAAATAAGGAGCCAGAAAATGCCCAATTATTCATTTATCGTATCTTATGATGGCACTCGCTATGAAGGGTGGCAGAAGCAAAAACGTACCCCGGAGACCATACAGGGAAAAATCGAAGCGGTCTTGCAAAAGGTGACAGGCGAAGAATGCCAGGTCATTGGGGCCGGTCGGACCGATGCGGGGGTGCATGCTAAGGGGCAGTGTGCCAATGTGCGATTGTCCATGAAATTGCCGCCGGAAAAATTGCAGGACGAAATGAATCGCCTCTTGCCAGATGATATCAGTATTTCCTATCTAAAAGAAGCGGGGGATCGCTTTCATAGCCGTTTCTCTGCCCAGGGGAAATGGTATCGCTATCGGATTCGTGTGAGCAGCGAGAAAAATGTGTTCGAGCGTCGCTACGTGTGGCAACTGGGCGAACGGCTTGACGTGAAAGCCATGGAACAGGCCGCTTGTTTTCTGGAAGGCACCCATGATTTCACTTCTTTTTGTGGCAATAAGCATTTGAAGAAATCCTCGGTTCGCACGGTGGAAGAAATCGCCATTCATGAAAATAATGGCGAAGTGGTCATTGATTTCCAGGGCGATGGATTCTTGCAAAATATGATTCGTATCTTGGTAGGCACCTTGGTAGAAGTGGGAGAAGGGAAAAAAGAAGCCGGTCAGATGGAGGCCATCCTGGAAGCCAAAGATAGAAAACAAGCAGGCTTCACTGCACCGGCTTGTGGATTGTGTTTGATGAAGGTGTTTTATTGAATGTATTGAAATGGCTTAGCATTTCATGGTGATGTCGTGAATAGAAAGAAAAGATTATTATTCTGCTGATTTCGCTTTTTTACAGGGAAAAACGAATTGTCGCAAGGTTAAAAGGGCTATGAGACTATCGTTAGCTTTATAACTCAAACTTCCCACCCGTAAAATGGTGATTCATTACGATATAATCTAAGCCATTTAGCGGTTTTGAATAGTAATGATAGGTCCGTAGGACCTCGTCCCCATCGGGGGAGATGCCGTAGGCAGAGGGGGTGTATTTTTTCAGCCATAGGCTGGTTGTATGGTTTTTATGAATACAAAGCGGTATAAATCACAATGATTGATTCACGCCAATATGCTTTCATACCGCCTAGTATTCAAAAGAAACCATACAACCGGCCTTACGGCCGAGGGAAATACACCCCCTCTTTTTATTTCTCCCCCGGAGGGGGAGATGCCCAATGGGCCTATCATTTCAATTTAAATAC
>CAVBRV010000126.1:0-7887 GCA_963597965.1 Paludibacteraceae bacterium | reverse complement strand
GCTAAGTAAGTTTACACCGTTGTCTCGGCTCCCCTGTCGGGGGAGCTGCCGAAGGCTGAGGGGGCAGCTCTAGCGGTATAAAACACCAACGATACGACAATCCGATATGGGACTAATACCACTCCTCACTCCTAATTCCTCACTCCTCACTATTTACATGCACACGGTCTCTCCAGCTTCCACCAGCCATGCCATCGCTAAAAAGCCCTAATCCCTAGCTACTAATCCCTAATCCCTTAAAATACCGATCCACAAACTCCACCTTCTCCAATCGAATCGTTTTCCCATCCAAGTAGGACAGCGGCCCCCTATTTCCTATATGAAATAGGATTTCACAGGAACAGAGCAGTTGCCGTTTTTCCTTATACTGTCGGTTGAGTGCTTTGGAGCCGTATTTGTCATCTCCCAGAAGTGGATGTCCTACGTAGGCCATTTGGCTTCGGATTTGGTGAGTGCGGCCAGTGACCAGGTGACAACGCACGAGAGATAAACCATGAGCCACAGCCAATCGTTCGTATTCGGTGATGGCGGTCTTGGAACCTTTGATGGGCTCTTCACTGATATAGACTTGGTTCTTCTTCGCATCTTTGAACAGCTGGTGTTTCAATACACCTTTCGCTGGTTCTATTTTTCCTCGCACCACCGCCAAATAGGATTTGCTGATTTTCCGTTCTTTGATGTAGCGCATGAGTAAATCCCGAATTTCTTCCGATTTCGCAAAGAGAAGAATCCCCTGGGTGTTGAAATCAATGCGATGCACCGGGTAGGCTTTCGGTTCCCCTTTTTACTGCAAATACCCATTCACCCGATCCAGCATGGTGTCCGCCGTTTTCCCGGTTACATCCAAAGACAGCACCCCCGCCGGTTTATTGACCGCCAGAATATAGTTATCTTCATAGATCACCACTACAGGCCTAGCCGCTGGTTTCTTGTCCTGATTTTCCAGCACAAAAGATTTCACTTCGTCGCCGGCCATCAAGTGATAAGAGGCTTCTTCTTTCTTCCCATTCACTTTAAGTTTCTTCGTCCGAAGGGCTTTCATAAAAAAAGAACGGGGCCAGTGCTTCTTCTCCATCAGAAACACATCCAGCCGTTTTCCCTGGTCTTTCTTTGAAATGGTAAATAGTTCCAAATTGTAACTCCTGTACTTGTTGTTTTTCAATCCGCTTTCTTGAAATAATGCGTAATGCGAAGTGCGTAGTGCGTAATGGTGGTAGCGGCGCACAAGCCTTAGAAGCGCCGCAAAGTTTTTATATTTCCACAGCTATAGAACCTTCGCATGCACATTTCAGCTCCATGTTTCTCTAACCATGCCATCGCTACAGAACCTTCAGATACACGCTTCAGCTCTATGTTCCACCAGCCACGCCATCGCTACAGAACCTTCAAATGCTCATTTCAGCTCTATGCTCCGCCAGCCATACCACCGCTACAGAACCCTATTATTCTTCCGGATGCCGCAAGACATAGGCCATCTGTCTTGCCATGATGGTCAACGTATTTCGCACTTCTGCCTCATGCTCCCCGGCCACGTCAAAAGCACCGCACATGGCTTGGGATAAATAGGCAATCACTTGGCCATGATGTTCTTCGTCAAAAATACATTCCACTGTTCCATCGGTAAAGGTATTCACAATCACCGGTGGTTGTTTTCGTTTTTCCATAATTGCTCCTTAATGTATGTTAGCAGTAGGCAGTTAGCAGTTGACTGCCTACTGCCTACTGCCTACTGCCTACTGCCTACCATTATGCTACACGAAATAGAAGAAAAAAGCTAGACGGGAAATGGTGACTAGTGACTCGTGACTGGTGACTAGGAACTGATGTACAATTAATTTTCCCAGTCACTAGTCACCAGTCCACTAGTCACCCAAACCCGCAAGTTGCATCTTATCCACCGTAAGATGCAAAATATAAGCTGTAAGTAATAATAAATATTTTTTATTAGTATTCATTTATATATTTCAGTATAATAATGTTACATAGAAAATATTAATGATTTGCATTAATAGGTATGATTTCACTGGAAATTACAGGTTACTCAAGGTTGTTCAAGGTTCTAAGGGTTTCTCGAATGTGCTGATAGCCGTCAAAAGCACTAACGTCTTGGCTCCCCCTCTGGGGGAGCTGCCGTAGGCTGAGGGGGCTGCACTAGCAATTATACGGATATGTGAAACAAGCGGATATGGAATATTTCCACATAGCATTTCATACCGCAATAGTAGCCCCCTCTTTTATTCTCCCCCCAAAGGGGGAGACAAGACACTAGTGCTTCTAACGGTACATTCGAGAAACCTGAGCAACCTTAGAACCCTGAGAACCTTGAGCAACCTGTACATCAGCAGAAATCACTCCCTATTTCACGTAGCGAAACGAAGAGGAAGTACCATGAACAATCGAGACTATCTGGAATATGAAGGCAGCCGCCTCTTAGATTATGCGCTGGGAACCTTTCAAAAGGGCAGTTCTGGCGACTTGGTGAACGATATGGAGCGGGTTCTCTTGGCAGAAAATCCGTCTCTTTCTTTAGACCAGCAAGACAAATTGCAAGATTTCTTTTGGGAATATGTTCTGTTCCGCCTGTACATCACGTCCTGCATGATTCGCGGATTTCGTGATGGTTTCGGCAGCCAGGCGCCCATTATGGCCGGTATGGAAATCATGCTCCGTTCCATTCCATCCCAGCTGAAAATGCTAGCTCTCGAAAGAGACCTGTCTGGTTCTTACCTGCTCGTCAGCCGCCGGGCCTATGGTTTTCATCAAGACTATGTGGACGCTGCCTTTTCTCTCTATCGCAAACTGGAAAATGCAGAGACTTCTTGTGAAAATAAAAAAGAAGGGCGTCTTCTCTCCATCACAGCCTCCCTCTCTCATATCGCCACTTCCATCGATTTCCATTTGACACCTGCCCTGACTGCCTTCTTACAAAAAGAAACATTGGCCTATATGGAAGCCCTCTCCCAGCGATTGGCTCACATCACCCCCGAAGGTGTGCATGAAAGGGCCCATCACAAAACGCTGCTTCACACCCATAGTTCCATTTTCTCTCAAGAAACCTATGACCACCTCTACCCATCCTTCACCCTCCTAGCCAGCATGGCAGCGGGATTACTCTATATGTTTGCATGAAAAAAGCTCCCGAAAGGGAGCTTTTTTAGTGAGGAGTTAGGAATGAGGAGTGGTGGTAGCGGCGCACAAAATTTGGAAGCGCCGCCTTTTAATAAAGTAAACAATTAGCAAGGAAAGTGGACTATCACCAATCGTCCATTAAAACGGCGAGCATATAGAAACGGACTTTGTAACCAATGAATATATCTGCATAAGAGTAATTCGGTGCGCTCGCCGGCCTTCACTCCTCACTCCTCATTCCTCACTCCTAATTATTTCTCTTGAACCCATCTATGCAAAAGTGTAAAATGATAGAAAATCACTATGAAATCAGGGATTAGGGATTAGTAGCTAGGGATTAGAAAATACTTATCCTAATCCCTAATCCCCAATCCCTAGCTACTGGTTTCTTATCATTTTCATTCCTAGTGAATGTATGAATTTCATCCCCTCCAAGGAAGGAGCGTCATTATGGATCGTACACAATACCTCGAAAGTATGGGCATCACCCTATCCAGGCGGGCGCTCTTTTCTTATACCATCCAACCCGTCGGGAGTTATGGACTGCACGTGATTTTCAACCAATTCCGAAAGGAAAAGAAAATCGCCCAGTTCGAGCGAGATAAGGACCACTGGTATACGTTTCTGGCGGATTACATCGTTTTTCGTTTGTACATTGCTAAATATGTGCTGAAAGATTACGCCAAGGATTACACCCCGCTACTCCAGATTTTCAAAGGGATTCATCAAGTGGAAGCGGATTTCCCCCATTTCTTCCAAGACGAAGCCAATCCGGGGCGAGCCGTCGGAGATGATGATTTCCTGCCTGCCACACTCCAAACTCGCTATACGCCGCAAGGGATGGAGAAATTTTACGAACTCTTTGATTCGATTTCCAAACAAATGGAAGCGAAGCCCCTAGACCGCAATCGTCGCCTCAAGGGCATCACCACCAGTGTTCTTTCCGCTTTGGCGAAAAAGAATCACATTCCCCTCTATTCGCCGATTTTCTGGTTTTTCAACCAAGAAACCCTCCGCTATGCGAAATACCTGGCTGATTTCTACAAAGGCCTCATCCCCGACGAATTTTATGAAACCATGAACGCCCGCCCCTACCAGGCGGTGCCGAAAAAAGAAGACCCCTTCTACACCAATCATCACCTACCCGCCCTTATCGCAATTTTCGTGGCAGGACTACTTTTGTTTGCGTTGCTACAGGCGCAATAAAAGCAATGAGGAATTAGAAATGAGAAATGAGGAATGAAGGTACGGCGCATCAAATTATATAGCGCCGTAAAATTTTATAAAAGAAAGCATAAGAGTGATTTCCTTTTATAAAACTTTGCGGCACTTTATGAATTGTGTGCCGCTACCAACATTCCTCATTACTCATTCCTAATTCCTCATTGCTTTTCCACGTTCTCCCATCCCGGATTCCTTTCTATCTCCGGGTCCTCTCCTGCAAAAACTCGTTTCGCGTAGGGGTCACCTTTGAGCTGCCAGCGGAGCCAGGCGGTGATGTAAGCGTCTGCGTGTTCTTGGATTTCTAAGTGGTCCGCCCGTTTTCTTCGTCCCATGACGCTGTCTTCATTTTGGAGTTTCTGGAAATTTTCTTTCATTTCGGAAAGAGGAGTAATGAGTTTTCGATCCAATGGTCCTGTCCCTGCCACCATAAAGGCAGGGATTTTGACGCGGCCTGTATCGTAGAGCCAGCTTTTGAGATGAAGTTTCTGGCTGATACTTTTCGTCACTGCCGATACAGTCACAATAGTAGCGTACTGGTCGCCGCCCTGTCGTTCCAGTGCATGAAACGCGCCCGCACCGCCTTGGGAATAGCCCACGATGCCCATGTGTTTCGTGTCCACTTTTTGATAAAAGAGACTGCCTGCTGTTTCATTCAGCTTTTGCATCTGCTCCAAACCGTATTCTGCAGAATAACCCAGTCCCGTTTGGGAGTCCGTATTTCCCACCACCAGAAATCCCCAGGATGCCAGATGTTCATAGAGGGGTTCATCGTTGTCGCAAGACCCGCCGGTGCCATTCAGCATGAGCACCATGGGCCAGGAGCGGTCCCTATGTTCCATGACCGCCGGATACCAGACTTTGTACTTGTAATTGCCATAGGCTGGATTTTTCTTGGAAATAATAATCGACTTCACTGCATAGGTTCCCGGCAGGCGATAGTATTGTTCGATTTTCCCTTTGTCTTGGATTTCTAGCGCATAGTCGGAGGGGATGACGTAACCGGCTTCTGCGGCAGGACATGCGCCGAATAGCAAAGCAGATGCAAGTACAACAGACATGAATTTCATACGTCAGCCTCCTTTGATAAACAGGGTTCTAAGGGTTCTAAGGGTTCTAAGGGTTCTAAGGGTTCTAAGGGTTCTCGCTCCGCTCGAGCGGAGCGAGAACCCTTTATTTTTATCGCCCCCTTTGGGGGAGATGCCGAAGGCAGAGGGGGCAGCTATTGCGATATGAAATGATATGTTATCCAAACCGTATTCTTATATCACACATGGAGAAATATACCGCTAGTCCCCCCTCTTTTATTCTCCCTCGACGGGGCAATACTATTAAGTTAAGGAAACGATTTCATCTCTATCCGTCATTTCGACCGATCATATTTGTGCTTGATGATAAAAGTGGTATAAATGGATTTGTGTCCCTGAGTGGAAAAATCTCATCAGCAGTAGCGGTAAGGGCTTAGAGACAGAAAAGGGATTGACCGCTGGAAAATAGGAAATAGTGCCATGAAACAAATTTGTCATTAAGCCCTTACCGCTACTGCTGATGAGATTTCTCCACTCAGGGACACAAATCATTTCAATGCTGTTGTATCATCAAGCACAAATATGATCGGTCGAAATGACGGTAGTTTTTATACCGCTCTCTTAACTTAATGACATTACCCGACGGGGGAGACAAGACGCTAGAATTTATTTCATAGAAGTCAAATATGCTAAATAAATTCCCACTATCAGCAATCCTTCATCATCAAAAACGCTTTCCTAAGTTCCGCATTATCATGGAACGCCCCAGACGCCGCCAGCGTTCTTGTCTTCGTTCCCGGTTTCTTAATGCCCCGAGCGGTCATGCAGGAGTGTTCCCCTTCGATGTAAACAATCACATCCTCCGAGTGAGTGACCATTTTCATGATGTCTCGAATATCGGTACCAATCCGTTCCTGGATTTGGAAACGTTTTGATACGGCGTCCGCGATGCGGGCAATTTTGGACAGACCGATGACGCGACCATGGGGAATGTAACCCACCGCCACTTTCATGTTGTACATGAGAGCGATGTGATGTTCACAATGGGAAAATATTTCAATGTCCTTCACCACCACCATATCACTTTCGGGAGTGGCGAAAGTTTTTTCAAATTCCTTCGCAATGTCTTCGTTGGACACGTCATTGTAAGCAAATTGCTCTGCCATCATATCGGCGAAGCGCTTCGGCGTTTCCAAAAGCCCTTCCCGCTTCGGGTCGTCCCCCACGGCTTCGATGATGAGCCGGGCCGCTTCTTCTAATTTTTTCAAATCTACCATTATACGCCTCTCCTATTGGGGTCCCAGATGATTTTATGGAGTTGCACCTGGACCCGCACATCACCGAGCTGGTGATTTTTTACATACTCAACCAAGTCAGCCGGTTCGATTCGTCCCCATACGGGACTGACGAAAAATTCGGGATCCTTCCCTTGATGGAAATACTCATGAATCACTTGACTCATTTCATCCATATCGGCAACCGAGCTGACTACAAATTTCAATACATCTTCTTTTCCTAATTGGGAAAAGTTTTTTTCTAACATGTGGGATTTCATACCGCTTCCGCTGCATTTGAAATCCATGGTGTAAAATAATCCTTTCGGACGCTGGGGAAATAAGGGCACCGCTCCATTGGTTTCGATATTCACCTCGTACCCCTCCTCTGCCAAGGTTTGACACAAAGGAAATAGGGGGTGCAGCATGGGTTCGCCGCCGGTTAAGGTGATGCGTTTCCAGGGAAATTGATGAATCCTGCGCATGAGTTCTTCTTGGGTCAGCGCTTCTTCCGTATCATCCAAAGTGAGCGAATAGGCGGTATCACAATAATTGCACCGCAAATTGCACCCTGCCAACCGGACGAAAATCGCCATATAACCGGTTCGTTTTCCTTCTCCATCGATGCTATCAAATATTTCCGTCACATGATAGAGCCCATCATCATAGCGATACTTACTTTTCATAGGTCGCTACATTTCCTTCCGTTTCCTGCACGGACACCCGGATGCAATGGGGAATCCGGTCACAAAGCCACTTGGCAATGTTTTCCGCGGTGGGATTCAAATCGCCCAACACCTCATTGATCACATGGTGGTCAAACTGGTTCACGATTTCCTTAATCTTGCTGAAATCCACCACCATGCCATTCTTATCCAAAGTATCATTCTGCACGGTCACGGTGATAATCCAGTTGTGCCCATGCAAATTGGTGCACTTGCTTTCATAATCTAGGTGCAAAAAATGGGCCCCAGAAATTTCAATTCGTTTCGTTACGGTAAACATGACGCTATCCTTTCTACCTGTATATGACATATATCATTTAATTCGTATCATTATAGTGAGGAGTTAGGAGTGAGAAGTGAGGAGTGATGGTAGCCTGGCACAATTCATATAGCCAGGCCTTTTTTTATAAAGAAATCGCGATGGATAGAAAACATAACCATGCATTTCCTAATCCCTAGGGAAACACTGATTTAATCATTATTTGAAATGATTCTTGAATTTTTATTCAA
>CAVBRV010000125.1:0-7945 GCA_963597965.1 Paludibacteraceae bacterium | reverse complement strand
ATAATTCATACGTCCGATGTTTACTGAATATATGCAGTGAAATTTTGTCATTCAAACGCATAGTAATACAGACTATTGTGCAGATTCCTGTGCACTCACTGTTGTTACTCAAACTTCCCACCTAAGAAATATCACTTTTCGTCAATGCAGTTTGACATCAAGTGGTATTTAAATTGAAATGATAGGCCCATCGGGCATCGCCCCCTCCGGGGGAGAAATAAAAAGAGGGGGTGCATTTCCTTCGGCCGTAAGGCCGGTTGTATGGTTTTTCTGAATACTAAGCGGTATGAAAATAGTTTGCCACTATACAAACATTACGATTTATACCGCCTTGTATTCATAAAAACCATACAACCAGCCTACGGCTGAAAAAATACACCCCCTCTGCCTTCGGCATCTCCCCCGGAGGGGGCGAGGTCCTACGGACCTATCATTCATATTCAAAACCGCTAAGTGACTTAGATCACATCGGAATGAATCACCATTTTATAGGTGGGAAGTTTGAGTAATAAGCCATCATTTCCATCTATCGCCATGTAATAAATGGTCAGGAACGAACCCAGAATATCTCCCAAACAACCAACAACTAACAACCAACAACACAATATATCAAAAAATTTCTGAAAAAAGAGCGGAAAATCCGCTCCTTTTTTTGACTATAGCCTATGATTTTGTTAAAATAAATTAGATGTATCAAAATTTAGCTGTACATGATTGCATTGTTAAGACCTTGTGTATAAAGGAGCCATTTAGATGTTTGATAAGTTTTTTGACAGATTGTTTAACGGGTCCAATGAAAAAGAAATCAAGAAGATCCGCAAAATTGTAGAACAGCAAATCAATCCACTAGAAGATGAATTGAAAAAATTGAGCGATTCTTCTTTGTCCAACAAAACCAATGAATTTAAAGCTCGCCTGGCGAAAGGGGAGACTTTGGACGACATCATGCCAGAAGCTTTCGCTGTCATGCGTGAAGCTTCTCGTCGTGTACTGGGAATGCGCCATTTCGATACCCAGCTTATCGGCGGTATTATTCTCCATCGAGGAAATATTGCGGAAATGTGCACCGGTGAAGGGAAAACTTTGGTGGCAACCGCGCCGGTCTATTTGAATGCGCTAGCAGGTAAAGGGGTCCACGTCATTACCGTCAATGATTACCTGGCAAAACGAGACAGTGAATGGATGGGACAGGTATACAAATTCTTGGGCATGTCGGTAGGCCTGATTGTGCATGATTTGGATTTCCATCAGAGAAAGATTGCCTACAATTCGGATATTACCTACGGGACCAACAATGAATTTGGTTTCGATTACCTTCGCGATAACATGGTTACTTCCTTGGACCAGATGGTACAGCGGCCTTTGCATTATTGCCTCATCGATGAAGTGGACTCCATTTTGATTGATGAAGCTCGTACACCACTGATTATTTCCGGGCCTGGCCAGAAATCTACGGATAATTACTATGTGATGGCGAAATTGGTGCCACAACTGAAGAAAGATGAAGATTATACCATCGATGAAAAGCAGAAGACTGTAGCACCGACGGAAGCCGGCGTGGCGAAGATGGAGAAATTGCTTCATGTGGATAATCTGTATGATGCAGAAAATCTGGAATTGAACCACCTCTTTGTACAGGCTCTTCGTGCCCAGACCATGATGGAACGAGACAAGGACTATGTGGTTAAAGATGGAGAAGTGGTCATTGTCGATGAATTTACGGGTCGTATGATGTATGGCCGTCGCTATTCCGATGGGCTGCACCAGGCTATTGAAGCGAAAGAAGGACTGGAAGTCCAACGTGAAAGTCAGACGTTGGCGACTATTACGTTCCAGAATTATTTCCGTATGTATGACAAATTGGCCGGCATGACTGGTACGGCGAAGACGGAAGAACAGGAATTTATCAAGATTTATAATCTTCCTGTTTTGCAAGTTCCCACCAATAAACCGATTCAGCGTAAGGATTTGCCGGATGTAGTATTTAAAAATAAACGGGGCAAGTACAAAGCAGTTATCAAAGAAGTGCAGCGCCGTCATGCGACGGGGCAGCCCATTCTGATTGGTACCACGTCTATTGAACAGTCTGAAGAATTGTCTCATATGCTGACCCAGGCGGGCATTGTGCATAGCGTGCTGAATGCGAAATATCATGAAAAGGAAGCGGCTATTGTTGCGCAAGCTGGTCAGAAAGGCCAAGTCACCATTGCCACCAATATGGCCGGCCGTGGTACGGATATTTCCTTAGGTGAAGGGGTCGCTGAACTGGGAGGTTTGGCTATCATCGGTACAGAACGTCACGAAAGCCGTCGTATCGATAACCAGCTCCGCGGCCGTGCGGGCCGTCAGGGGGACCCCGGTTCCAGCCAGTTCTTCTTGTCCTTGGAAGATGATTTGCTCCGTATCTTTGGCGGGGATAATATTAAGAAGTTTATGGAAAAAATGGGTTTGGAAGAAGACGAACCCATCAACAGCCGCATGGTTTCCAATGCCATTCAGAAAGCCCAGAAGCGCGTCGAAGCGCGTAACTTTGATATTCGTAAATACGTCCTGGAATACGATGATGTCATGAACCAGCAGAGAAAGGTGGTTTATGATCAGCGCCGGAAGATCTTGGAAGGCGAAAACATGAAAGACCAGATCATGAACATGGTGGACAGCATCATCGAAAAGGGCATGGAAACTTACGCCGACCCGAAGCTCTATCCAGAAGAATGGGATTTTGCTGGCCTTTTGAAATATGCGGAAAAATATTTCTTAGCTCCCGGTGAAATCAAGCTGGAAGACGTAGAAGACATGAGCCGCGAAGAAATGGAAGACAAGCTTAAGACCGTGGCCCACGAAACTTACGATGCTAGAGAGAAATCTATTGGTTCGCCTATGATGCGGGAACTGGAAAAAGCAGTCATGCTGAAAGTGGTGGACTCCAAGTGGATGGAACACCTGGATGATATGGATATGCTGAAAGAAGGTATCAGCCTCCGTTCCTATGGTCAGAGAAATCCAATCGTAGAATACAAGGTAGAAGCTTTTGACATTTTTGAAGAAATGCAGCAGGCCATGATGGAAACCATCATTCTCTATCTCTACCATATCCAGATTCGCTTCACCACCGACCCAGAAGCCGACTCTCAAGAGGGTGCTCATTTGGAAAAACCAGTAACTCCCGCTGCCGATGACCATCTGAAAGATGCCACCGAGCACTACGTAGACGATAATGGCAATCCGGAAACGGAAAAGGCAGAGGAAAAATAATAAGTGACTGGTAGACTGGTGACTAGTGACTGGATTTGTGTTTCCCTAGTCACCAGTCACTAGTCACTAGCCACCCAAAATATAAAGCTAGTAACAACCCGCAGGGTTCTCGTTCGAGAACCCTGTTGTGGCTTGTTCATATATATTAGAAACAAAGTACAAAACAGAAAGAGAGATGGTAAAGCGTGTTAGAAGATTTGAAAAAAACTTTAACAGAATTGCTCAATCACGAAAAAGAAATAAGGGATTCACTTTGACTTACCTCAGCTGAAAGAACGAATTGCCAGTTACGACATTCAGATGAGTGACCCTACTTTTTGGGATGATGCGGACAAAGCTCGTGAAATTTCCCAGGAAGCCACCGAGGCGAAAGAAGCCTACGATACCTATACCCGCCTGTTTGCTAGAGCGGAAGGGCTGCAGGAACTCTTGGACCTGGCTATTGAAGAAGATGACCAGGGCATGGAGCCAGAAATAAAAAAAGAATTGGACGAACTCAAAGAAATTTTGGATAAGAAAGAAATCGAATTGCTTTTGAGTGAACCCTATGATGCGAATAATGCTATCATTACCTTTCACGCCGGTGCAGGTGGTACGGAAGCCCAGGACTGGACGGAAATGTTGATTCGTATGTATATCAAATGGGCGGAAGCGGAAGGTTTCCAGATTGAAGAGCTGAATATGCTCCCTGGCGATGAAGCAGGCATCAAGAGCGCCGAATACATGGTGAAAGGGAAGTATGCCTATGGATTCTTGAAATCTGAAAAAGGGGTACACCGGTTGGTGCGTATTTCTCCTTTCGATGCAGCCAAACGCCGTCATACTTCCTTCTCCGCGGTAGATGTGATGCCAGAAATCAGTGATGATGTGGAAGTAGACCTCAATATGGCCGATGTGCGAGTGGATTATTACCGTTCCAGTGGCGCTGGTGGTCAGCATATCAATAAGACCAGTTCAGCTGTCCGCATGACCCATATTCCCACCGGCATCGTAGCGGCTTGCCAGAATGAACGCTCCCAGTTCCAAAATAAGGAACAGTGTCTCCGCCTCCTCCGTGCTAAGCTCTATGAATTGGAACTGAAGAAGAGAGAACAAATGACAGCTGCCATCGAAGGGGAACAACAATCCATTGAGTGGGGCAGTCAGATTCGTTCCTATGTCTTCCAGCCATACACCTTGGTCAAAGATAACCGTACTGGCATTGAAACAGGAAATATCCAGGCTGTCATGGATGGAGATTTGAACCCCTTCATTGAAGGATATTTGAAGATGAATAAGTTCAAGACGAAGGCGAAGTAAGTGGTGAGTGGTCATTCATTCACTTTTCAACTAGTAAGAAATCGGATTAGCGATTGTTGTTGGTTGTTGGTTGTTGGTTGTCTGGACTCAAACAACTAATAACTAACAACATAGTCTATTAGTGACTGGTAGACTGGTGACTAGTGACTGGGCATATGTTTCCCAATCCTAATCACCAGTCACTAGTCACTCATTTAGGTAGGTAAGAATGAAAGTTTTGCAAGACATGACCTTTCGATGGTTGGCAGTGCTCATTCTGATTGGCGCCTGTGCAGCGGGAATAATTTCCTGGCAGAGACACCAAGTGGAATCGGCGGCCACCCAAGTGGAAATGGTCTATGATTATAACAACATCATCGATAGTGCGGCAGAAGAAGGAAAGACAGCGGATGAACTGTTTGCCCTGTATAAGAAGAGCGGCGTCACCTCCTTGGCGGTCTATGATGAAACACCGGAAAAACTCTTGAATCACAACTATATCCGCATTTATCGTGGTTATGATTTTCAGTTCAGAAATCCGACGGTCTCTGGACTTTCGGAAGAAAAATTATACATCCAACCCTTTGCTAGCGAAGAAGGACAGGCTTATTTCCAGGAAATGAAAAAGCACATGGAACTTCTGTATGGCAAAGATAAAGTGAGAAACTTCACCGCTGGCGGTGTGGAAACCTTGGAAGTGGAAGGCAATTATAGCAAATTCATGACCGTACCGCTGGGCGTTTTCGGACGAACCATCCAGCAAGTGGCGGATCATGGTTTTTATGTGGTTCTTCGTCCGTCCAATATCCCTCATGCACCGAAAGCATTTTGGGAAGATTTCTTTGCCACCTTGGATGGCACCGATAAGATTAGCGGCGTGATTTTCCAGGGGAAAGAAGCCATTGGTTATAAAGAGCACATGGACTTCGTTTCTACTGAACTGAACAAACGGCATATTCCCATTGTTCTCATTGAAGCGCAGAATCAGCTGGGCTTTGAACCACAAGCGGGAGTACTAGACTTAGCCAATCATTCCGATTATAACCTAGTTCGTCTTTATGCCATGTCCAAGGATGAACTGATTAAAATCAACCAGAAAGAAGCGGCTTCTCGTTTCTATATTTCCGATATTGAAAGAAATATTCGGATGAACCTGTTCCCGTCCTACAAATTTGCAGCCGATGGGAAGAGCCTTTCGGAAACCAATGCGTCCTACATCCAGGACGTGAAGGATCGCTTGGAAAACCACGGATTCACCGTAGGGAAAGCATCGGTCATGGACAATTATTTCCCATCGAAACCTCTTCGGGCACTCGCCATGATGGGAGCCTTGTCACTGATTGTGATGGCCTTGCTTCTGATTCTCCCAGAACTCAAGAAATGGAGCCTTCCGATTGAAATCATTGGCATCTTAGGGGCCCAGGGCTTGTACTGGGGACTGCATATGAATTTGGTCCTTCAGCTGCTGGCTTTAGGAGCGGCTGTGTGCACACCGGTTGTGGTGGTTACCCTATTCCTCAATTATTGCTTGAAGAAAAAAGATAAAGCCTTTGCTCAAATTGGTTGGGGAAAACTGTTCCTTGAATCGGCCTTCATGCTTTGGGGCATGGGGATTCTCTCCCTTATCGGTGCCGCTTTTGTGAGTGGTCTCTTGGGAGATATTCGATTCTTCTTAGAAATGGAAATTTTCCGCGGCGTGAAGGCTACCTTTATTCTGCCTTTGGTTTTGATTTCTCTTGTCTACATTCGGAAGTTCCCTTTCTTTACGAAAACCATTTCTTCCGACAAAGATTTTGTTTCCTTTGTGAAGAAATTCTGCAACATCCAAATCAAACTGGGCCTTTTGGTGGGCTTAGGACTGCTAGCTGTGGTGGGCTATGTGTTCATTGGACGCAGTGGAAATAATGGGGCACCGGTGCCGCAATTTGAAATTGCCCTTCGCCGATTCCTGGAAGATATGATGTATGCCCGTCCTAGAGAAAAGGAATTTCTTTTTGGACATCCCGCTGTATTGGTTTCCTTGGCAGCTTTGTATCGGAAATGGCCGCAGATTTTGCATTATTTCCTTATTGTGGCTGTTACCATCGGTCAAGGTTCCATGGTAGAAACTTTTGCGCATATGAGAAGTCCTTTCATCCTGAGCTTTATTCGTGGCCTAGATGGGCTAGCAGCAGGGACGCTTTCTATGGTATTTGCCCTGCTGGCTGTGATGATTCTGGTTCGGATCACCAAGTTCTTTGGAGAACGATATGGAAAAGTATAAGATTGTGATTTCCGGATACTATGGTTTCAATAACGCCGGCGATGAAGCGATGTTATTAGCCATATTGCAAGCACTCCGAAAGACTTTTGATGCACCGGATATTACTGTCATTTCAGGAAATCCTGCCCGGACAGCAGAGACTTTCCATGTAGAGGCTGTACCACGATTCGGGATATTTCCTATATTGAAAGCCCTTTTTCACTCTGATTTTCTCATCAGCGGGGGCGGAAGCCTTCTGCAGGATGTGACCAGTTGGAAGAGCATGGTGTACTACTTGACCATTATCATCGTGGGCGTGCTCTTTCGGAAACGGGTGTACCTCTATTCCCAAGGAATTGGGCCCGTCAGGTATCGAGTGATTCGTATCATTTTGAAGCATGTGCTGAACTACGTAGATGCTATTACGGTACGAGACAAAGAATCAAAAGGCTTCTTGCAACGATTGGGCGTGCATCGAGAAATCTACACTACTGCTGATGCGGTGCTTTCTCTGGCCCCCGTTGATTTACAGCTAGGAAAGAAAATCTTAATAGATAATAAGATTGATTTGTCGCGCAAAACCGTAGGAATTGCCATTCGAGATTGGGCCGATACGCCTCGGTGGATGACCCATCTCCGAAATTGTGTGCATCGATTAGTGGAAGAAGAACAGTGCAATGTGGTGCTGGTTCCCATGCAATTTCCCGAAGATGCAGAAGCAGCGAAAGCCATAGGAGAAGGAAATCATATCTATCTTTTGAAAAAAGGGTATACCATTGAAGAATTGATTTCTTTGATGGGAAATATGGATGTGGTCATCGGCATGCGTCTTCATGCCATGATTTTCTCTGCTTTGATGCATGTACCATTCTTGGGGATTTCCTATGACCCGAAGATTGATAACTTTTTGGCATTGATTCATCGCAAATCGAGCTGTTCCATTGGAGATATGGACGAGGAAAAGTTATATAATGATACGGTAAGGCTCTTGCACCATCCGACAGAACCCAACGAATGGAAACAAGTGGACCAGCTCCGCAAGCAAGCCTGTGAAAATGTAGAAATATTGGAAACGTTAGTCAGGAAAGGGTAGAAGTGACTGGTAGACTGGTGACTAGTGACTGGAAATATATTTCATTTCTAGTTGCCAGTCACTAGTCACCAGTCTAC
>CAVBRV010000124.1:0-8015 GCA_963597965.1 Paludibacteraceae bacterium | reverse complement strand
AATGGATTTGTGTCCCTGAGTGGAGAAATCTCTTCAGCACTAGCGGTAAGGGCTTGATGACAGAAACGGGATTTTGCCATCAAGCCCTTACCGCTAGTGCTGAAGAGATTTCTCCACTCAGGGACACATTGGTATTTACAACTCTTATTCCATTTCGCACAAATACGCCCGGTCGAAATGACGATAGCGACTAGAACCCTCTTATTTCCTAATCCCTAATCCCCAATCCCTAGCTACCAGTCACCAAAAAAGGCAGCTCCCCAAGAAGCTGCCTTTTAACTTATCGCTCAAACGTCTCCAACCGCAAATGTTTCTTAATGAAAAGGCTCACGTAGAAAATATCACCGTGGAAATCGTTGTGATTGTAATTTCCTGCGCTGATAATGTCCAGCACCTTTCCCGTTTTCGTCACCACTTCATAATCCATGAACTCGATGTTCTTATCGCTAGTGGAGAAATGAATGAGCTTGTCCCGTTCCTTATCCAGCTGGCGCCGTATTTTATCAGAAATCACCCGGTTGTAACTGCCGCCGGTGAAATTCATGAAATCTTCCCAGTTTTCGCATTCAAAGAGATTGATCACCTGGTCGCTAGCAAAAAGAATGGTGCGTTCTTTATCGGCCCGGTAAATAATCATAGCCCCTGGCATGTGGTTCGTCATATCTGCCAAGTTGAAGCCCAGCTGGAAACGTTCCTGCATATCCAAGAGGGATTCGTCAAATTTCCGCCAGCCTCCTTTGCCATTCAATTTGGAGTTGTAGAGAGCAAAGTCCGCCTTGACGCACAATTTCTTGTAATCCCGTTCTTGCTGGGGATAGAGGGCATAGCCCAGGGACGATTGAAATTCGATGGTTTTCCCCTGATGGACGACTGCCTTCTTCGCCTCGCAAAATAGACGAAGCCTTTCGATGATTTCCGTTTCATATTTATAAGGTTTGGTGACGACAAATTCATCGCCTCCGTTGCGGGTGATGATGATGGGCGCGCCTAAGAAATCTTTCACCTGGGCCACCAGCTGTTTCAGCACCTTATCCCCCGCTTCGTGACCGTAGACATCATTGATGAGTTTGAAATTATCGATGTCCATGGCAATGACCATGAGTTTCTGCTCCGGCCATCTTTGCATGTGTTCCGTCACCACACGAATGCCGCCATTGCGGTTGAATACGCCAGTCAGCGGATCGATTTCCCCTTGCTTCTTCAGCCGAATGCCCCGGCCGCGATAGAAGGAAATGAGGCCCGTCGTGGTGAAACCAATCCAGGTCAACATGACAACCACCCACGCAATGCCCCAGCCGTGAACGGGCTGCAAGTACAAGGTCCACAGGTCTCCATCGATGCCGCGCACCGATTGCACCCGATTTCTTCCTAAAGTGCCATTGGACGCAATGACCACCTCTTGGCTGTGCTCATTATCTTTCCAAGTCAGTTCGTAATTGATGCCAATCAGCCCTAAGCGGTACAAATCCAAATGTTCCAGCATCTGGTTGATGGAAATATCTACAATGGTGAAGCCCCAGAACGTTTCCTGATTTCCTGTATTCCACAAATAAATAGGACGGATGAAAAGCATATCCCGTTCGCCATTGTCCTTTTCGATGATGGTAGACAAAGAAAATTTCCGTCTCCGCTTGTCGTCATTATTCGCCCAATGTTCGGGGTCTACAATAATCTGAGATAAATCAATCCGGTCTTTGCCCCAAGGATAGACTTTATTCACCACACCCCCTGGCGCGAGCTGCATGCTGCATAGTTCAGGAACCATGGTGAAATAGCGGCCCATGCTGGCATTGAGGCGCTCCGTCTCGCCCCCTTCCCGCATGACCAAGGAAACCAAATTGTCAGAGAGATGCACATAGCGTTCCACAGATTGAGAAATCCAGACCAGCTGGGTATTTCCCAATTCTCGCGTCTGGTTCTGCTCGATGACTTCCAGCTGGTGGTACACAAAGACATCCAGGATGAGGGTCAATAGGATTCCTATATATATGATGGGCATACTGAAATAGGATAGCACCGACTTGTGATTCATTCGTTCGTACCTCCTGGGAATGCGGTGATGTCAAGTGGCGGTAGGTATGCTAACGCCTGTGGTTACAGGTTGCTCAGGTTTCTCAAGGTTCTAAGGTTACTCAGGTTCCTCGAACGTGCCGAAAAACACTTGCGTTACTAGTGTACTGTATCGATGATATTTACGGTATTAGTCATTTAGCATGAATTGGTTTATGGTTTACATTCCGAGTTCGTATAAAATCAATTTGCCATGAAGAAAACCGCATTGGTTTATGGTTTATGTGTAATCCTATAAACCTTAAACCCTAACCCCTAAACCTATATCTCAAGAATTAACAATTCCGCTAAATTTCAATGATACAGTACACTAGCATATGATAGAAATGTGAGTAACCTGAGTAACCTGCATCTTATACGAAATCATTTCTTTACCATTTATTTATTGAAATATTATACATCATCCCGAATGCTTCTCATAGTCTAAATTTATGCCTTCCATTGTTGTTAGTTGTTAGTTGTTAGTTGTCGGTTGTTTGGCCCCAACAACAATACCCCTAATCCCTAATCCCTAATCCCTAATCCCTAATCCCTAGTCACCAGTCACTAGTCACTAGTCACTAGTCACTAGTCACTAGTCACCAGTCACCGCTTCCTCCACCACATATAATACGCCAATCCCAAGAGCGACGAAGCGAGACAAATTACGCCGTACATGAAAGAATAACTCCAGTGGGCGGCTGCCAATCCCAAGAACGCTGCCGCTAGGCCCACGCTGATGTCGAGAGACCAAAAATAGGTGGACGTCGCCACGCCAGCTCTAGCGGGAGCAGCACTTTGCACCGCAATGGTTTGGAACGCTGGTGCCAAGGCCCCGAAGCCAATGCCCAGAATCGCCGCAGATACCAGCAAAAGAAATACGCCGGACGCCATGCTGAAGATCACAAAACCGATGGAAAAGAAAATGAATCCGGGGTACACCGTGTAATCCGGTCCATGGTGGTCAAAGAGATAGCCCACAAAAGGACGAGAGAGCACAATCACCACCGCAAACACCATAAAAAAGAGACTGGTATAGCCACCCAATCCCAAACTCCTTGTATACATAGGAATGAAAGTTAAAACGCCGCCATAAGCAAAGAACACCAGGCCGCCCAAGATGACCGCCGGAAGGGCTTTCTTTTCAAAGAAATCGCTCATGTGGAAGCCTTTCTTCTTCGCCCCACTAGGATAAATCACTGCATCAGGCAATTTCTTTCCATTTCCTGAAAAGAGAGCCAAAAGGGCCAGCACCGCCAGGAAAATAAAGAGCGCCTTCGCCCCTAAGAAATCGATGATGAGGAGACCAATCAAAGGGCCCACCACCATCGCCATATTTCCACACACCGCAAAGTACCCGATGCCTTCCCCTTTCCGTTTTGGCGGAAGCACCAACGCCGCCATGGTAGCCGACGCGGTGGTGCCCAGTGCAAAAATAATGCCGTGCACAAGACGCAGTCCCCACACCATTTCCAGTTGGCTAGCCAAGAGGAAACCGGTCATGGTGAGAAATAAAAAGACCGACGTCACCAGAAGAAGCCGCTGTTTCTGCACCCCATCAATGATCCGCCCCGCCAGCGGCCGGCAGCACACCGTACCGATCTGGAAACAGGTCATCGCCATCCCCGCTTCCCACTGGCCCAAATGCAAATCATCCATGATGTACACCGGCAGCCCGGCGAGCAGGATGTATTGGGACATGAAATAAAAGAAATTGGTCAGACCCATGCCGATAAACTCACGGGTCCAGATTTTGTTGTTCATGCTATGTCACCTTTCTATACATTTTCTTGTAGAGTCAATTTACATATTATATCTCAAACTTCCCACCCTGAAAATAGGCATTAGAGCCCACTACAACTAATCAAAATCCACATAAAAAGACGTAAGCCTCTTTTGGTATAATAGAGTTATCCCAAAACTAAGAGCCAATGAGGATTTACGTCATGTTTATTGTACCATCTAATCAAGAAAATGGACAGAATGCTATCAGTGCTGTTCTTTCGTTTAGGCAAGTTTATCATTTGAGTACGCTTCTTAGAAAATGTGGATGCAAAAAGAAACAGGGATTTTCTTTTGTTCCACTCCTTGTATTTAGTGAATGCTCGTTAATTCGTTTTTTCAATAACACAATCTAAGTAGGTAAATGTTGCTAGTTGCTAGTTGTTAGTTGTTTGTTGTTGGGGCCAAACAACTAACAACTAACAACTAACAACTAGCAACATTTTTACAAAAATCAAAATTCCCTATTGACGAATGCCACACAATCCTGTATAATACATAAACGTCACGGGGCATAGCGCAGTTGGTAGCGCACCTGCTTTGGGAGCAGGGGGTCGCCAGTTCGAGTCCGGCTGCCCCGACCATTATGGCTCAGTAGCTCAGTTGGATAGAGCAACCGCCTTCTAAGCGGTGGGTCGTGAGTTCGAATCTCTCCTGGGTCACCAAAAATACTCTTGGTTTTACCAAGAGTATTTTTTTGCCAAACCTGAACATGATAAAACTCCCATCATCTATTTTTCTCTGATAGATGATGGGAGTTTTTTGTTGGTTGAATTAGTGTGTGCTCGATAATTCGTTTTTTCAATAGAAAGAACTCGGATTGGTGATTGTTGCTATTAAAAAATGAATTAACGAGCAGTCACCATTTAGTGAGTGGGCATTAACTTATTTTTTATAAGATTTCTTTCTTGCCAAGGTTTAGAGTTTAAGGTTTAGGGTTTGTATTCTTACGTTTAAACCTTAAACCAATGACACTTTCAGAAACCATTATTGTTAAATGGCGGGCTCAGAAAGTAAAACTTAAGCCTATAGTGCACGAGTGTTTGCAGGATAGCTCGTGTTTCTATGCATTTGAATGTCAAGATTTCACTGCATATATTCAGGAAATATGCAGTGTCTGAATTATTGACCAACCACGATCTAGTAAATTTCCTCATTAGTCCACTTGACGCTCTTTACTATTTTCTATAAGCTTTAAATCAAAGCTTTTGATGAAGAGGAAGTAGGCAGCGTTCTCATGTATCTCCGAATGAACCAATACAAGGAACAGAAACCACACTGATACCGGAATCAGTAGCAACAACCTGACCGAGTTGCTACTCATCAAAAGCTTTTTTCTATGTTTGAAACAATGCCTAATAACAAACTACCTATACGGCAGTGAACTTTTGATGCTCAAGCTTACCACATCTCCTACGTTTCTAAACTGCCTACGCGGCAGTGAACATCAACGCCCCGAACGGAGAGAACAACGTCATATTTCTAAACTGCCTATGCGGCAGTGAACTTCAAGGCGGCGTAACTCACCATAGGACTTAGTTTCTAAACTGCCTATGCGGCAGTGAACATACGGTGTATTCCGTAAAAGTACACGGTCAATTTCTAAACTGCCTATGCGGCAGTGAACAAGCTAAAAATAAGAGAGCTCGTCCAATGCGTTTTCTAAACTGCCTATGCGGCAGTGAACTCAAAGTTCGATATTTTGCGTGTGGTGAGTATTTTCTAAACTGCCTATGCGGCAGTGAACGACGATCTCGAAAAAAGCGCCGAACGAATTAAATTTCTAAACTGCCTATGCGGCAGTGAACACTTTCCGCCGGTCTGGTATGGTCAAAGGTTTTTTCTAAACTGCCTATGCGGCAGTGAACGTGTGACTTGCATGATGTGCGGACTTTCCGCCTTTCTAAACTGCCTATGCGGCAGTGAACTAAGCAAGGGGGATATAAACAATGGACCATACTTTCTAAACTGCCTATGCGGCAGTGAACTGTTTCACAAAGAGAAAATCCACTGTGCCCATCGAATCTTTCTCTATCCCATCCCATTTTACCCTAAATTTTTGACACAAGCAAGAAAAGCCCATTTTATCGAACTTTTCTTGCTTGTGTTTTTATTTAGGTCAAAATTCCGGTACCGACGCCGTCACACTCAATCCATACGAATTAAATTGTCCATCTTGTTCTTTTTCCACCGATTTCTTCTGGATGAAGAGATGAAAGTGCTGCTTGCTGGAATAGCTTTTCATCATGATATAGGGCAACGTATAGGTTTCTTTTCGCTGCTGCAGGAGTGCTACCGCTTCTTCATAAGATACGTCAGCATGGCGTTTCACGTAGCGCCGGGCCTTTCTGGCTACCGGTTCATCCGGCTGGTAGCGGCTATAGATGCTGTAACCTTGAATCCGACGTTCTGGTATGGGCCGACAACTGGTCAAATGCACATAATCCGCCAATCGGCTGCATTTGGATTCTAGGGCCAATGCTTCCAGCATTTCTTTTTCTGATGCTATGATTCTCAATGTATTTCCTAAGGATTTTTCGGAATATCCGGGAAAGGAAATCCCGATCTGACTTCCGTCTCCTTCCGCAGAAGCTGTTGCCAAAGCCAAGTGTACTTGGGCAAATACTTTGGACCAAAGGAAATACAGTGAGGTCTCTGCATCAGGAAGCAATCTGATTTCCTGATAGTATTTCATATTATTCCTTTCCGCTTTGTCCAAATACACCGCCCCGAATCAGTACAGCTATGACAAAGTGCTCTTCTTCCTCACTGAGTACACTTTCTGGTTGACCACCAAAGAGGCTATCTTTCTCTTTTTCTTGCGGTGCGGACCAAGCGTCAAATAAGGTATAAAAATCCACTTTTTCTTTGGGCGAACGGAACGCACGGCCCAATGTGGTCACAGCACCATAGGGTTCTACGGCAATCGGTCCCAGTTTGGCTTCTACATATTCGGGGTACCAGGTATCAATGGTACGAAAGGCATTACCAATTTTTTGAGAATGCATGCCTGCTACGCCATTGACCTGATAGAGAACTTTACTCTTTTTCCCATTTCTATCGGAGTTACTTTTATCCAGAATGAGTTCTTCACTTGGATAAACTTCTTGCCCTTTTCCAATTCGTGCGTTGGCTTCTATTTCCAAGAGTAAGTAGGATCTTTTCCCGCAAAGGGTCTCTGCAATATACTTTGTCAGTTGTTCCAATGGTTCATCGGTTTTGTCAAAGTTCTTTATACTATATTCATAGGCATTGAATGTGAGTGTTTCTTCCACTGGCTTTATTTTGACAATGACTTCGATTTGTTCTGCTCCAATGCGATTTCTCCACAGGAATCATCCATTGGCAATGTTAGATGATATTTAAAGTTGGAAATTATTGTAAATCAGGATATAATCCTTTTCGAATCAACTGGATACCATTTGTGGTCCTTACCCCGGATGCATACATGTCATATAAAGAAATTGGATATATCCTATTATTTTTTACTATTTTTAATGAACTATACATAGGATCGTCAAAAGTGTCATATATATTTTGTTTCATTTCATCATTAAAATAGACAACAAAAACTACATCTGGATTTAATCTTATTAATTCTTCACTACTGACAGTTCGTTCCTTTACCGGCATATAACCTCCTAATTGTTGTACCATGTCTCCCACAAGCCACCCTGAATCATAATTAAAAAATCCATTTCTGTTTTTTTCTATCACCATAACCATTTGTCTCTCTCTTTGTGCAGTTTCACTCTTTACATAAGCCAATTCTTGATGTATATCTTTAATCATTTGATCAGTCTTATCTTTATGAGAAAAAATTCGCCCCATATCATCCAAAAATTTACATTCTTCCTCAATAGTCCCCTGTGATAATAAATGATTAGAAGTAGCTACCACATACGTTTTTATTCCTCGTGAATTCCACCAATGAGTAGATTTTTTTAATAATGAAGTAAAGGTTGACTTCCATCCTAATATAAAATCTGGATTTTGTGCTAAAGAAGATTCAGTATTCAATTCTGTTCCTCCAGAAAAATGAATTTTCTTTATTTCTTCAGGATATTTTTTACTTAATTCGTTATAAGCCTGACTATTTTTTTGCAAAGATGTATCTATCACACACTCGCCTTCTCCTAGTGCCAATATGGTCTCTAATGAATTACGTTCACTAACTATAACTC
>CAVBRV010000123.1:0-8052 GCA_963597965.1 Paludibacteraceae bacterium | reverse complement strand
GGCGCTCATTCAAAAGAATCAACGTCATATCGCCGCCAAATTGAAGAAAATTTCCTTGGCTGAAACGGTCAAAGCGGATCGCATCACCTTAGAGCATCATGACACCCATTATTTATTGACTACCCCCTTTCCGCCAGCTGGTTCTACGCTGGACCAGGACTTGCATCGGCTCTCCGAACACAATGCCAAGCTATGGCAGGAGCAGGTGCTCAACGAAAATCTCACAGGCTACTTGCTCCCAAAGGCATCCTTGGATGCGGGGAAATATATGGCCCTATCTCACTATTTCACCCAAGTCAGTGAAGCGGAAGATTACAAGTCGCTGCAAGTCAAACCGGCCGGGCTCTACGCCACCATTTACAAGAAACACAGCTATCACACCAAGTATGTGGAGGCCATTGAGACGCTGAAATCTTTTATCGATAAGAACTCTCTTACCATTGTAGGAAATGGTTACATCACCCCGATCCGCAATTTCTGGTCCACCGAGGATCCGGATGATTACATCACGGAAATACAGATTCAAGTGGACTATACCGGCGATTTGCACCGGGATTCATTCTCTGAGTAGTTGGCAGTTGACAGTTAGCAGTTGGCAGTGATTTTCACGTCAGGGATTTTCTCACATAGCATTTCATTTCGCTAGTGGCTACAGGGTTCTCAGGGTACTCAAGGTTCTAAAGGTTACTCAAACGAGCTGACGACATTAGTATACTGTATTGATGATATTTTTAGCCAAATCATTAAACGCTATGGTTACATTACTATGAATAAAAATGATAGTAGCACTAGCATGTGGCCCCTTGGAGAAGGGGCGGCGAAGCCGGGTAAGTAAGTTTACACCGCTGTCTCGGCTCCCCTGTCGGGGGAGCTGCCGAAGGCTGAGGGGGCAGCTCTAGCGATATACTTCACTACTGTATGATAAGCGAACTCGGTCCTACTACAGAATGGCCCGAAGGGACATATTTCAGAAAAGAGGAGTGTGCTTATTTGAAATAGCCTAACAGGGAGATTTATCTGAGTGCGATGAATGTGTTTCTAGCGAAACACTCTATCCCCCCTGCCCCCCAATGCTGTTAAGTTAAGGATTGGCAATAGTTAGCATGATTCCGCTAGTGAGTACAAGGTTCTTAGGGTTCTAAAGGTACAAAGGGTTCTCAAGGTTCTCGAATGAGCCGATAGACGCTGAAGTTATCATCGCATTTGGGGTCCGTTAGAACCTTTAGTACCCTTAGAACCTTTAGAACCCCTAGAATCCTTAGAACCCTGTAACCATGTTTCACGTGAAACGCAAACGCATAGCAACGCTTGACTGTACTATACGTATACTGTTTAGTATGAAAATAAGTGACTAGTGGACTGGTGACTCGTGACTAGGAAAGGCGCCAGTCACCAGTCACCAGTCACCAGTCACCAGTCACCAGTCACCAGTCACCAAATCATTATAAACGAAAGGCATCCTCATGATACATTCTACGAAAAACAAAACCCTATTTCTTTTTTTCATGGCCCTGCTGCTATTGCTGGTCAGTCTGGCATCACTTCATATGGGACAAATTTCTGTGCCGGTGTCCACCATTTTCCATGAATGGGGCCGGGCGCTGGATATTCCAGTTCCCGGAGAAAATCCCACACAGGAACAAATGGCAGTATTTTGGTTTATCCGCATGCCTCGTATCTGTGTGGCTATCTTGACCGGAGCGGCCCTTGCCACGGCGGGGGCAGTCATGCAAGGGGTCTTTGGCAATCCTTTGGCGGACCCTGGCATCATCGGCGTGTCTTCCGGTTCCTCCTTCGGTGCGGTGGTTTGTATTTCCTTGGGCCTCACTTCGGTCTCCATGTACTACATGCCTACCTTTGCTCTTCTGGGGGCACTCGGTGCCGTAGCCGCTGCATTGCTCCTCACTTTCCATAATGGGAAAATCCCGCCCATGAGTCTCCTCTTGGCTGGCGTGGCAGTCAGTATTTTCCTGGGCGCTATGACCAATGGCCTTTTGACCTTCATGAATGAATACCGATTGAAAGAATTTCTTTTCTGGATGGTAGGCGGCCTGGATTACCGCCGCTGGGAACATGTGGGCATGGCGATCATTCCTATCGTAGTCGGGATTCTTCTCCTCTGTCTCTTGGCCCGCCATCTGAATGCCCTCTCCCTGGGCGAAGATGAAGCAAAATCTCTGGGCATGAATATTCTTCTCTACCGTTCCATTTTCCTTTTCACTGCCTCCCTCATCACGGCCGCTGCGGTTTGCGTGAGCGGCATGATTGGGTTCGTCGGATTGGTAGTCCCCCACGTGACCCGCATCCTACTCGGCCCAGACCACCGCATCCTCCTTCCCGCCTCGGCCCTCACGGGCGCCCTATTTCTACTCCTCTGCGATACCCTAGGTCGCATCATTGCGCCACCTTTGGAAATACGAGTGGGCATCATGACCGCCATCATCGGCGCCCCCTATTTCCTGTACCTGATCCGCCGCATGAGAAAGCAGGCTATGCTTTGAATGAGAGGGAAATCATTTACGTCCCATTTAGCAAGAAATCGAATAAGCAACTGTTGTTAGTTGTTGGTTGTCGGTTGTTTGCCTCCAACAACCAACAACCAACAACTAACAACCAGCAACAATTTTCGCTTAATTTAAACATATAAACACGAGGCCCCCATGAACTCTTTACTCTTAGACGCGCAACATATTTCCGTCACCATCGGAAATCGAACCATTTTGAAAGACTGTTCCCTCCAAGCCAAGCCAGGTGAATTTATCGGCATCATCGGACCAAACGGCGCAGGGAAAAGTACGTTTCTGAAAGCCATACGGAAACTCATTCCCCGCAGCGGCGGCACCGTTTCCTTGAACGGCGTTAATGAAGACCAGTTGTCAGAAAAAGACATTGCTCGTACCATCGCCTTCATGCAGCAGGATTTCCGCATCAGCTTCGGTTACACCTGCAAAGAAATTGTCCTCTCCGCCCGCTACCCCTACCTCAAATGGTGGGAAAAAGAAAACAAAAAGGACAAAGAAATTGCTGAAAAATGGATGACCTACACCGGCACCGCGGCCTTTGCGGAAAAACCGATTCAAGCTCTCTCCGGTGGGGAGAAACAGCGCGTCATGCTAGCCAAAGTGCTCGCTCAGGAAACGCCCCTTCTCTTCCTAGACGAACCCACCGCCGCCCTGGATTTGCTTTATCAGGAAGAAATCTTCCGCCTGTGCAAAGAACTTTCCCAACAAGGAAAAACGATCATCATGATTTGTCACGACCTGATGATGGCCGCCCAATGGTGCAGCCGGCTGGTGATGATTTCCAATCACCATTTCCTAGCCGATGGAAAGCCGGAAAATGTCCTAACCGAATCCCACTTGAAAAAAGCCTTCCGCCTGGACGCAATGATTTACAAAGACCCCATCACCGACCGGCTCACTCTCTACAGCTACCAAAGAAAAAAGCCCAATCACAAGTCCATCTTGCTCTTGGGCCACGATACCAATGCCATCACCATCATGCGTCACCTCTTCCTGGCAGGCTATGATGTGCACTGGGGCTATCTACCAGAAAATACCTTGGCCCGAGAAGCGGCCAAAGCTTTCCATATCCCCTACTTGGAAACAGATGACATTTTTCACCTCTCCGCCCATCTCAAGAAATCCACTGCCCTCATAGGGACAAAGGATTTTCAAAACATGTCACTTCCCGCGTTTTCCATTCCTTGCTATAGTTTGGATGATACGCCGTTGGAAACGTTGCTGAAGAGTATTGATGAGGGGGAGATTTGAGATAAGTAGGCAGTTGGCAGTTGGTAGTTGGTAGTTGGTAGTGCCTCTTCCGATAGCACTACTAGCATCTTGGCTCCCCCCGCCGGGGGAGCTGCCGTAGGCAGAGGGGGCTGCTGTAGCGGTATGCAACGCCATGAACATATCACGCGAACACGGTAATACCCGTTTCTGGCGGTAAGAATGATTGCCTCACATGCTCTTACCGTTAGAAGCGGACATTACCGTGTTCGCGTGATATGTTCATAGCATTGTATACCGCTATAGCAGCCCCCTCTTTAATTCTCCCCCGACGGGGGAGACAAGACGCTAGTGATGCTATCGAAAGAAGCACTAGCGTCACGGCCAACTGCCTACTGCTAACTGCCAACGCTTTTCCTAATCCCTAATCCCTAATCCCTAGTCACCAGTCACTAGTCACTAGTCACCCAAAAATCTTTCGCAATTCCCGATTATTCAAATTCCCAATCCAACTTTCTCCCACCGAAACCGTCATGTCTGCCAAATTCTTCTTCTGCTGGATGATGTCGTTGATTTTCTCTTCAAACGTATCTTTCGTGATGAAGCGATGAACGAAGACATTTTGTTTCTGCCCGATGCGGTACGCACGGTCGGTGGCTTGAGCTTCGACCGCTGGATTCCACCAGAGGTCGTAGTGAATGACGTGGGACGCCGCAGTGAGATTGAGGCCCGTGCCGGCGGCTTTCAGGGAGAGAATGAAGAAACGAGCTTTCGGGTCGGTCTGGAAACGGTCTACCATGGCTTTTCGTTCTTTGATGGAGCAGCCGCCGTGGAGGAACATTACCTTTTCTCCCAGTTTCGTTTCCAAGAAATCTACTAAGTGGTCCCCCATTTCCTTGAATTGAGTGAAAATGAGGGCTTTTTCTTTATTGGCAGAAATGGACGCCGCCAGGTCGAGAAGCATGGTGGCCTTCCCGGACAAGGCGGGATTCCAATTTCCTTCTTTTGTAAATTGGGTGGGATGGTTGCATATTTCCTTTAACGCCAAAATCATCTGCAGCACCAGCCCTTGCCGTTTGAAGAGAGACTGGTGGTCTGTATCATTCACGGACTCGATGACTTTGAGACTTTCTTCCACCGTCTCGTGGTAGAGGGCCGCCTGCTCTGGTGTGAGCATGGCGTAGGTGTCCTGTTCGATTTTATCGGGGAGGTCAGAAATAATGGTCTTGTCCGTCTTGAGCCGGCGGAGCAACATGGGCGCCGTGATGCGGCGGAAGGTGGCCGCCACGTCTTGATTCTGCTCGTACTGGATGGGGTCGGCGTATTCGGTTTTGAAAGATTTCGCCGTGCCCAGGTAGCCTTTGTTCGCAAAGTCCATGATGGACCAGAATTCTTTCATGTTGTTTTCCACCGGCGTACCGCTCATGGCGATGCGGATGGGCGCTTTGATAGACCGCACCGCTTTGCTCTGGGCGGTGTCCGCGTTTTTGATATTCTGCGCTTCGTCGATGGCGAAAAATTCCCATTTCTTCTTTTTCAAAATGCTTTCATCGGAGCGAAGCAATCCATAGGAGGTAAGCAGCACATCCCCTTGGAAATCCTCGATGCGCCGTTTGGGTCCGTAGTATAGAAATACCGATAATTCCGGCGCGAAACGGGCAATTTCTTCTTGCCAATTCGCCAAAAGTCCTGTGGGAACCACCACCAGGGCTTTTTTCTTTTGGAAACGGCCTTCTTCCCGAAGTTTTTCCAAGAACGTAATGACCTGTAGCGTTTTTCCTAGGCCCATGTCATCCGCCAGGATGCAGCCGAAGCCGAGGCGGCTGTTGTTGTACATCCAAGAATAGCCCCGTTCCTGGTAAGGGCGGAGGGTGGCATGCAAATCGACGGGCAGCGGCACCGGCGTATTCGACCGGATTTCTTCCATCATCTGTCGCACTTCCGGAGTAAGAGAAATCTTCGTCCCTTCGTAAGTTCCGGCCAAGGCGAGACGAAGCAATTTCTCCCCTGCCATGGATTTGGAAAGCTGCCACATCTTTTCGATTTGTTTCAAATCCTCTTCCGTCACATAGAGATATTTCCCTTTAAACTGGATGAGAGAACCTGCTTTCACCGCCAGCTTTTCAAATTCTTCGGGAGAAATGATGTCCTCGCCCAAGGCGATTTGCCAATCGAAATCCAGCAAATCTTCCATATGGATGAGGGACGGCGAAGCCACATTTCCTTCCTCTTTCTTCTTGATGCGGACCGTCCGTTTCGGACGAAGCAATACTTTCAGCGACTTCGGCAGTACCACCCGAGCCCCGAGCATTTGCATGGCAGGAATGATGTCCAGCAGGAAGGGTGCAAAATTTTCATTGCTAAAAGAAATCGGATGGTTTCCCATCCCATCCATGTACTCCGACAGCCCCTCCATCATGGACGACAAGAGGTCCAAATCTTTCAGAATGGCAAAGCGGTCTTTCTCGTAGCTTTTCTTTTGCAATACATCGGAAAGCGGAATGGGCAGCGTGTCCGGTTGCTCGCTATCTTGCACTGCCACGTGTAAATCGAAGCGCGTACCTTCTGCATTGTCCGACACCATGAGCACCGGTTGCCACCGGCAGCTGGCTACATGGAAATAGGACGTCCAAGAAGCAATGGTCTTCTCGCTGCCCTCAATGTCCAGGCCCGTAAGACGCGGCGTTTCCCCTAAGAAAAAGAGAGCCTGCAACAGGTCTTCCTGTTTCGGATAGCCAAAGAGACGATGCACCAGGTGGGTCAAGAAAAGGGAAATTACCGTTTCTAAGGGATGCTTTGCTTCGCAAGGCTTATGGCGCCCCAGTTTCACTTGCACCATTGAGGCATCCAGCCACTTTGACACCAATCCCATAGCTTCCGCCGTACCCGGGTCCATGTCCGTAGGAAGCCAGCGAATCCCGATGCACCTCTCGTCAGTTCGCACCAATTCGGGAACCATATTTCCATTGCGGAGAAGGTGCATCGCCAGAAGCAAGACCTGTCGGAATGCACGGACTGAATAGGAGGCGTCTTCCGCTTCTTCTTCACTCATGTCCAAAAGGGCTGCCACAAAGCGGTCCAGGGACCAACTTTCTTTAGAAGGAAATAGAAATTCCCCTTGGTCGAATTTCTGGACTTGGCAAACTGCCCCTTCTGCGTCCGCTAGGAGATGACTATCCTCACCGCTGGGCACTTGATAAATTCGCTCTGAATCAAAGAGACCAAAAGCGGCCCCTTTCGTGATGGTTTTCATAGCCTTCTCATAGACTTTGCGGAAACTGCCGCGGCTATAAAAAGCAGGCTTCTCTGGAAGTACTTTCAGAAATAAAGGCAAGAGGCTATGAATTTTCGTAAAATCTGGATAGAGTAAATCCTTCGGTTCTATGAGCGACTCCTTGTTCTTAGCCATCGGATTTCCCTGAACCAAGTCCTGCCAAAGGGGAATATCTACATCCAATTCTTCCGAAAGTGACAATCCGCGCTTTTCTAGTACATCCAACAAAGGGAACCCATGCATGTCAAATACGAGAAAGGGATCGTTGTCAATGGCAAGGCTCATCATGTAAATCACAGCGGCAATGTGTTTGCACAGGTGTGCCCAGTCCGGACAAGAACAGTTCATTTTTAAATCGTCCATGGAAGAAGGAAATAGAGCCATCCCTGCCTTTTCTGCCAAGGTGAGCACTTTCGGATCTAGTTCCCGGTGGGTCAGTTTCGTCAAAATGGAAGGATGGGTGGACAATTCCTGCATAAAGGCGTCTATTTGTTCTTTTGGAAATACAGGAAATTCCAACGTTACTTCGTAAGGCTTCCGCCGACTTCCTTGCACTTTCGCGTGTAGTGTATGTCCTTCCCAGTCCATAGAAAGTACCGCCCCCGCCCGAGCATAGGTCGCGCCACGCAGAAGGCGGTTGCTATAGTCCGCTTCGCCGAGGGCATTGAGCCATTCCTTCCCCCACCAGGTATTACCGAATTGTATTTTCATGTTGGTCTCCTTTTGAATAAGTTTGCAGTAGGCAGTTAGCCGTTGGCAGTAACGCTAGTGCCGCTTTCGATAGTATTAATAGCGGCTTGTGTCTCCCCCGCCGGGGTAATGTCATTAAGTTAAGCGAAATATGCGATGATTTCTACTGTCACAAAGGTTCTAAGGGTACAAAGGGTTCTAAAGGTTTCTCGAATGAGCTGATGACGCTAGGGAAACACTGATTTAATCGTTATTTGAAATGATTCTTGAATTTTTATTCAAAGCGAGGAAAGGAAATCCGCGAATAGCGAGCTATTTAAGGATTTCCTTGACGAAGATTTGGATAAAAATTCATAT
>CAVBRV010000122.1:0-8102 GCA_963597965.1 Paludibacteraceae bacterium | reverse complement strand
TGCAAAATGACGAAAGTGGTATAAATGGATTTGTGTCCCTGAGTGGAGAAATCTCTTCAGCACTAGCGGTAAGGGCTTAAAGACTGAGATGGGATTCTGTCATCAAGCCTTTACCGCTGGTGCCACTGAGATTTCTCCACTCAGGGACACAAATCTATTTATTTCTGTATCATCACTTTGCACAAATACGATCGGTCGAAATGACGCTAGTGATGTTACCATAAATCCTTATTCCTTTGATAGCATCGAAATGAATGCTCATTTTATGGGTGGGAAGTTTGAGTTATTATTCTGCAGGCCTCGCTAGCATATCAAAATATAAACACGCTTACCCCCAAGGTTAAAAAGGTTATAAAAGGTTATGGGAATATCGTTTATTTCATAACCCTTTATAACCTTTCATAACCTTGACGCTAGCGTATTCAGTCATATGAATATCAAACGAAATCAGCGAAATAATAACCTAATCCCCAATCCCTAGTCACCAGTCACCAGTCACCCAAAGCAAAAAGGCCGTGCCCCCAAGAGACACGGCCCGCTACGTATACATTATTTCCCAAATCTCATTTTGCTCACCAAAGCAGCCAGTTTGCCGCCAATCTTCGGTACGCCCTGTACATCTTCTGGTTTCACCGCACGAATGAGGACGATCGCCACCAAGTACACCACGCCACCTACGGCGATAGAAGCCAAGGTTGCCAGCGTATTGCTATGGATGAAGGCAAATGCTCCGTGGTACACCGCCAATACAACAGCCCCCATCACGCCAGCAGCGATGAAGAGTTTCACGGTGTGCAGGATGTCCATGGTATATCTTCTATATTTATAGAGGAAAATCAAATTCAAAATCGCAGCCACGCCGAAATCCGCATTGGTCGCCCAAGCAGCACCCAGTACACCCCAGGCTGGAAGAGCGGTGAGGTTCCAGGAGAGAATGACTTTCACGCACGCACTAGCTACCATATTTAAGAAGGGAATAGCCGTCTTCCCCATGCCCTGGAGAACGCCGGTAGTCACCTGCTGCACGCCCAATAGGAAAACGCCGAAGCTCATGACAGCGATACAAGGGCCCGCATCTTTGGTCGCATAGAGCATATCCGAAATCGGGGTCGCAATGACGCACATCCCTACGAAAGCAGGAATGGTGATGAGGTTTGCGAGACGCATGGCCGTATCGGTTCGAGTCATGACCACGTCATTTTTCTTCTGAGCAATGGCTTCTGAAATGACCGGTACCAGAGACGCTGCCAAAGAAGCAGTTACGATGGTTGGCATATTCACCAACGCCGTCGCCATGCCAGTGAGATAACCGAAAAGAGTGGTCGCTTCTTCCACCGCAAAGCCTGCCACTTCCAGCCGGCGAGGCACGATGAGAAGGTCGATATTGGAAACAATCGGCAGCATGATATTTGCCAAAGAAACAGGAATGGCTAAGACCAAAAGCCGCTTGATGATATGAAGCGCACTTTGCGGTTTGATGGTAGGATCCTGATTTCCTGCCAATTCTTTTCGCCAATTTCTAGTCATGTACCAGAACGCAATAAGCACCACGATGCCCATGAACGCACCAGGTGCAGCGCCCAAGGTCGCACCAGCGGCGCCGTATTCCAAGCCGTAAGGCAAAAGAATGACCGCAAAAGCAATCATGGTGACTACCCGAACCACTTGTTCTAAAATCTGGGACACAGCAGTAGGTGTCATGAGCTGCAAGCCTTGGAAATACCCACGAAGCGTTGCCAAAAGGGTGGCGCAGAACACCGCCGGTGATAAGGCCAAGAGGGACCAATAAGCTCGCTGGTCACGCACAATACCCGTATCGACCAACCATTGGGCGCCAAAGAACAAGAGTCCGCTGAAGAAGACCCCTGTCATGATGAGGGCAATCATGGAAATACGGAACACCTTCTGCCCACCGAAGTAATCGTTCACCGCATTTCGTTCCGCCACCATGATGGAAATCGCCACCGGAAGGCCGGCGGAAGACACAGACAGACAAAGAAGATAAATCGGATAGGCCATCTGGTACAGTCCGATCCCTTCTCCCCCTAACAGTCGGGATAGGTAAATACGGCTAAAAGCACCGATAAATTTGACGATGATGCCTGCTACTGTCAGGATCAGAGCGCCTTGAATAAATGAATTTTTTCTCATAAAACACCTTAATGTAAAAATAGAGATTTGAGATTTGAGATTTGAGTGAGTAGGTATGATTTCGCTAGAGGTTACAGGTTGCTAAGGGTTCTCAAGGTTCTCAGGGTTCTCGAATGTGCCGCTAAACACTAGTGTAATGTATCACTGACATTGACGTGATGAAAGGTTTAAGGTTTATAATCCGAGTTGTTTATAGAAAACAAGCATGCTTTCATAGCCTCATTGGTTTAAGGTTTAATGGTAAGCACATCCCCTAAACCTTAAACCAATGAGATTTTCTCCATGGTAAATTGTCACATACGAACTCGGTACATAAACCAAACCATAAACCAATTATGATAATATTTTGAAATATCCTCAATACACTAGCCCCATCAGCTCATTCGAGAAACCTTAGAAACCTTAGAACCTTGAGCAACCTGAGCAACCTGTACCTCTCTATTCACATGTACTATATAGTAGTATCAGATTTGAAAGAAAATGTAAAGTCCCAAAGGGAAAAGGTTATGTTTTGTTTAAGGGATGTCGGGTAAGGATTTGAGTGAGTAGGCATGATAACGCTAGTGATTACAGGTTGCTCAGGGTTCTAAGGGTTCTCAGGTTTCTCGAATGGGCTGATAGACGATAGTGTATCACTGATATTGACGTGATGAAAGGTTTAAGGTTTATAATCCGAGTTGTTTATAGAAAACAAGCATGCTTTCATAGCCTCATTGGTTTAAGGTTTAATGGTAAGCACATCCCCTAAACCTTAAACCAATGAGATTTTCTCCATGGTAAATTGTCACATACGAACTCGGTACATAAACCAAACCATAAACCAATTATGATAATATTTTGAAATATCCTCAATACACTAGCCCCATCAGCTCATTCGAGAAACCTTAGAAACCTTAGAACCTTGAGCAACCTGAGCAACCTGTACCTCTCTATTCACATGTACTATATAGTAGTATCAGATTTGAAAGAAAATGTAAAGTCCCAAAGGGAAAAGGTTATGTTTTGTTTAAGGGATGTCGGGTAAGGATTTGAGTGAGTAGGCATGATAACGCTAGTGATTACAGGTTGCTCAGGGTTCTAAGGGTTCTCAGGTTTCTCGAATGGGCTGATAGACGATAGTGTATCACTGATATTGACGTGATGAAAGGTTTAAGGTTTATAATCCGAGTTGTTTATAGAAAACAAGCATGCTTTCATCGCCTCATTGGTTTAAGGTTTCATTTTAAACACATCCCCTAAAACTTAAACCAATGAGATTTTCTTCATGGCAAATTGTCACATACGAACTCGGTATATAAACCATAAACCCATTATGATAAATGATAATTCCCTCAATATAATGCACTAGCCTCATCAGCTCGTTCGAGAAACCTGTACCTTAACAACAATCACCACCATTGACTCTAGCGGCAACTGCTAACTGCCTACTGCTAACCGCCTACTGCTAACCGCCTACTGCCAACTGCTAACCCTTCTTCACCTCCGCCAAGAGCTCGCCCACGAAGCCGGCCACCCACTTCATCATATCCCCCTTCACCACTTCCTTCCGAATCCGCAATTTCGTCGGATGTCCAGGGAGGAAACGAAGGTAAGGCGTCCAGGTTTTCGGAAGAAGCATGGGATTCCAGCCTTTCATGAAACTTTCATCCGCCCAGGTGATGAGAAAACTATTTCCTTCGTCCAAGAGACTGCCGATGCCCAGCTGTTTCGCTTTCACCCGAATTTTAGAAATATTGAATAACTTCTCCGCCGGAACGGTGGGCGTACCAAAGCGGTCCACGATTTCATCGATAAGGTCATCCAGTTCTTTCTCATTTTCCACGGAAGCCAGGCGGCGGTAGATTTCCATTTTCTGCTCTTCATTCTTGATGTACGCCGCATCCAGGTAGGCGTCCTGCCGAAATTCGATGGTCGTATTGGGCAGTTTCTTTGGCGGCGTTCTGTGTTCGCGAATGGCCCGCAGCCGTTCCACCGCTTCTTCCAGCATACTGCAATAAGTGGAGAACCCGATACTAGCAATATTTCCGTGTTGCGCCGAACCCAAGAGGTTCCCAGCGCCTCGTATTTCCAAATCGCGCATAGCCACTTTGAAACCGCTACCGAGTTCAGTAAATTCCCGAATCGTATCGAGCCGCTTTTCAGCCACTTCAGAGAGCACTTTTCCTTTGCGGTAGAAGAACCAGGCACGGGCGATTTTTTCAGAACGCCCCACGCGGCCGCGCATCTGATAAATCTGGGACAGCCCCATCCGATCCGCATCGTAGACCAGCATGGTATTCGCATTGGGCTGGTCCAGGCCGTTTTCGATGAGGGTGGTGCAGAGCAACACATCATAGCGACCTTCGTAGAAATCCATCATGATTTGTTCCAGTTGCTTGCCTTCCATCCGCCCGTAAGCGATGCCGATGGTCACATCGTCGGGCAAAATGCTTCGCAAATGGTCCGCCATGGCATCAATGGTTTCAATCCGATTGTACACGAAGAAAACTTGCCCGCCACGTTCTCGTTCACGGAGGATGGCTTGTTTCACAATGTCATCATCGTACTCGGTCACGTAGGTCTGAATGGCATGGCGATTAGAAGGCGGCGTGGTGATGGTCACCATGTCTCGCACGCCAGTGAGGCTCATGTGAAGGGTACGAGGAATCGGGGTGGCCGACAAATTCAGCACATCGATGCCGGCAGACCAGGATTTCCATTTTTCCTTCTGCACCACGCCGAACCGCTGCTCTTCATCCACCACCAGGAGTCCGAGCCGTTTCGTTTTCACCTTTTTATTCAGCACCGCATGGGTTCCGATGATCACATCCAGTTCCCCTGTTTCCAACTGACGAAGAATTTCTTTCTTTTCTTTCGGCGAAGCAAACCGATTCAGCACGGCGATATTTACGCCAAAATGATCCATTCGTTCTTTGAAATTTTTATAATGCTGCTCCGAAAGGACGGTAGTCGGACAAAGCACCATGGCCTGATAGCCGCTCATGACGCACTTGAAAACCGCCCGCATAGCCACTTCGGTTTTCCCAAATCCCACATCGCCGCAGAGAAGCATGTCCATGGGAATCGGTTTTTCCATGGCCTTTTTGATGGCGTCGATGGCGGTGAGCTGGTCTTCCGTTTCCACATAGGGAAAGGTGTCTTCAAATTCTCGCTGCTCCGCCGTATCGGGGGCAAAAGAAATGCCCTGGGTGATTTCGCGTTTCGCGTAAACTTCCAGCAACCGTTCCGCCAATTCTTCGATGGATTTCTTCGCCTTCGCCTTTGCTTTCGCCCAACTAGCGCTTGCCATAGAATTGAGCTTCGGCGCTTCCCCTTCGGTGCCGATATATTTCTCCAACGTGGTGATTTGCTCCATGGGCAAATAGAGCTTATCGGAACCAGCGTACTGGATGGTAATATAATCTCGATGAATCCCAGACAATTCGATGGTCTGGATGCCGATATATTTCCCAATCCCATGGGCCGCCTGTACCACGTAATCCCCTGGATTGAGGTCTGAGAAATAACGAATCTGCTTGCCCTTCGACACACCTTTGATACGGCGCACCTTCTGCCGCCCTAGCACATCACCGGCGGTCATGACAGACAGCTTTTCGTCGGGCAATTCAAATCCATCGGACAAGAGACCATTGATGAGAGTCACTCGGCCCGGCGTCGGTTCTTCCGCCATAGGCATCTGGTATTCCGAGAGAATCCCTTCGATTTCCTTGCGCTCTGACCGGCGAGGCGTCAACAGAATGCCTTCCCAATTTTTCTCCAGCATATGCCGCAAATCTTCAATGAAAATCGGAATCTGCCGCTGGTAATTGGTGGTGGAAATCCCGTTCCAGCTGTATTCGTTATCAAAGGTGAAGCCCGTCAATTTCCGTTTCAATAAGGCAAACACCATTTCCTTATAATGGGCCCTGCGCCCTAAGCGAATGGTCTCGCCCCAAGTCAACGCTTTGTCTCGATTGGCCTTTTCTTCTTTGAAATACCGACGCACCCCTTCCTCGCAGCGTTGGGGTTCATCGTACAAAATTAGGCCCTGCTGCAAATAGGAAGTAAGGACTGATTTCTTTTCTGCTTTCACAAAGAGAGGCAGAATGGTTTCTTCCTGCTTTTCGGAAATAGAACGCTGCGTGTCTTCGTCAAAGAGGCGGATGCTGTCGATTTCGTCGCCGAAAAATTCAATGCGCACCGGATGTTCCTCATTGATCGGAAATACATCCAAAATGTCGCCGCGTACCGCAAAATGACCGCACCGCTCCACCTGATCCACCCGTTCATAATGAAGAGAGACCAGTTTTTCCAATAGCTCCTCTCGTTCCAGCTCATCGCCCATATGGAACGAAAAAGCACTGGCCCCCAGCGCATCGGGGGTGACGATTTTCTGCGCCGCTTCCACCGACGTAGCAATCACCACCACTGGCTTCTCAGAAAGCAATGCGCCCAAGGTCCGCATCCGTTCCCGCAACCGTTCCGTACTGGAAAAAGTCACTTCCACATCCGCCTCTTCCACCACTGGGAAAGAAAGAACGGTCACGTCCGGCATAAAGAACGCCAAATCCTGCTCCCAGCGGAAAATATCCTTCTGCTCAGGCACAATGATGACCGCCGTCTTCCACTGCGATAGCAAGGATGCCGCCAGCAAGGCTTTCTGGGAACCGCTGATACCACTGACCAGCTCCACCTGTTTCGCATCGTCCACTGCCAGATGAGACGCCAGTACCTTTTCCATGCGCTCTACCAAAAGAGGCCCCTGCTTTTCATTCATTTCAAAAGGAGCTTCTTCCTTCTTTGCCAGAATGTCCTCGCCCACCTGGGTTCGCACATTGGCGATCATTTTCACATCGGCTGCCATACCGCATCTCCTTTCCAGGAATCTTTCGTCTTTGTTACCTCTTTATATCCGTCCAATGATACAATCCGCTGATGAATGGGCACTCCATCATAGGAAAAATCGGGCAGCATCTCTTCTATGGGAATCAGTACAAAAGCCCGCTCCCAGAAATAGGGATGCGGTAAATGAAGTAAATCTGATTGTCTTTTGATGGACCACCCATAAATCAAATCCAAATCCAGCGTCCGAGGCCCCCAGTGAATGTCGCGAGTCCGACCAAAAACTTTTTCCGTTTCTAGCAGAAGCCGCATCAAGTCCTCCGGTTCCCCTTGCCAAGAAACCAGGATGGCTGCATTGAGAAATACCGGCTGGTCCATCTTCCCCCAGGGGAGGGTTTGGTAAATGGATGATTTTTGGATGATATGTAATTGTTCATCATTCTCTAGGCATTTACAAGCGCCGCGGAGAATGGATAAGGATTTTCCCTGGTTGGAACCGAGGGAAATGATGTATTGCGTTTGTTTTGTATTCATGATTTTTTGTTGTTGGTTGTTAGTTGTTGGTTGTTAGTTGGCAGTTAGCAGTAGGCAGTTGGCAGTTGGCAGTAAATGGTTAAATACCTCATTTGCCCCCTTCCTTTGGAAGGGGGAGGCGGAACGAACGAAGTGAGTGCAGCGGGGGATAGCTCGCGCTAGCGATAAGAAAGGCTACTATCTCCATATATATCACCCTCGTTGGGGGAGATGCCGTAGGCAGAGGGGGCTGCACCAGCGGTATGAAATGATATGTTATTTTAATCGTATCCTTATATCACACATAGAGAAGTATACCGCTAGTGCAGCCCCCTCTTTTATTCTCCCCCGACGGGGTAATGCCACTAAGTTAAGGAAGCGGTTTCACCTCTATCCGTCATTTCGACCGATCGTATTAGCCCAAAATGACGAAAGCGGTATAAATGGATTTGTGTCCCTGAGTGGAGAAATCTCTTCAGCACTATCGGTAAGGGCTTACAGACCCAAAAGTTGAATCGGGATGGACCGTTATGAAGCAGGAAATAGTGACATGAACCGGATTCGTCATTAAGCCCTTATCGCTACTGCTGAAGAGATTTCTCCACTCAGGGACACAA
>CAVBRV010000121.1:0-8163 GCA_963597965.1 Paludibacteraceae bacterium | reverse complement strand
CACCTTATTTATCGCCCCCATCGGGGGAGATGCCGTAGGCAGAGGGGGCTGCACTAGCGATATGAAATGATTTGTTGAAATAACCATTTTGCTTCCCCTTCCTTCACTCCTAACTCCTCATTCCTCACTCCTAACTTTTTCGTTTTCATGAAATATGACTCATTCCATACAAGGAGGACAATATGACCATCATCCGTGACCTCATCATCTTCTACCGCGTCGGCGATAAAAAGACCTACCAAATGGTGCACCACCTGCGGGACAACAACAAACCCATCGATAAAGTGAAAATCCGCCAAGCCGCCCGCATGATCATCCCCGTTCTCTCCGAACGCTTCCAGGGACAGAAGATTACAATTCAGAAAATATTTTTAAGGACACAGACGAGTGAGCCGTTGAAATAATTAGGAATTAGGAGTGAGGAATGGTGGTGGCGGCGCATCAAATTTATAGGGCGCCGCGAGTATGTATAGGTTCTGGGACACCGTTTGCGTGTGGTGACTTTTGGTATGTAATCCGCTATCAAAGGGTTCTACTGACGAGATTTGGCTAGAGGCATGTTTCACGTGAAACAATTTGATAAAAGGTTAGCCCACCGGGATCATGTCATTAAGTTAAGAAAGCGGTATAAAAATTACCGTCATTTCGACCGATCCTATTTGTGCTTGATGGTGTAAAAGTATTGAAATGATTTGTGTCCCTGAGTGGAGAAATCTCATCAGCAATAGCGATAAGGGCTTAATGACAAATCTGTTTCATGGCACTATTTCCTGCTTTCCAGCGATCAATTCCTAATCCATTTTTGTCTGTAAGCCCTTACCGCAGGTGCTGAAGAGATTTCTCCACTCAGGGACACAAATCCATTTATACCATTTTCTTCATTTCGCACAAATACAACCGGTCGAAATGACGGATAGAGATGAACTCGCTTTCTTAACTTAATGACATAATTCCGAGGGGCTAACCTTTATTCTTATGTTTCACGTGAAACATTCTTCTATCCAAATCTCGTCAGTAGAACCCTTGTATAGCGGAACGCACACAAAAAGTCACAACACACAAACGGTGTCCTAGAACCTTTTGACAGCGGATTCACCTCATTGTTTCGCCCCACGCATCTTCTCCAACAGAACCCTTGCATAGCGGAGCACACACCAACTTCCGCAAAACGCAAATGGTGTCCCAGAACCTATCTATTATTGCGGCGCTTCCAAATTTTATGCGCCGCCACCACCACTCCTCATTCCTCATTCCTAACTCCTCACTTTATCGTTGACAGAATCACCATTTCTGACTATAGTTAAGTAGTATTATTTGAATAACAGGTAGTCAGCAGATAATTTCTGCCAACTGCCTACTGCTAACTGCCAACTAATAGAAGAGGAGGGACGGCCATGTTACAGGCATACAAACACAACGAAAACCACATACTGATGAGTGTGCCCCTAGAGCAACTAGAAAAAGGCTCCTGGATCAACGCCGCCGCCCCGACGGAAGCGGAATTGGTGCATCTCAATGAACTCACCGGCATCCCGGTGGATTCCCTGCAGACCGCACTGGATAGAGAAGAACGGTCCCACGTGGAATTGGAAGACGATTACATTTTCGTCGTTGTCAATACGCCAGTGGTCCTGGAAACCGACGCCTACGACGCCTTGCCGCTGGGTATCTTCATCACCCGCCAATATTTCATCACCGTCTGCCTGGAACCGAATACGGTCATTCAGAAATTTCTGAATAACTCCTTCACCTCCTTCCAGACCTACAAGAAAACGAGATTCCTATTTCAAATTCTCTCCCAGGCCTCCTCTTCCTTCTTGTATTTCCTGCAACAAATTTACAAACAAACCGACGTCATTGAGACCCGGGTCAGAAAATCTTTGCAAAACAAAGAACTCTTCCGCATGCTGGAACTTCAGAAATCTCTGACCTACTTCAACTTCGCCTTGCACGCCAATGAAAACGTGATGGAACGGCTCATGCGCCTGCGAAATAGCCCGCTCCACTCGCTCCTCAAAATGTACGAAGAAGACGAAGACCTCCTGGAAGACGTGATCATCGAAAATAAGCAGGCCTTGGAAATGGCGGAAATCTACACCAACATTTTGATGTCCATGATGGATAGCTTTTCCTCCATTATTTCCAACCGCCTGTCCCAAATCATGAAATTCCTGACCTCCGTCACCATTATCCTGGCCATCCCCACCTTGATTTACAGCCTCTGGGGCATCAACGTCCCCGTCCCCTTTGAAGGCTCCCCGGTGGGCTTCGTCTGCGTCATCCTCATCGGCATCCTCTCCACCCTCATTGTGACCTTTATTTTGTGGAAGAAGAATATGCTGTGATGAGTAGGCAGTCAGCAGTAGGCAGTAGGCAGTTTTTACTGCCTACTGCCTACTGCTGACTGTCAACTGCCCACCAAAAAGTTTCACGTGAAACATTCTCTTGTATTTCTTACTTACTCAACCTATATTATGAAAATATCGTTTCTAATGCAACACGAAATCCCCGGAAGTGGCCGCTTCCGGGGATTTCTATTTGTGTCATGCTATACGTCAGCAGATAACAAAGTTGATTAAAACAACTATTTGTTGACATAGTTGAATTGTTTAACCTGATACTATTCGTTTAAAACTTCTCCTTTCGATATATATTCTTTAATTTACAGTTGAAAAATATTTCAAAAAGAGTTATATTAAAAAAACATTAGAATTTCAACCGGAAATTCTACGTAGTTCAAAGGGGGATTTACCATGAACAAAAGTGTTAGCTTTATCACATCATTTTTAACATTCTACATGAAAGGCTCTATTTCTATTGCCGATCGGATGATTCAATTAAGTATACCAAATACCGTTTTGAAATTAATTCCACTAGGCAGTTATAAACGTAGTGTTCCAGTCAATCAAATTTCTTCTGTGGAAACAAGCTTTAGTTTAAATATAAAAGCTCTAATCTTTGGCATCATTCTCCTCTGCGTAGGTTTCGGAATAATTACAGACCAGGTGGTTCCAGGAATTGTTGCTCTCATTCTAGGCTTAAACAGTGCCCTTTCTGCATTTCAAACCTTTTTATTAATTACTCTGACTAGCGGAAAAGTAGAAGGAGCTTCCTTTATTATTTTTGAAAAGAGTAAAGCTGTTGAAATTGCTGATACCATTAACCAAATGATCGCAAACCGTATGGATGACACCAATACTCGAATCCATACAGATAGAATCGTTGATGCTATCGAAAAGAAATAAAGAAAATGAAAAAGAAGCTACTGCTTATTCAAATATAAGTAGTAGCTTCTTTTTCATTGATTAAACTATCTGCTCATTAATTCCAATTTCAAGTCATGTATAAATGGATTAGCAATTATTTCTGATTTTTAGTTGTTACTTATCTGTCTCCAAACAACTAACAACCGACAACAAACAACAATGCGCATACAGAATTTCGCATGATAGCGTATGCTTTTTCTGCCTACTGCCAACTGCCTACTAAAAGTTTCCCGTGAAACCTATCTCTAGCGGCCTTATTTCAAAAATGGTACAATCGCACTTCCATGAGGAATGATATTGATAGAATAATCCGTCTTTCCTTCCTTTTCCAACTGTTTCTGTGCCAGTTCCCAAGCCTCTTCCACTGTAGCCACCGGAATCTGATGGGTCTTTTCCCGAAGAATATCAAAGTTTTCTGGTTTGGTCACGATGTAGACCGTATGGGTCAGGGCGGTGTTCAAATTTTCAAAAGCCACGAAAAAGGGGATGGTGAAGCAATCCCGAAGGCCTTTTTCCATTTCGGTCATATCTTTATACTTGAAACTTCCCAGGTAGGCCGCCGGTTCCATGATGTCTTCCGCTTCAATCATGGTAATGATGATGCCGCCTTTTTTCGTCGCAATTTCTGCGGTGCTATAGCACTTGGTGCCCTGGTACAGGTTCGTATCTTTCGGATAGCCGCCGGCAGAAACGATGGTCACGTCTGCCTGCTGTTTCATAGGCACCTTCTGCATGCGATACGTTTCTTTCGTTCCTTCCAGCCAAGCTTTGTAGGGATCGCCGCCGACCATGGAAGAAATCTGGCCCTGTTCATTGATGATGGAGTGAACCAAGAAGCAAGGATGCACCATGTCGCAAGCTTCTTGCATATCTTCGGACACCGGATTTCCTTCAATCTTGAGCAGCTTGGCATCTGGATTGAGGCCACTTCCCAGGGTATCTCCCAGCGCATGGCAATGGTTCTGCTGCACCGTTTCAAAACCAGCCACGCCCGGCAGAATCAGTTTACGTCCGCCGCCGAAACCGGCCATATCATGAGTGGACACCGCATTAATGAGAATCACTTTATCCGCATTCACCACGCGAGAATCGAGCCAAACTTCAGTCCCTCTGGTCGTCGTACCCACATAGGTCTGCTGGGATTTATCGGTAGAAATATGCTGATACATCTTGATGCGACGTGCCACTTCCTCGCCCACGCAAGTCACATTCTCCTCATCGGTATGAGGACGATGGGTACCCTGGGCGAATACGATGTAAATGTCTTCATCAGGAATGCCTGCCAAATTCAGTTCATTCACCACATGCACCGTAAATTCGGATGCCCGGTTCCAAGCGCGGGTGATGTCCGCCACCACCAGACACACCTTGTCCCCCTTCTTCACCGTCTCTGCCAGCGGTGCGCAACCGATGGGATGACGCATGCAAGCCAAAGTCGCTTCCTTCACATCACAAGCCGCCGTTGGCACGCCTTCGAGCACATCAGAAATATGTTCCTCCGGGAGTATCACAGACTGGTTCCCCCGGCCAAAAGCCAATTTAAATTCTTTCAAAGACATGGTGTCTCCTCCTTATTTTTTAGAAATAAAACTGTCCCCATTATACTATAAAAGTAGGCAGTTAGCAGTAGGCAGTTAGCGGTTCACAGTTTTTACTGCCTACCGCCTACTGCTAACTGCCTACTAGACATGTTTCACGTGAAACATCTCTCTATTCCAAGTTAACTCGTCGATAATTGGTTCATAAAATGTACAGCTCGATACAAATTAGGCTCATGAAATGTACAAATTTGTTGAAAATAGGCTCATAAAATTGTCAGATATGAATAAGAACCCCGATGAAATCGAGTAAAGTTCACAACTCACTCCGCTTTCAATCTGTATTCTATAACATTTGCTAATTTCAAATCATTTCACCCCTAAAGACAACGTTATATACGCCGCTAATGGCATAACCCTTTATAGCCTTGTCTCTTTTTCATATCCACTATGTGAAATAAGCGAAGCCATAGAGTTACAACCCTATCGCCAGAGGAATAAAATACCTAAAAACGCTACAGGTATCAGCAGAATGATAACCCTATATTCACATGTTTCACGTGAAACTTATTAAAGTTAGTAGTAGGCAGTTAGCGGTTCGCAGTTTTTACTGCCTACTGCCTACTGCTAACTGCCTACTAGACATGTTTCACATGAAACATCTACTCATACAAAACATCAAATATTTTCTTCACTTCCACCGCCGTCAGCTGTCCCGGCGCGCTGGCTTCTTTGCCTGCCGCAAAAGTAAATGGGGCGCCTAGTGCATTTCCTGCCAATCGCGTGAGTTGTCCCATGTCTCCCATGCCAATGGTGATGATCGGTGTATCAGGATAGGTCTCACCCACACGAGCGGCTGCGGAAATCAAAGCTGCTGTATCTTTCGGTGTCTTCGGCATGACAGCGATTTTCAAAATATCTGCTTTGAGTGCCTTCATACATTCCAACGTATCAATGAGTTCCGTCTCGCTCATGGCCCGCTGAAATTTGTGATAACTCATGAGCACCGTCAGTCCCGCTGCCTTGGCCTGACTGATAAGCACCTTCGTATCCAACATTTCATGACCGTACTCCACATCCAGAATGTCCGCCCAATGGGAATGGATCAGCAAAGACAGGATGGACAAATATTCTTGATCTGTCGTCTCATGCACGCCTCCCTGGCTCTTGGTTCGCAAGGTTGTCAAAAGCGGCGTGTCCGGGAAATATTTCCGAATGGTCTTGTAAGCCTCTTCCAAATCAGAAGTGAGCTGGATGCCTTCCATATTCAGCAAATCATCCACCCGCCACTCCAGCATATCCAGCGGGCAATCTTGTAAGGAAATACATTCCTTCTCCAATGCGTCCAACGTATCGGATACTAGCGGCACGCAAATCTTTGGACGGCCGCGGCCGAGTGTCATGTTTCTAATAGTAATCATATATGTTTCCTTTCTTTCGCTATTGTCATGTTTCACGTGAAACGCTGTCACAGGGTTCTGGGGGCATGCTTTCGCTTCTCTCATGTTTCACGGGAAACGCTGTCTGATGGTTCTAGTTGCATACTTCCGCTTTTCTCATGTTTCACGTGAAACATTGTCTTAGGGTTCTGGTTGTATGCTTTCGCTTTTCTCAGGTTTCACATGAAACGCTATCAAAAGATTCTAGCCGAATCTCGTCAGTAGAACCTTTTGACAGCGGTTTCACTTCATTATCCCTCTATCCATATCCTCTCCAACAGAACCCTTGTATAACGGTAATTCCCCTTAAAAGCCACAGACCACAAACGACGCCCCAGAACCCTATCACCAACTCCTCACCGATCTGTTAAGAGTCTCACATCCCGTTTTCGTCACCAACACCAAGTCCTCTATGCGAACGCCGAATTTCCCTGGGAGATAAATCCCCGGTTCGATGGAAAAAATCATGCCCGGCTGTGCGATAATTTCCGAAGTTTCCGACACTTCTCCTGCTTCGTGTTCTCGAATGCCGATGAAATGGCCTAGGCGATGGGTGAAATAGTTTCCATACCCCGCATCAGAAATATATTTCCGCGCCGCCCGATCCAATTCTTTCAATGCCACACCGGGATGTACCATAGATTCCGCCAAACGTCCTGCTTCATCCACAATCCGATGGACTTCTTTTTCTTCCTCTGTTGGTGTTCCTATGAAATAGGTCCGGGTCATGTCGCTGCAATAGTGATTTTTCTTGCAACCTATATCGAGAAGCACCACATCCCGTTCCTGGAGCGCCGTGTCGTCTGGTTCGTGATGGGGATCCGCCCCATGAGCGCCAAAAGATACGATGGGCGGGAAGGAAAATCCTTCTGCCCCTTCTTCCTTATACACGACCAGCAATTTTTCGGCGCATTCTTTTTCCGTCATACCCGGCTGAATCCATTTCCTCATCCGCTCCATGGCCCGGTCATTGATACGAGACGCCTCTCGCATGCATTCGATTTCTTCCGCATCCTTAATGGCCCGCACCGCATCCACCATAAAGGAACCGTTGGCAAAGGTCAGCCCTTTTTTCTTTTCCATCAAGGCCAAAAGAAATCCGGCCCGCCAGGTTTCATCCACGCTACAAAGCGAAGGTTCCAACTGCTCTGCTAAAAGAGCCACGCCATCCTCTCCATCCACAAAGGAAATATCTTCCACTTCTTTGCTCTGATGGTACAAAGGAAATAACCGATTGCGCACCCAGAAAATGCGAGTTCTTTGAATCACTAGCACCGTCAAGCGTTCGCCGGGATGAATGGATTCTCCCGTTAAATACCAAAGCGCCGCCGGATCGGACACAATGAGCTGCGGCGACCGAGCCCGCTTCATCCACTTCCGCACCGCGGCGATTCGTTTTTCATATGTCTGCTCCATGCCTAGGCCTCCTTTTATTTTCTATTATATATAATTGGGTGACTAGTGACTAGTAGCTAGGGATTAGGACTTGCAACCACCAGAGAAATGTTTCACATGAAACATTTTTAGTTAGCAGTAGGCAGTTGGCAGTCAGCAGTCTTTTACTGCCTACTGCTAACTGCCTACTGCCTACGATTTTTTTGCCATTTTCCTTTTCCTCATGCTATAATAGAATACATCAATGCGTTTGTAGCTCAGCTGGATAGAGCAGCGGTTTCCTAAACCGTGTGTCGGGGGTTCAAATCCCCCCAAGCGCACCAAAAAGATCGCACTTTTGAGATAGATTTCTCAAAAGTGCTTTTTGTTTTTAGTTAGCAGTAGGCAGTAGGCAGTAAATTTCATGCACCGCCGGTGCACCACTATGTATGAAAACGGTTAACGTAGGTGACTAGTAGACTAGTGACTCGTGACTAGACATGCGTTTTCCCAGTCACGAGTCACCAGTCACTAGCTACCAGATAC
>CAVBRV010000120.1:0-8207 GCA_963597965.1 Paludibacteraceae bacterium | reverse complement strand
TATTCCTTTGATAGCATCGAAATGAATGCTCATTTTATGGGTGGGAAGTTTGAGTGAGTTATTACCAACAAATTTTTCAACCTTAATAAAAATACCGCTAGCCACAAGGTTATAAAACGTTCTTTGCACAAGATACAGTAACCTTTTATAACCATGAAACTAGCGGTAGTTTTTATATCCAACAATAGAAAGGTTTTAAAATAACCTTTTTAACCTTGTCGCCAACGAAATTTCGCTATGTGAGTTAGGGACAATTAGCAGAATAATAACCTTTTAATCTGCTAATTGTCTCCAAAGATATATGCAACAAATATAACCTTTTTAGCTAGCACGTCTCACAACGATGTAAGACAATTCGTTACACAAGCTTACTAAAATCTCCCCAAGCCTGGAAAAGTGCCAATGTCTTCAGCAGCTGAGAAATACGATTATTCTTGACCGCTTCCTCATCCACCATGACCATCACGTTATCCAAATATTCATTGATGGGCTGGGTCAGTTCTTTCAGAGCCGGCAGAGCTTCAGCGTATTTGTATGCCGCAAAGAGTGGCAATACTTTTGCTGCTGCAGTATCAAAAGCGGTCTGGAGTTTCTTTTCCACCTCTTCTTGGAATAGGGATGGATCCACATCGCCGCCGGATTTGCCCTTAGTGATGTTGGAGAGACGGGTCACGGCCTGACGGAGGTCCGCTTCATCTTTCAAATGGCTGTCTGCCATGGAGCGAGCTTTCAGGAAAAGCGCATATACGTCATCGATGGGCCCAGCGAGAACGGCGTCGATGATGTCATAAGCAATTCCTTCATCGAGCATGATGGCTTTGATACGCTGACGGAAGAAATCTTCAATCTGAAAAGCAACGGTCTTCTTAGCGTCATATTCACCAGGCAGGAGTGCCAAAGCCACTGCGATACCTTTTCTGATATCCCAGTGAATCTTCCCGTCGGTCAGGATATTGACAGCACCAATGGTCTGACGACGAAGAGCAAAAGGATCTTGGGAACCAGTCGGGATGAGACCACGAAGGAAAGTAGCTACGATGTTATCTAGTTTATCTGCCAAGGAAAGGGCACGACCGATATTCTGCTGCGGCAGGATGTCACCAGCAAATCTTGGCATGTACTGTTCGAAAATAGCCTGGGCTACATTTTCTTTTTCACCATCGAGCAGTGCATATTCCTTGCCCATTTCGCCTTGGAGTTCGGTAAATTCGGTCACCATGCCAGTTGCCAAATCGGATTTGGAAAGGAAAGCAGCTCTATCAGCATCGGCCTTTTCTGCCTCTGTGAAATGCCAACCCATGCCAATAGCATCGACCAATTTCTGCAGACGGTCTGCTTTATCTCGCATATCACCCATGCCTTCCTGATAGTTGATGCGGGTCAGGTCATCTCTATGGCCTTCCAGAGATTTCTTGCGGTCGTTTTCAAAGAAGAATTTCGCATCGTCCAGACGAGCACGAAGAACCTTTTCATTGCCGTGCTGTACGTTTTCGAGCGCCTTGGTGCCCCCATTTCTGACAGTCAGGAAATAGGGCATCAGCGAACCGTCTTCATTTCTCACTGGATAGTATCTCTGGTGGTCACGCATCGGAGTGACAACGGCCGGTACAGGCAGTTTCAAAAACTCATCATCGATACGACCGTAAAGCGGGGTTGGGTATTCGACGAGGTAATTGATTTCTTCCAGAAGGTCTGCATTGTGCCATACATGACCGCCCAGTTTATCAGCCTCTGCCAGAAGGCCGGTGCGAATCAATTCGCGGCGTTCGTCCTGGTCCACAATGACGGAAGCATCTCTCATGGTTTCTTTGTAAGACAGTGGGTCGGTGATCACCACTTCATGTTTGCAAAGGAAACGATGTCCACGGCTGATATTTCCGCTCTTCACATGGGCAAATTCGACAGGAATGATTTCTTTATCACAAAGAGCCACAATCCAGCGAACGGGACGAATAAAATGGGCTTCTTCATCTGCCCAACGCATGCTTCTGGTGAAATTCAAACCGGTGATGAGGGACAGGAACAGTTCTGGCAGGACGTCTTCTACTTTCTTGCCTTCATTCTTCACATAAGCCCAGGTGTAATCCCCTTCTTTGACCAGGTCTGCCGGATCGATGTGCTGCCCACGAGCAAAGCCCTGCGCTGCACGGGTCGGATTTCCATCCGCATCAAAAGCGGCCTTGATGGAAGGACCACGTTTCTTCACTTCTTCGTCAGGCTGACGGTCAGCCGCACCTTCTACGAGGACAGCCAAACGTCTTGGTGTTGCATAGATGGTGATTTTGTCCGTGGAAATACGGTAATTTTCAAACTGGGAAGCAGCCAATGTTTTCAGCTGGTCTACCACGCCGGACATGATATTGGCCGGCATTTCTTCGGTGCCGATTTCTAATAACAGATTTTTACTCATTTGGCTTCGCCTCCTTTAAGCATAGGAAATCCCAATTCTTTGCGCTTCTTCAGCCAAGCTTTCGCGCACATGCGAGCCAAGTTTCTAACGCGGGAAATATATTCGGTCCGTTCCGAAAGAGAAATGGCGCCAGCTGCGTCGAGCAGGTTGAACGAATGGGAGCATTTCAAAACGTAATCATAGGCCGGCAATACCAAGCCCGCTTTCACAATCTTCTTCGCTTCGGCTTCATACATATCGAAGAGCTTGAAGAGCATGTCATGGTCAGAGAGTTCGTAGCTGTACACGGACTGTTCGTATTCATTCTGGTGCCAAATGTCGCCATAAGTGACACCATCGGTCCATACCAGGTCATACACATTGTCCACTTCTTGGATATACATGGCGATACGTTCCAAACCGTAGGTGATTTCTACGGAAACTGGATGTTCGTCAATGCCGCCGACCTGTTGGAAATAGGTGAACTGGGTGATTTCCATCCCGTCCAACCAAACTTCCCAACCAATGCCCCAAGCACCCAGTGTCGGGGATTCCCAGTTATCTTCTACGAAACGAATATCGTGTTCTTCTGGATCGATACCCAATTCTTTCAAAGATTCCAGGTAGGTTTCCTGAATGTTGTTCGGAGACGGTTTCATAATCACCTGGAACTGGTGATGCTGGTACAAACGGTTCGGGTTATCCCCATAACGCCCATCGTCTGGACGACGAGAGGGTTCCATATAGGCTACATTCCACGGTTCCGGTCCGATGGTGCGCAGAAATGTAGCAGGATTCATGGTGCCGGCGCCCTTCTCTGTGTCGTAAGCTTCGCCGAGCACGCAGCCCTGCTTCGACCAGAATTTCTGGAGCGCTAAAACGATCTGCTGAAAAGTCATAGTTCCTCCTTGTGGACAGGTTTCTCAGGTTGCTCAAGGTTTTTAGGTTGCTCAGGTTATTTGTTCGATAATTCAGACGCTCGATATTAATTGAATATGTGCAGTAAATTTTTGACATTTAAATGCATAGAAATACGAGCTATTCTGCAAATACCTATGCATTTACTGTTGTTAGTTGTTAGTTGTTGGTTGTTGGTTGTTTGAGGCCAGACAACCAACAACTAACAACCAACAACCAACAACAATCCACTAATTCGACTTCTTACTATAAAAAACTAACGAGTCGTCACTACATAACCTGAGAAACTTGAGAACCTTAAGCGACCTGAGTCACCTTTCCCAATGCAAATAAAAAATCCCTGTAACATGAAAGTTACAGGGACGAGTTACAGGGATTCTTAACCCGCGGTTCCACCCTTATTGGCTTCTGACGTGAAGCCCACCTTGATTATTTCTTTGTCAGAAACAGCTCCAAAACGCCTTCCTCCCCTTGCCGACCTCTCACCCTCGCCAGCTCGCTTTGTTCGGGAGTACTCCTTTTCTTCCTCGCTGTACATGGAAATATTGTAGCAAAGCAAAGAGAAAATGTAAAGAGGAAACTGATAACTAGGGACTGGTAGTTAGTGAGTAGCCCTTCTCAACGGGTAAGGACCCAGATTGACGATTGTTGCTGGTTGCTAGTTGTTGGTTGTCTGGCTACAAACAACTAACAACAGTGAGTGCAAAGGAATCTGCACAAAAGCCCGTATTTCTTTGCACTTGAATGTCAAAATTTTACTGCATATATTCAATAAATAGTGACTGCTCGTTAATTCACTTTTTCAATAACAAAAATCCGGATTGGCAATTGTTGCTGGTTGTTAGTTGTTTGTTGTTGGGGTCAAACAACCGACAACAAACAACTAACAACCAGCAACAATCACCACTCCGAGTTCTTTCTATTGAAAAAACGAATTAACGAGCACTCACTAAATAGTTCCCTTATAAAAAATCACCCTTTATTTCTCCTACGGAAATAAAAGGTGATCTTTTGTTTCATTTTTAGAGTTCTAACACTCAATAGTCAGACAATAACAGCAATTTTATCAGAACTTAAACTGTGCAGAAAGCGCATAAGTTCTTGGTGCACCAAGTCCAATGTTATTTCCACCAGCTGCATACCAGTAATCTTTATCAAAGAGATTATAGCACCATGCAGAAAGTGTCACTGGTTGTTTACCAAAATGAGTATCCCAAGAAACGCCCAGATCCATCAAGGTCTGTCCGCTAATTTTGATCGGTGCGGTATAGCTTGAGGTATTTCTAATCAGTGCAGAGCCAGTATAGGTCAGTCGGCCTGTCACATGAAGGGTATCACTTGGTTTGTAAATCAAAGCCAAATCACCAGACCACTTCGGCATAGCATCTACTCGACGTCCATCATTCTGTCCATATTTAGTCTTTGTCTGTTTGGAATCTAAGTAGGATACGCCAAGAATGTAACTTAATTTACTTCCTGCATCTCCTGCGATAGAATATTCAATGCCTCTATTTCTTTGTTCGCCATCCAATTTATATGTATCTGGACCAGTTGTATTCGGAACGGCAATCCCATTGGCTTTCTTAATTTCAAAGAAACTCAAGGTACTTAAAATACCACCATTTTTGTATTTAAAGCCAAATTCATTCTGCTTTGTTTTGGATGGTGGAAGTATTTCACCACGATTGAGATAACTTCCCCCAACGGTACTTCCCTGCACAAAGTTTTCTGTATGACTAGCATATACAGCTACATTAGGAGTGATTTTGTAATTCAAACCTAAAATCGGTGCTGTTGCGCTAGATTTGACAACGGTTCCCTTCTGCATATCTTCTTTGACTTCATGTCCATGATAGCCAAAAGTAAAGTGTAATCTATCATCAGGAGATGCCAGTGTATTGACCAATGTCCATCCCGTCATGAGATCAGACTGGGTTCTACCTGTAGGATCCCAGAAAATTTTTGGTGTAGATGTAGAAACGCCAGTATAAATATTTCCGGATGCATCATATGTATTAGAACTACTCTGTCCATTACTGAGTTTATTTCTTGTGAACTTCGTCCAATCAAACATAGCTGCCCATTCATTTTTCCATTGCCCTAAATCGAACTTTCCTTTGAAACCAGTATTAGCATAGGTATAGTGATGGAATACCGGCCATTCGCCATAGCTTCCTGTATAATTCCCGTCAAAGTCCTGTAAAGTTCGGCTACCATACATGCAACTGGAATAATCTTCCCAACGCCAACCAAAATTGCCAAACCAAGTCAGATTATCGGATAAATATTGTTCATGGTTAAAAATAAAAGTATAGTTTTCATATTTATCATTTGTCCAGTGTGGAGCCAAATTATTTTTATTATTTGGTACTTTAGGAAGGCTTGGTAACTTGCCTAAACTAATGGTATTGGACCGTCCATATTGGTTATCATAGTCATAACTGAAGAAAATATTGGTTTTGCTTCGTTCTGCTCTATGGTCAATATTAATAGCAATGTCTCTCTTATAATCTCTCGTACCATCTACAGCCAATCCACCGGTTGCATTGAGGGCATTGACACGGACCCCCCAAGCATTATCTTTGCCAAAGCGTTTTCCCCAGTCTACGGTCTGTGTATAGTAGGTATCACTGGACCAAGACAGCCCCACATTAAGATTTGGCGTATTCTGTGCCTTTTTTGTTGTTACATTCACCGTACCGCCCACAGATCCAGCCATAAAAATACCGATACCATTTACACCGATATTTGGACCTGCTAAAACTTCTGCTCTATCCAAATAGTTAAATGGCATGGTCATCTGATGACTCATGCTTGGAATGCCATTCATGCTCCAACTACCGCCGCCAGCCGAGAAGCCACGAATATAAATATTCGTATCCGTGGAACTATGATTGACACGAACAGCTGGTGATAGGGACAGCACATCCATAATACTTCTCTGGGGCTGTGCAAAAGTTTCCATCGCATTTTTTGTAAAGGTCATCTGCTGGAATGGGGTATCCATCACATCTTGATTGCCCAATGTGCCTACATTCTGCTTCGTGCCTATCATCCCAGCGGCTACTGGTGCAAGCTGTGCACTATCTTCATCATAGCGGTCCGCTGTAACAATCACTTCATCTAGCTGCGGTTCTGCAGCAGTTACCCCCCCAGAAAATCCGGTCGCTGTAAGCAACAACGCCACTATCCCAAGCATTTTCTTTTTGTTCATCGTTTTTCTCTCCTCATCATATAAATTTGTAAGAAATCACAAATTTCTTCAAGCAACTCCCCTATTTTTGTTTTTAATCTTATTTGGTTCTCATTCTATCGCTCAAGAAATTTGCATTTCTTAATCATTGACAAATGTATTATAAAGTAGTGGGTTACACGCAAGTCAAGCAGAAATTGAATTGAAAAATTCAAGTAGTTTGTAAAGTTATCAGTTGGCAGTTAGCGGTTAACGGTTTACTGATTATGGTTTACGGTTTACGAATAACTCCCCACTGCTAACTACTTACTGCCTACTTCCTCTGGATATAATCCTTTCGCAAAAATATCAATCGCATCACTAATGCGTACCGCCGGACAGCGAATCGTATAGAAAGGAATCGCATAGACTCTGCCATTTTGGACCGCATTAACTTCTTTCAGTGCGGGATGCTGGTAAACCGATGCCAATGTTTCTTCATCAATTTCCGGTTTAGACTGAATAAAAATAATATCTGGATTTTCCGTTACCGCTGATTCAAAGCTCATAATTTCCGCATTTCCTACACTTTCCACTTCTTTCCCTAGCACTTCTCCGCCTAACCGAGTCACAATGTCGCCCGGTAATGTTCTCGGTGTGTAGATATGCATATCCTTTGTTAAGCTGCCGATGATCAATACCTTCGGCTTCACTTCCTGCTTCTCTCCATAGGCTCCATAGGTTTGTAGCTGCTCTCGAATCCCATCAGTGATTTCCATTGCCCTTTCGGTATTTCCTACAATTTTCCCCACATCTTCGATATATTTCAGTTCTTCTTCTACCACATGTTTTTGTAAAAACTCTGCATTATTCATCATGGTCATGTAAACCGGCACATGTCTATCATGCCAAAAGTCCCAAGTCCCGATGGAATTGGCTTTTCCGGTAAAATCAAAGAGCCATCCTAAAATAAAATCTGGATGTAGTGTCATGGCCGTTTCTTGATTCAATGTATACTTTGTCATGAGCGGCAATGTTTCATATATTTTTTGATTTTCCTTTTTCAAATGGCGCACATCATCGATGCCAGATACTGCTACAATGCGATCAGCTGCTCCCAAATCTAGTAAGGTTTCTAGTGAATTTTGCCACAGGGAAATAATTTTTTCTGGCGGTTTTGTGTAGGTGGTAGAAACTTCCTGTCCTTGTCCATTGTAATTGGTGACTGTGACAGGAAATCCTTGCGTTTGTGTAGCTATAGCAGTTGTACTTTGAGCCTCAGTGTTTTCATTTTTATTGGCCCCGCAACCACTAAAAAGAAGCGCTGTCCCTACCAGTCCTGTCACTATCCATCGTTTCCATTTCATTTTCTTTCTCCCAATCAATACTTTTCCTTTTTTCATTTTCCATAATTTTCAACTTATGCTATTATAAAGTAGAGGGTTACCCCTAAGTCAATAGAGGAATAGAAAAATGGAAAATAAAAAGAACTATCTCACCATTCGCAAATTCAGTGAATTAACACATACCACCATCGATACCTTAAAACATTATGATGATATTGGATTATTGAAGCCGGCTTACATTGGCAGCAATCACTATCGTTATTATTTGCCTGAACAATCACTCACACTTACTCGTATTTTATTTGGAAAAAATGCATGCATTCCATTGAAAGAAATACGAGAATTTATCCGAGCCGAAAGCCATACGGTAACCATGGATAAA
>CAVBRV010000119.1:0-8325 GCA_963597965.1 Paludibacteraceae bacterium | reverse complement strand
GATTTGGAACAGATGGGAGCTTCTATTTTAGGGGAGCGAGAAGTCAAGCAGTCTGTCAAAGCCTATGAAGGGTCTAAGAATAACTTTAGCTTTGTAGATGTGATGCGAGCAGCACTAGCCCCCTATGAAGGCCGGCATGTGGCAAGACAATCTAGCGTGAAAGAAAATCTGGAAGCACTGAAAAAGGATGCCGTTCAGATTAAGGATGGCAAAACAGAGAAAACCGTGCAGGATTTATTGGTTCAAACCAAAGATGCTCAGCGCCTCTATGATAAGCGTGCAGAAAGTTTCAAAAGTGCATCGGAAAAACTATTGCGAGCAGCAGAGGAACTGGAAAAAGAGTTTGGACAAGAGGCCAATGATACCGCAGGGACAAAAGGTGCCTTGAACATTCGGAAATATATGGGGGCTGTATGGGCGAATTTGACATTTTCTTATTTGCGCATTTATAAACTAAGTCACGAAATCAAGTATTACAAAAAAGCAGAGTCCTATCTGAAAAAAGTGGAAAGCGCAGGGCTTGAGGAAAGTTATTGGTTGCAAATGGTGTGGAATGCTACCTTTGACAAAAATATCCTAACGCAGCAAAACAAGAAAAGATTACAAGAGTGTGATTACCATCAGCACTCTGATATAGCATCGGCACTTTTGTATTTACATCATTTAGGGAAAATAAAGTTACAGCCGAAGAAGTTGCTAGATGTTGTGGCTTCTATTAAAGAGCCCCAGGGAAGAATAGAAAATTTCTATAAAGGCTATTACTATGAACAGATGTTGAAACCCAATCAAGCGGTTGATTATTATTTGAAGGCGTGGAAAGCAGGGGAAGAAAAAGCACTGGAGAAGCTGGTGGTACTCAAAGATGTAGTGACCAAAAGAGGAGACTTTTTATCCCTGGAGAAAGAGGATGCTTATCGGATAGGTACGGAAAAGATTGGAATGAAATCAAGGGCTTCGCAAGAGGAAGGATTGTTCTATTTGAAAGTAGCAGCAGCCAATGACGATATCAAAGCTGTCGAATATCTAGGGGAATATTATTACAATAAACATACAGGGATGAACCGAGAAAAGGATGCGGCATGGAAAAATGAAAATGAATTGCTAACCAGTATGTTTATGTATATCAGAAAACGGGATAGGGGATTCAAAAAGGCTGATTTCTATATTGGTATGCTAGCCTATGAAATAAGAGATTACCAAAAGGCAAGAACCTATCTGGAAAAGCAGACAGAACCGGAGGCTCTCGCTTTGCTCGCAGAGATGTATTATTACGGGCGGGGAACTAGTGTGAATAAACAGCATGCTGAAATGTTTGCACGGAAAGCTTCTCAACAAGGACAGCTGCTGGGAACTGATATTTTAAGAAAGATTCAGAATGAAAAGGAAGAAGCGGCCGAAGAACAGAGAAGAAGGAGAGAACAACGAGTAGAAACTAGACACTACGATGATGATGACGACGATGATGGGTGTTGTGCTTTGGTAACAGCTACTTGTAATGCACTTCAGATCGAACATCGCATCTATCATAGAACGGTTTATTTTGTACGTCACCTTAGAAATAAGGCAGTAGAAATGACTTTAGCAAATCAAGATTTGGCAGCGGCTTATTATATCTATGCAACCGATGTGGTAGCAAGAATCAATGCGCAGCCAACCGCAGTGAAAGTCTATGAACATTTCTGGAATGATTATATTTTGCCATGCGTAGCGGCTACAAGGAAACGGGATTATGTAAAGGCTTGGAAATTGTATGTAAAAATGACTTACCAGGGATGTGTGAAGTATGGCATCGATCTTCCCTATTTTATTAGGAAGGAAGCGGAAGCCGTATTACAATAAATTACTTACTTATTTAAAATTCTCACCTGTAAAATGATAACCTAGTTCGATGCTATCAAAGAAATAGGGTATTTTGTGGTAGCATCACTAGCGGTAAGGGATTCCAGACGGAGACGGTATTCTGTCACCAAGCCTTTATCGCTGTTGCCACTGAGATTTCTCCACTCAGGGACACAAATCATTTCACAACTTCTATATCATTAAGCCCAAATACGCCCGGTCGAAATGACGACTTCTCTGCTACCTTCTTCTTGGTTTAGTAAGATTCCTACTAAAGAACCTGATGGGCCTATCATTCATATTTAAAACGGCTAAATGACTTAGATCACCTCGAAATGAATTACCATTTTACAGGTGGGAGGTTTGAGAAACCACCTACTAAAAAGCACACTCTTGTGAGATGAATGTTTCACGAGAGTGTGCTTTTTGTGCACGGAAAAGGTGAGGAGAGATATTTCTGTGATTGATGAATTGTCTGTTAGCCTTGAATGAGACGCCCCAGACGCTAAGTCTTATTTCAACACGTTTATTTCACATAGTACTAAGACGAATAACGCAAAGATCCCTCGGCACGGATTCGGCCGCTGGCCTTATCCGGCTCGGGATGACGACAGCATTCATAGGCATATTTGGGAAACCTGAGCAACCTTAGAACCCTTAGAACCTTGAGTAACCTGTAACTTCTAGCGGAATCATCCCTATTGATGCAAATCCTTACTCTTTGAATCCCTTATATTTCTTCATCGCCGGTATCATAAAGAATATACAGAAGAGCAGACCGCTTAAGGCGATAGCAGCGCCAGCGTAGCCGATGTAGGCGATGGAAAGGTGGGAGCAAATGGCACCGCCCAGCCAGGTGCCGGAGCCGATGCCCAGGTTGTAAATGCCGGAGAGAATGGACATAGCCACTGGGGACGTGGCACTATCGGTGGCTTGGATGACTTCGGCTTGGCCGGTCACGTTGAAGGCAGTGACTGATATGCCCCAGAAAATGGACAGGGCAATGATGGTATAGATGTGGCTACTGGCGGGGAGGAGGAGAAAGAGGGCTAGCATGACTAGCCCGATGGATAGGGGGAGGAAACTGTAGCGGTGGGCGTTGTAGAGATGGGAGAAGAGGTAGCTTCCAATCAGTCCGGCGGCGCCGAAGAGGGTGAGAATCCAGGTGATCCAGTTGTCCGGGAAATGGCCGACTTGGAGAAGGAAGGGTTCGATGTAGCTGTAGCCGGTGTAGTAGGCGGTGGGGAGAAGGAAGTTTAGCAGAAATAGGCCGGGAAGGATGGGATTTTTATAAATCTTTGGCAGGTCGGAAATATTGAAGGGGGCGTTTCCTGAGACTTTCGGTAGTAAGAGGGTTAAATAGGCTAAGGCGATAAAGGAAATTACTGCCACGCAGAGGAAGGTGCTCCGCCAACCTGCCAGAAGCCCGATGAAGCGTCCGATGGGTAAGCCAAAAATCATGGCGATGGAGGTGCCGATGACGACCATGCCCATAGCGGTGGCTTGAAATTTAGAAGGTACGATGCGTACCGCTATGGGGGCGGCGATGGACCAGAAGATGGAGTGGGCACAAGCCACGCCGATACGAGCGGCCAGTAAGGTGTAGTACCCGGTAGCCATCGCAGAAAGGACTTGGCAAATGGCAAAGAGTGCCATGACGGCTAAAAGGAGTGGCCGCAGGGGGCAGCGGGAGAAAATCATCATCAGCGGCAGGGACATAGCCATTACTACATAGGCGTAGATGGTGATGAGTGAACCGGCCCCAGATTCGGTCATGTCGAAGTCGGTGGCAATGTCGGTCAAAAGGCCGATGGGCATGAATTCGGAGGTGTTGAAAATAAAGGCGGATAGGGTCATGCCTAGGAGGGGGAGCCATTGTTTTAGAGTCATGGGAGATCCTTTCTTTGCTTAGTTGTTGGTTGTTGGTTGTTAGTTGCTGGTTGTTTGGGGCGCAGCAGATAACAGAACACAACTTAATCTTTTTATTTATAAATAGTAATTTGCTTCGACGTTATTTGCGCAATTAGCGGTTTTAAATATGAATGATAGGTCCGTAGGATCTCGCCCCCTCCGGGGGGAGATGCCCGATGGGCCTATCATCTATATTTAAATACCGTTTGAGATAGGACCTATTATAGCATAAATGAAGGGGATTGATACTTGCGATTTTCAAGGGTTCTGGATGAGGTGGAGCGGTACGATTTAAGTCGAACTAGCGTACTGTATCGTTAAAATTAGTCCAAATCATTAAACGCTACGGATATATCACTATGAATAAAAACGATAGCAGCACTAGCGTGTGGCCCCTTGGAGAAGGGGCGGCGAAGCCGGGTAAGTAAGTTTACACCGCTGTCTCGGCTCCCCTGTCGGGGGAGCTGCCGAAGGCTGAGGGGGCAGCTCTAGCGAGATACTTCACTACTGTATAATAAGCGAACTCTGTCCTACTACAGAATGGCCCGAAGGGACATATTTCAGAAAAGCGGAGTGTGTTTATTTGAGATAACCTAACATGGAGATTTATACGAGTGCGGTGAATGTGTTTCTGACGAAACACTCTATCCCCCTTGCCCCCTTCTTCAAGGGGGACGATATTTACCGCTTGTCCAACATGTATTTTTATAGTAGTAAATACCAATGATATAGTACACTAGAACCTTAAGACAAAGATTTTGGTCGAAATGAAATGGAAAGGTTCAAGTCGAGCCAGAACCTTATGACGCAGGTTTTAGTCGAGATGAGATGATAGAGCCCAAGTCGCCCCAGAACCCTTAGAACCCTTAGAACCTTTAGAATCCTGAGCAACCTGAGTACCCTGAGCAACCTGAGTTGCCTGAGCCGCCTGAGTAACCTATGCAACCTGTATTTCCCATTTCCCCTCCTCCCATTTCTGTGGTATACTTCATTTAATAGATATTTTTAATGTCTTTCAATTTCACTATAGGAGGGCTTTATGAATTCAACGATGTTACTTCTGCCATTTGTCTGCTTGGGAGTGTACTTACTGCTGGAAGCGGCGGATTGGGGACTTTCCCTGGCGGCACCTTATGTGGGACGAAATGAAGAGGAAGACAAGGCGGTTTTGGGACTTTTGAAACCCGGCTGGGATGGCAATGAATTGTGGCTGCTACTAGGTCTATTATCCTTGAGTGCGGCAGATCCTTCTCTGGTGGCGTCTACCCAGGGCATGGTGCTGGGCGGCATGGCGGTGATCGGGGCAGTGCTTCGTTTGGCTGGTTGTTTCGGAAAAGAAATGTTTGGCAAACGAGCTTTGACTAGACTGGTGAGTTCCTTTTCTGTATTTTGCCTGTTCATGATGTCCTTCACCGGGATCTCTTTCTTGAATGAAGGGGAGTCCATGGTCTCCCTCTTCGGCGTGCTCTTTGCGGTGTGGCTGGTTTTGGAAATGTTCCATATGGGATCTCTGTATGGGGCTGTCAAAGTGGTGAATCCGCTGGGCGAACGTTTCCGGGCGGCTTCCTTGGTGTCTGGCGTATTGGGATTGGTCTTTTTCTTGATTACTATCGGGCTTTTGTATGTGCAAGTAGGAAATATCTATCAATATGGCACACTGCTCTGGGGCGTCTTGGCTGCTGGTGCTGTGGTGGCGTTCCTGGTTTCCTTTGTGCTGACTAGAACCCGTCATGCAGGGGCAGGGCTGTTATTTGGTTATATTTCCTGTGCTCTGGCACTTTCTGTGTATCTCTCCGCTGGTGCATCGGCGATCGCTGTCCATCATCATTTGGACGGTGATTTGCTTTCGCAGTTCATGGATAGCACCCAGGGCATGGCCCTTCTGGGCGGAGCCGTCGTTCTTTCTGCGGTGGCTTTCGTATGGAAGCTTTGCCGGAAGAAGGAAGAGTACGTGTGGGATGATCATATTTGAGTGATTGGTTGTTGGTTTATGGGTTAAGGCTTATTTACTCAACTTTCACGAAATTCATGCTAGCGTATCTTGTCGCCCCCGTCGGGGGAGATGCCGTAGGCAGAGGGGGCTGCTATTGCGGTATGAAATGATATGTTATTTCGACCGTGTCCTTATATCGTATACATGGAGAAGTATGTCGCTGGTGCAGCCCCCTCTTTTATTCTCCCCCGGCGGGGGAGACAAGACGCTAGAATTTATTTCATAGAAGTCCAGTATGCTTATAAATGTTCCTGTTTATATATTTTATCGAAATTTAACGTCATTTTTATATGGGAAAGCTGAATTATTTAATCGCGAAACCTTAAACCTTAAACCAAAATACTTTGTATTTAGGTGAATTGACACATAGGAACGCGGAAGAAACCCCAACAACCAACAACATAGAGTAAAAGGAGGCAATTTCATGGGAGAATTGTATAAAACACAACATACCATCGATGAAATGTTGGATCGGATGGGCGTCAAGATTGTATTGGATTCGGAGCATTTGACGGAGGAAGATAAATTTGAAGCGGAGAAACAGGGCGCTTCGGTGGTATTGAAGAAGGTTGAAAAGAAAGACGAGAAATAGTGGTTGTTCATTCATTTGGTATGAAATCAAATGAGCGATTGTTGTTAGTTGCTGGTTGTTGGTTGTTTGGATTCAAACAACTAACAACTAATAACAAGGAGGGCAGTAAGCGGTCATGGAAATGGAGCTTACTGCTTTTTGCTATTGGTGACTAGTGACTGGTGACTAGTGACTGGAACCGAAATCGCATTTCCTAGTCACTAGTCACCAGTCCACTAGTCACCGATGGTAGTCATTTTATTTCTAATAATGCACTAGCGATACAGGTGCATAGCGCAAAGGAGGCGAGCATGAAAAAATATCCATTTTCCAAAATGACTGGCCTATTTTCCCTTGGTCTAGGGACGGCGGTCTGGTATACCTTGAAGATTGACTGGATGGAGAAAGAAAACCAACTGTCCGCTCCTGGTCATCCACTTTTGACTTGGTGGGACCCTTTGCTGATTCTCGAAGTGAGTGCCTTTTTATTTCTGGTGCTCTCTTTACTGATTCCCCATCTATCCCGTATTTCTTGGAAACGAAAACCAGGGCAGGGGCATCGGTATTTCAAAAGGGCGGTCCTTTTCATGATGCTTTGGCAGCTCCCCTTTTTGCTGACTTTTTATCCGGTGCCGGGGATGAATGATACTCTTTTCATGATGAAGAATCCGCTCTATGGGAGCGTGCAATTTCCTTGGCTTTATTCCATGGTGTATGGCTATGGGACCGCCGTAGGAAAATTTTTATTTGGCACCGCGGAGCCTGTGATTTTTTTGCTTTCTTTGTTGCAACTTCTCGTCATGTCGCTAGGGCTCACGGCATTTTGCTTTTGGATGAAAAATCACGTCCATCCATGGGCGGGATGGGGATTGTACGGGTATTTCACGTTTCTGCCGATGGTCGGAAATTATGCCATCGCGGCGGTGCGGGATGGGTTATTTTCCTTAGCTGTTTTGCTGTGGATGTGGCTATTTCTCTGGCTACAAGAAAATCCGACTTGGACGAAAAAGAAATATGTGCTCTTGGGAGCGGCGCTTGTAGGCACCATGCTGCTTCGGAGCAATGGCGTCTTGGTGTCGGTGATTCTGACGTGGCTTACGGTGTATTTCTATGGAAATAAGAAAATCTGGCTGCCCTGTGCGTTCTGTGCGTTGCTCGCTATCGTGCCGGCCCGGGTGATTCAGCAGGTGAATCATTGGGAACCTTTATTTCAAGAATCCATGGCAATTCCTTTGCAACAGCTGGGACGGACCATGGTGACCGGCGGGGAGCGAAGTGAGGAAACGAAAGCTTTGATGGATGGTCTTTTGGAAGAGGAAAAATGGAAAAAGGCATACCTTCCTTATACGGTGGATTTCGTAAAATGGCATGATGACTTCCATCGGAACCAGCTGAATCAGGAGAAGGAGGTTTTCTTGCGGGCTTGGGTGGAAACGGGCTTGGCCAATCCCCGCATCTACGTGGAGGGGTGGCTGACGGAAACTTATTCGCTGTGGAACTTGGACCCGGTGGCTTTTAATGTGCAATCGCGCTTCGGTTGGGCGATGAGTGATGAAAATACGAAGGACATGAAGTCCGCTGACAATGATCGCATGGCCGTGGGGAGCTTGCCGCTGCCAATGAAAGTGAAATCGCTGCTGGCGAATGTCCAGTGGGAAGGGAGCCGTTTCTTGGGAGCTGGTTTGTGCTTGTGGCTCACTCTCTTTTATTGTCTTCTCTTTTACCATCAGAAAAAGAAAGGCTACTTGGTGGCGATGCCGCTTTTGTTAAATACTTTCACGTTGCTTCTCTCGACGCCGGCGTCGGCGGTGTTCCGGTATTCCTTTGCGTACGTGTTGGGGCTGCCGGTGATGGTTCTTTTGGTGGTGTTTGCGGAGGAAAAGTAGGCAGTGTGCAGTAGGCGGTTGGCAGTTTTTGGGGGAGGCGGATTTAAATCGTAATGATAGGTCCGTAGGACCTCGCCCCCTTCGGGGGAGATGCCGAAGGCAGAGGGGGTGTATTTCCTTCAGCC
>CAVBRV010000118.1:0-8329 GCA_963597965.1 Paludibacteraceae bacterium | reverse complement strand
AAATATGTCCCTTCGGGCCATTCTATCCCCGGCTTCGCCGCCCCTTCTCCAAGGGGCCACACGCTAGTGTTGCTACTGTTTTGTTACATATTATTTCTGAAAAACGATTCAATGACCAGTTACCACATATTATAGCATTGAAAAAACGATGAAATCCATAGAAAAGATTTCATCGTTTTTTCAATGCTAGCGTATCGTGTCGGTGATATATAATCGCCATTTATCCTGTGTTGGTTTAAGGTTTATATACCGAGCTCGTATGTAACAATTCATCGCGAAGAAAGTGTCATTGGTTTAAGGTTTAATGGCAAACATGCAGTCCCTAAACCCTAAACCCTAAACCCTAAACCCTAAACCCTAAACCCTAAACCCTAAACCAATATCTCAAACATTGGCAATTTCGTCAAACCTCAATGATACAGTACACTAGTTGCTAGTTGTTAGGATTCAAACAACCAACAACTAACAACAAACAACATTTCCTATGCAATTAATGACCACTCATTAATTGCTTTCTCGTCGACAAAAGGAGCCCAATCAAACAAACCGCCGTAATCACCCAGGAAATTGGATACCCTGCCATGAGACAATCGAAAATGGGATGAGCGGTAAAAACAGTAAATACATAAATCAACCGCGACCCGCAAATCCCGCCGCATACGATGAGGGCGGGCCCCAAAGATTTCCCAAAGCCTCGCAGATAACCAGAAATCATTTCGATAATCAAATTAATCGGTTCCGCAAAAAGGATATATTCCAAACGCACCAAGCCATAGGCCACCACGGCTGCATCGTCATTGAACAGTTTCAAAAGCGGTACGCCGAAATAGAGAATCACCCCGCAAATTACAATGGTAACGCCTAAATTTTGCAAGGTCGTAATCACCCCGACTCGGCGACACCGTTTGAAATCACCGGCGCCGTAATTCTGCCCTACGAAAGTGGTGCAAGTCTGACCAAAAGCATTCACGAAGATGTAGGCCAATATTTCCAAATTGAAAGCCGCCGCTGAAGCCGCCACTACGTCAGTGCCCAAACTATTGATGGCCGCCTGGATAACGATATTAGACAAACAGAATACCGCCGACTGAAGACCCGCCGGTGAACCGATCCGGAGTATTTCCTTCAGCAAATCCAGATGAAGGGAAAGCTGACTGACCTGCAGCCGGATCGCCATTTTTGTATGCACCAAAAGCACCAATAGCATGAGCGAGCTCAAAATCGTGGCACACATGGTCGAAATCGCCACGGCCCCCACGTCGAAGCCGAAATGCACCACCAGCACGTAGCTGATGACCACTTTGATACAGCCAGAAATCAAAAGGCACACCAGAGGCGTCCTCGTATCGCCCTGGCTTCGGAAAATAGCAGCCGTGAAATTGTACATCAAAATGCCAGGCATGGCGAGAAATATAATTTTCAAATATTTCAACGCCAAATCCATAATGTCCGCCGGTACTTGCAGCAAATCCAGTAACGGCTCGGCGATGCATTCGCCAATGACCGCCATAATCAGCCCGCAGATAAAAGCAAATAACACGGACGTATGAACCGCCCGCGATACGCCTTTCCCATCTTGTTTCCCAGTGAGTTGGGCAATCACCACATTGCTCCCCAGAGAAATTCCGACGAAGAAAGTCACCATGAGTCCCACAATGGGCGCATTACTCCCCACCGCCGCCATGGCTTCTTTTCCTACAAATTGTCCCATGATGACCGTATCGATGGCGTTGAAAAGCTGTTGCATCAGTCCCGTCACGCCGAGAAAGAGCGCAAAGGTCAATGTCTTCTTCCCGATAGGCCCATGGGTCATATCTACTTTGGTTTTCATAATTACCTTTCTGAATAAATGGGTAATGAGCAGTGAGTAATGAGTAATTGTAGTATGGCGCATCAAAATAAGAAAGCGCCATAATTTTATAAAATAATTGAATGCGATGCTATATGAATTGTGCATCGCTACCACCATTACTCACTACTCATTACGCATTACTCATTATAAAAACTCTACCAATCCTGTCTCAATATCATACACCGCGCCCACGACCTGTTCCTGTTGCAAGAGGGTATCTGGTTCCCGCGAAAAAGCGTCATGTATTTCTTTTACCGCTGCTTTCACATTGAGCACGCAAGCTTGGTATTCGTCTGTTTCTTCTCCGATGGCTTTCTGGATGGAATCGGTGATGTACTTGATATGCCCATCTGCTTCTCCATGGAGTGCCGCTGCCACCGCACCGCAATGGGTGTGGCCCAGAACCACTACCAGAGGCGTTTTCAAATGGGACACGGCGTACTCCACGGAGCCCAGTTGGTGCGCATCCATCACATTTCCTGCGATGCGGATGGTGAACAGTTCCCCCAATCCGCAAGAGAAAATCACCTCCGGCACCACTCGGGAATCAGCGCAAGCAATGACCACCGCCATAGGGGACTGCCCCTTCTCGGTCAATTCTTTCCGCCGGTCAAAGGAAATATTTCCATCAAACCGACCGCTTTCTACATAAGCCGCATTGCCGGCTTGTAATTTTTTGAGTACGTCTTCGGATGTGGGCATTGTTTTATCCTCCATTTATAGTTGGCCGTTTGCAGTTCGCAGTTGGCAGAATGTTGTTGGTTGTTAGTTGTTGGTTGTTTGGAAACGGTATCATCACTAGCGTCTCGTCTCCCCCTCTGGGGGAGAATTAAAGAGGTGTGCAAGCGAACTATATCGCCAGGAGCGTAGCGACGCAGGGATATAGTGAGACGCCATTTCGAGCGAAGCGAAGATGGGCTGCACTAATGGTATGAAATACAATGTGGCACTTTCAAAAAATAGGTTATTATTCTGCCATGTCCATTCTGCTAACATACAGATTATACCGCCTACCAAAAGGTTATATAGGTTATAAAAGGTTATGACACCAGCGAAACCAACATAACCTTTATACCCCTTCATAACCCTGTCGCAAGCCGCAAAATCTCTTTGTACGATACCGGAATCAGCGGAACAATAACCTTTCAACAAACGTTTCACGTGAAACATTTCAGCAAGCAACCATCCATCTCAAATTCTGCCAACTGCCTACTGCTAACTGCCTACTATTCCATCTCCCGCCACCAATCCCGCACCCCTACATTCTCTCCGCCTATTTCCACTTTCTCTCCGATCATAGGCGTCAAGAGCTGGTACGACTTATCCTTCGAAGCTTCCTCGATTCGTTCATAGGGCTCCTGCCAGGTGTGCATAGAGAGCGGATATTTCCCATTGTGGCACGGAATCACCGCTTTCGCATGCAGCTCCTCCCCCGCCTTTGCACTCTCTTCCGGCATCATGTGCACCGTGGGCCAAGATTCATTGTATTGTCCATCCTCAATCAGTGCCAAGTCGAAACCGCCAAACTTGTCTCCGATTTGAGCAAAGCGGTCATCATAACCACCATCCCCTGTATAATACACCTTTTTTGACGGTGTCACAAAGGCAAAACTGGCAAATAAGGTTTGATTTTTATGCAAGAACCGCCCAGAGAAATGACGAGTCGGCAGCACCCACACGGTCAAATCCTCATCGATTTTGACCGGCGTCCACCAATCCTCTTCGTGAATTTTCGAGAGCGGATAGCCCCATTTCTCATAATACCCTCCATTGCCGAGGCCCGTCACCACATGGTGTACTTTCGGCTCAATAGCCCGGACGAAATCATAATCCAAGTGGTCCCAATGGTCATGAGACAGCACCATCACGTCAATGTCATCCGGCATGTCGTCCGGGAAATACACATTGCTTCCCTCCATGGCCTTATCAATGAAGGGCACCGGCGATGCATAGGTGGCGGCAATGGGGTCGATGAGAATTTTCTTGCCATGAAGCTGCATATAAAAAGAAGAATGCCCCAACCAAACCACCACATCTTCCTCCGGTGGCAGCGATTTCAAATCGGTTTTCTGCGAAATCATCTTCCCCTTGGGAATGGTTTTCCCTGGGGTAGGAAATAAAAATTCCTTCCAGAAACCCATTTCCGGTTTCACCTCTGCATGGGGATGGTCCGGTACAAACTCGCCATGTACATAATGAGGCGACGCCTCGATTCTCTTCCGCCGCGCCTCCGTCATGAGCGGATCCATTTGCGGCTGAGACACAAACCAATATCCGACAGCGCCCAAAAGCACCACGCCGCCGATGATGTATTTCAAAATAGTCATGATTCGTTCCTTTCCGTCGAAATAGGGATTAGGGATTAGTAGCTAGGGATTAGAAAATGCTCATTCTAATTCCTAGCCACTTGATATTTCCAATTCCCCGCTACCATGTTTCACGTGAAACATCCCTAGTCACCAGTCACCAGTCACCAGTCACCAGTCACCATCATTATACGGTTCCCCTATCCATAAAGAAAATACCTAACTTCTATTTCACAAAATAGAAATCAGGCATGAGGCTAATGATAGGAAGCGAAGGATTTGCGTCAGTAGGTATAATTCCGCTCAAAGTTACAGGTTGCTCAGGTTGCTAAGGGTTCTCAAGGTTCTCAGGTTCCTCAAATGAAATGATGACGCCAATGTAGTATATCGTTGATATTGAAATATTCATTATGCATCGAGAGTTGGTTTATGGTTTATATTCCGAGTTCATATGTAACAATTCGCCCTGAAGCAAACCTCATTGGTTTAAGGGGTACGTACTTCGCTAAACCTTAAACCAATCATACAGCTTATCATCTCATTCAAGAAACCTGAGAACCTTGAGACCCCTTAGAAACCTGGAACATTGAGCGGAATCACACCTACTGACACAAATCCAGAATGTAACAACATCATCTATATCATTTCCGCTATATACATAATGTGTCTCCTTGTCCGTGCAGAAAAAGATATTGGTGTTAAATGAAAAAATGCAATATAATATTTTAACAGATGATATACGAATTGTTGTTGGTTATCTGTTGTTGGTTGTTTGAAACTAACAACAACAGACAACCAACAACTAACAACCAAAAAGAAAGGACTTGATTTTCATGCCAAAATCTACACCCATGCGCCGAAAAGACCGTCTGATTACAGACGAAACCATTATCCGCCACATTCTCGACACCTGCTCTATCATCCACCTGGGTCTCTACGATGAAGACCGTATCTTTGTAGTGCCTGTCAATTATGCCTACACCTATGAAGAAGGCCACCTCACCCTCTATTTCCATGGAGCAGCAGCCGGTCTCAAACACGACATCCTCACAAAACGCAAAGAAGTGGGCTTTGAAATCGACAACGGTGGCACCCTCGTCCCGAATGACAGAGACCCCTCCGATTTTACCAGCCATTACGAAAGCCTCATCGGCAGCGGCAAAGTGACAGAACTCACAGATGTAGAAGAAAAGAAACAGACCGTTTCTCTCTTCATGAAACATTACTCCCCCAAGGACTGGACCATCACAGACGCCATGGTTCTCCATGCTGCCGTATATCGACTGGATGTGGATGAATTTCAGGCAAAGTCGAATCCGAAGAGATGAGGGACTGGTGACTGGTGACTAGTAGCTAGGGATTAGGGATTAGGGATTAGGGCCGCTAGAGAGAAATGTTCTAGCGGCTTGTCTCCCCCTTCGGGGGAGAATTAAAGAGAGGGCTGCACCAGCGGCATGAAACTCGCGGTGGAATTATCTACTACGAGACAATAACTAATGTCGATCACTAACTCAATCATGCTTCACGTGAAACGTTATCTTAGGGTTCTGGAACACCGTTTATGAATTGCGGCTTTGGGGATTATTTCGCTATACAAAGGTTCTGGGAGCAAGATTTGGCTAGTAGCATATTTCATGAACTGGCTATCAAAGGGTTCTAAGGGTTCTTCACTTGGCATTAGAACCTTTTGATAGCCAAATAAATATCCAAAGCCGCAATCCGTATCCAAGCTACCAGAACCCTCTGATAGCTTTTCACGTGAAACATGATTCTATCGAAAATATGCTACCAGAACCTTAGCATAGCGGAAATAAATCTCTAAAGCCGCAATCCATAAACGGTATTCAAGAACCTTCCCTTGCTAATAGTACGATATCGTAGTATAATGTTTCCAGTTGATACGATATCGTACTATTTAGCAAGTGATCATTCACTTCTCAACCGGTAAGAAACCGAATGAGCGGTTGTTGCCGATTGTCGGTTGTCTGGATCCAAACAACTAACAACAATCTATCTTTCCCTTTCTTGCCAAATGAACAAGCAGTTTCTACATATCAATGTTGTTAAGTTAAGGGAGAATTCCGCTAGAAATTACAGGTTCCTCAAGTTGCTAAGGGTTCTAAGGTTGCTCAGGTTTCCCGAACGTTCCTATGAATGCTAGCATCATCAGCTCATTCGAGAAACGTGAGAACCTTTAGAACCTTGAGCAACCTGAGAAACCTGTACCTCAACAGAAATCATCCCATTTCTCGCTTAGCTTAATACATTGCCTACGTATTTCAAAAAGGAGAAACATCATGAACAAAAAATGGATCGCATCTGTAGCATTAGCTACTTCCTTATTCGCATTCGGCAGTGCCTATGCCGCCGAACCGATTCACGTAGATTCCTCTACGGCAAACATGCCCAACAAAGTAGAAAGCCAGCGCCTTTCTGTCAAAGTAGAAACTCCGGTGATTCAGCAAATTTCCAATGTGGTCTACGAACAGGTTCCCATGAGAGGCTATCCGAATGTAGCTATGAAAATGGACATTCTCCAGCCGAAGAGTGACCAGAAACTCCCGGCCATTGTGTACGTCACCGGCGGCGGTTTCATCAATGCCAATAAAGACAATGGCATTCAGCTCCGCATGCACCTGGCAGAAGCGGGTTATGTGGTAGCTTCCATCCAGTACCGCGTCGCACCGACCGTCAAATTTCCTGCCCCGGTAGAAGATGTGAAATCCGCCATTCGTTACCTGAAAGCCCACGCTGACCAATACGGCATCGATGCGGACCGTGTCGGTATCGTCGGTGGCAGTGCGGGCGGTTACCTCACCGCTATGGCAGGTACCACCAGCGGCACTACCACTTTTGATAAAGGAGAAAACCTGGACAAATCCAGCTCCGTCAAAGCGGCTGTCGATTTGTACGGCCTGTCCGACCTGACTTGTATCGGCGATGATTACTCCGACGCTATCAAAGAAGCCCACAAATCCGCCGGCGCCACCGAAGCCCTCTGGGTGAATGGTTCTCCTGTCTTTGGTGGGAAAGATGGTGGCATTTTAGCCGATAAAAAAGCAGCCGACGCTGCCAACCCCATTCATTATATTTCCAAAACCAGTGCCCCCATGCTCCTCATGCACGGCACCGCTGACAATGTAGTCTCCCCCAGCCAGACGGACCTCCTCTTCCAGGCCCTCCAGCAAAAAGGCATCCCCTCCCAGCGCTACCTGGTAGAAGGCGCCGCCCACGGTGGTATCTATTGGAACCAGAAAGAAGTGATGGATATTATCACCGCTTTCTTTGATCAGTATTTGAAATAAATAGTTAGCGGTTAGCGGTTAGCAGTTAGCAGTTGGCAGTAAAAAAACAAACCGCTAGAGCCATGTTTCACGTGAAACATGACTCTAGCCAAAAATACACTAGCGTCTTGTCTCCCCCTTCGGGGGAGAATTAAAGAGGGGGCTGCTATTGCGGCCTAAAATTCAATGTGAAACTATCCATCATGAGATATTAACTGCCTACCGCCTACTACTAACTGCCTACTTAATCCCGTTTCACATGAAACATGAGGTTCGCGGACAAAATGCTAAGGAACCCTTAGAACCTTGAGAACCCTGAGCAACCTGTATCCACTAGCGAAATGATACCAGCTAACTCAAACATATAAGGAACGATCATGAAACTATCTGAAACCACGGGCTACACCATTTGCCGCATTGCCCGGAAAATTCATTACCAAGTGGATGAACTATTCAAACCCTACGGCATCACCGTAGAGCAATGGTCCGCCTTGAAAACCATCGCCGAAGAAGCGCCCCTGTCCCAAAAAGACCTGGCCCTCCTCATCGAGAAAAATCAGAACACCGTGAAAGCCCTGGTCTCCCATTTGGAAAAGAAACATCTCATTTCCAGAGAAACCAATCCCTCTGATAAAAGAAATAAAATTCTCCAAGTCACAGAAGCAGGCAAAACATTGGTGCAGAAACTATCCTTCCTGGATGAAAAAGCCAACCTGGACTTCCTCCAATCCTTCAGTCCAGAAGACAAGGCGGATTTAAACCGCCTGCTCATGCAAGTGGAAAAAGCAGTTAGCCAATAAACATAAAAGCACGGGTATTGTACAGATTCCTTTGCACTCACTGTTGTTAGTTGTTTGTTGTCGGTTGTTTGGCCCCAACAACAAACA
>CAVBRV010000117.1:1830-8375 GCA_963597965.1 Paludibacteraceae bacterium | reverse complement strand
CTAACAACAGTGAGTGCACAGGAATCTGCACAAAAAACCGTATTTCTTTGTATTTAAATGTATCGTCCCATCATCTCATTCGAGAAACCTTTAGTACCTTTAGAACCCTAAGAACCTTGATAATCTCACGAAAGCATCGCAAAAGTAACTGCCAACTGCCTACTGCTAACTGCCAACTAAAAAAGGAGAATAAAAATCATGAAAATCGCACCATCCCTGTTATCCGCTGATTTTGCACATTTGGATAGCGAACTGAAAGACATAGAGAACGGAGGCGCCGATCTGGTTCATCTGGATGTAATGGATGGAAACTTTGTACCCAATTTGACATTTGGCGCGCCTATCATCAAAGCCCTTCGTCCCTGTACGAAATTGCCTTTTGACGTGCATCTCATGGTGGAACATCCAGAAACCTATATTGATGACATGGTCAAAGCAGGGGCGAATATGATTTCTTTCCATGCAGAAGCTGCGGTGCATCATGATCGCCTGGTTCACGCCATTCAGGAACAAGGGGTGAAAGCGGGGATCGCACTCAATCCAGGCAGCCCGCTTTGCTCGGTGGAAGAATTGCTTCCTATTTTGGACTTTGTACTCATCATGTCTGTCAATCCAGGTTTCGGCGGACAGAAATTTATTTCCTACTCCTTGGATAAAATCAGACGCCTTCGGACTATGGCCCATGATGTGGGCCACGATGATTTGGATATCGAAGTGGATGGGGGAGTCAAAGCAGAGAATGTAGGGGCTTTGAAAGAAGCGGGGGTTACACTCTTTGTGGCTGGTTCGTCTGTGTTTGGAAAGGAAAATAGAAAAGAAGCTATTGCAGCTTTGCGGAAATAATTGTTGTTAGTTGTTTGGCCCCAACAATTAATAACAAATAGCTAATCCGACTTCTTATGGCTGAAAAAATTAATGCCTCAAACTTCTCATCAGTAAAATGGTGATTCATTTCAATGTGATCTAAGTCATTTAGCGGTTTTAAATAGTAATGATAGGTCCGTAGGACCTCGCCCCCTTCGGGGGAGATGCCGAAGGCAGAGGGGGTGTATTTCCTTCAGCCATAGGCTGGTTGTATGGTTTTTATAAATACAAGGCGATATAAATAACTCAAACTTCCCACCCGTAAAATGGTGATTCATTCCGATATAATCTAAGTCATTTAGCGGTTTTGAATAGTAATGATAGGTCCGTAGGACCTCGCCCCCTCCGGGGGAGATGCCGTAGGCAGAGGGGGTGTATTTTTTCAGCCGAAGGCTGGTTGTATGGTTTTTATAAATACAAGGCGGTATAAATCGTAATGTTTGCATATCGCTTAGTATTCAGAAAACCATACAACCGGCCTTACGGCCGAGGGAAATGCACCCCCTCTTTTTATTTCTCCCCCGAAGGGGGAGATGCCCGATGGGCCTATCATTTCAATTTAAATACCGCTTGATGCTAGAATGTATCAGCGGAATACAATATTTCTTTGGTGGGAAGTTTGAGTTAATGTCTATCTATGATAAAAAGAACGTTTATTCTTTTGACGAGACTTTTCGTGAAAAGAATAAACGTTCTTTTTTGCCGTGGATGGTCATTGGAGCCCAGACAACTAACAACTAACAACCAGCAACAAATCGTTACCAGCTGAAAGGGAAGGAATGACCACACACTATTCTATATTCTGCACTTGCTCCCGAATCTTTTCCAATTCCGTTTTGATAGTGATCACGCAATCCACCACTTCCGTATCACTGGCTTTAGAAGCAGTGGTGTTCACTTCTCGGTTAATTTCCTGGAGGAGGAAATCGAGTTTTCTACCTACTGGTTCATCACTATCCAGCATGGCGGCGAATTGGTCTAGATGACTTGCAAAACGAACTACTTCTTCTGTATAATCCGTTTTTTCCGAGAAAATCGCCACTTCTTCTAAGATACGATTTTCATCGGCCACCAAATCCAGAGAGCCCAGCATTTTCACCATACGAAGGCGCAGGCGTTCTTCATATTCTTTGGCTGATATATCTTGACGAGAAACCAAGAAAGCCAATTTCTTTTTGAGAAAATCAATTCTCTTTTTCAAATCCACTTTCAGATTATTTCCTTCTCTATAGCGCATCTGGGCTAAGCTAGATAGGGCTTCGGTGACGGCCTGCTGCACCAGGGGAAGCATATCTTCATCTGTGATGCTTTCTTTTTTGACAGATAGGAAGGATTCTGGAAGAGAAAGCAAATCGGAAATCGCAATCCGACCTTTCACTTTCTTTTTCTTGCCAACCTTGGATAAGGCATCGATATAGGCATCCAGCAAGGCATCATTGACAGAAACACTGACCGCCTGCCCAGCAGCTGCCGGAGTGAAAGATAAGGAAACATTCAATTTCCCGCGGTGCAGAGTTTCTTTAATCAGCTGACGTGCTGCTTCTTCTAAAACACCAGAAAAATGGTCACTGCGAATATTAATTTCCAAGAAACGGCTATTGACTGCTTTGATTTCTGCATTGACTGTTCCCAACGAGCTTTCGCCCGTTCCTTTACCAAAACCAGTCATACTATTCATGATGTTTGCTCCTTGATTCTAAATGTTGTTGGTTGATGGTTGTTTGTTGTTGGTTTAATATTCCGGGTACGATATTCTCAAATTCTCTTACGAAAAAGAAGAAATTGGTTTATGGTTTATTTTCCAATCCCCTTATTTCCCATTAGCATGTTCATGAAAGAGACAGTGGTTTAAGGTTTAAGAAGAATAGAACCCCTAAACCTTAAACCCTAAACCAATACCACTATGTTTTTCTGCAAATTGACAGAATCGAACTCGGAGCCTAAACCCAACAACTATCAACCAACAACCAACAACTATAGTTGATACTCTCCTTCAAAGGCCTTGACCGCCGGGCCGGTCATGAAAACGTGACTTTCTGGATTACCGTCCCATTCGATATGCAAGGTGCCGCCGTCCAAATCCACATCGGCGTAATCCTTCACTAGTCCATTCAGGATAGCAGCCACCACAGTGGCACAAGTGCCGGTACCACAAGCCATGGTAATGCCCGTGCCTCGTTCCCATACGCGCATCCGGAAATGATGATCACCTAGTTGCTGCACAAATTCCACATTGGTTTTCTTCGGGAAATGAGCATCCACTTCCAAATGTTTTCCTCCTCCGGGCAGGTCGATGGTTTGCATATCATCCACAAAGGTGACGCAATGGGGATTTCCCATGGAAACGCAAGTCACCTGGTACGTTTTCCCCGTTCCGCCATTGAACAGTGGGCGATGAATGATGGGGCCATCTCCCAGTCCTACCACCGGAATTTCCTTGGCATCCAGATGAGGTTTCCCCATATCCACACGGACTTGTCCATTGTCTAAAATTTCAGGATAGAGAATGCCAGCGCCCGTTTCTACAGAAAACCGTTTGGTCTTGACCAGTCCCAATTCATAGGCCCATTTCGCCAGACAGCGAATCCCATTTCCACACATTTCTCCTTCGGACCCATCGTTGTTGAACATTCTCATCCGAATGTCGGCTTTCTCAGAGGGCAAAAGAAATATCACCCCATCAGAGCCGACCCCGAAGTGACGATCGCTGATTTCTACAATTTTTTCTTTCACTTTGTCAAAGTCTTCTTCATATCCATTGACGAATACATAATCATTCCCGCATCCGTGCCATTTGGTAAAATGCATATGTTAGTACCTCCTCATTTGGTTATTAGTTGTTTGTTGTTGATTGTTTGAATAGCACATCGACAACACCGACTAAATTCTTATTCATTTTACCATATTTCACCGATTCTTTCACATTTCGTGATATACTGTTACTGGAATTATTCTAATTCACCAAGCAAGAAACCTGATTTCTCAATGTTGTTGGTTGTTAGTTGTCTGGAACCAAACAACCAACAACTAACAACTAACAACTAACAACAATATTTCCAAGGAGACTCAATAACCATGCAAATTGATAGCGCCACCTTATACCTATTCGTGAAAGAACTACAAAAAATCGTCGTGCCTGCCCAGGTGCGGCAGATTCATCAAATCGATAACCGCATCATGGACATCGAACTCTTTTGTCCCAATGCGAAACCGATTCACTTGATTTGCAATACTCACACGCCGCCTGTGGTCTACATCAGTACCAAAGGGAAAAAGCAAAATCAATACGCCCCGTCCCAAACGTTCTGTATGACTCTCAGGAAACATTTGGAAGGGAGCCGGCTGTCTCATATAGAACAAATTGAAATGGACCGCATTCTGGCATTTTCTTTTGATCGCATCGAAGCAGGCGGCGCCATTGTGACGAAAACACTTTGGGTAGAACTTCTGCCCGCTTCGCCGAATTTGATTCTCACAGAAGGGGACACCATAATTGATGCTTGCCTCAGAGGAAAGAAATTGGACCGTCTCCTCGTCCCTGGGGAAACATACAGATTGCCAGAAAATACGTCCCGCATGGACTTCATGAAATTTTCCAAAGAAGAACTGCGAAATATTTTAGACTATAGCAAGCAAACGGACCTATCCATAGAGAAATGGATTTTCGCCACCTTCAATGGTTTTTCCCGATTCTTGGTGGATGAATTGTGCGCGGCTTCCCATCTATCCGCCGACCAGCTTCTGTCTTCATTGACACCGAACGAAGAAAATGCCCTGCTGGATGGTATTTCCCAGATACAAAAACAAATTTCCGCATCCGATGCGCTTCATATTTATGCGGGCAAAAAAGGGAAACATGTCGTCAACCCGATTGCACTTTCCGTGCTAGGCGAAGAAATTGGTACAGAACCAATTCTTCCCTGGATGGAAAAAGAAGCTGAATCCTCGGGCGGTACCATTGCGGCCGCTTTGCAGGATTATCGCAAGAAGGTCCATACGCTCATCAAACGTGAAGAACGGAAGCTCAAAAAAATCCAGCAAGAAATGGAAGAGACCGAGAAGACGGACCAATATAAACTTTGGGGCAATCTTCTATCCATCTATGCTTACGAAAAAATCGACGGCCGCCACGCCATGACGGTGCAAAATCTATTCAATAATCCGCCCACAGAAGAAATGATTCCCGTGGACCCGCTTCTGTCGATGACTGCCAACAGCCAGCTCTATTTCAAGAAATATAATAAAATGAAAACTCGCTTGGTTATGGGGCAGGAAAAGCTGGAAGAAGGGCAGCGGAAAATTGATTATCTGCAGGATATGCTCTATTTCATCGATAAAGTAAAGACAAAAAATGAATTAGAATCGTTGAAAGAAGAACTGAAAGATACGGGCATCGAAAAATTGGCTGGTCATAAGTCCAATAGGGGCAATAAGAAAAAGAATAAAAACGAGCCCGCCCTGACCACCTTATCCATCGATGGCTTTACAGTTTACATGGGAAAAAATAGCACCCAAAACGAATATTTGACCTTACATAAAGCAAAGAAGACCGATCTGTGGTTTCACGCCAGAGCCATACCGGGTTCTCACGTGGTGGTGGCGACAGAAGGCCTGACCGTACCGGAACCCACGCTAGAAAAAGTAGCGGCTTTGGCTGCGTGGAATAGCACAGGAAAAGATTCTGGCAAAGTGGATGTGGATTACACTCTCATTCGCTACGTGAAAAAAATTCCCAACGGACCACCAGGCCTTGTGAATTATACCCACCAGAAAACGATCGTGGTGATTCCGACGGATGTGAAGGAATAGTTGTTGGTTGTCTGTTGTTTGTTGTTTGGGAGTAAGCGGTAACAGCGTTAGCGTCATTGGTATATAAAAATTGACAATTCATGCAACTGTAGGTTTATGGTTTATGCTCCGTGTCGTTTAGAGGAAGATAGCATGCTTTCAGAGCCTCATTGGTTTAAGGTTTTAAATAGTCGCTGCTTGTTAATTCATCTTTTCAATAGCAAGAAACCGGATTAGCAATTGTTGCTGGTTGTTAGTTGTTAGTTGTCGGTTGGACCCAACAACAAACAACCAACAACCAACAACAATCCGAGTTTTTTCTATTGAAAAACGAATTAACGAGCACTCACTACGTAAACCTTAAACCAATGAGGCTTTTTCATGGCGAATGGATTCATACGAGCTCGGGATGTAAACCAATATGGATACAATGACACTAATATGGGTATCTCTTATTCCCCAACAACCAACAACGATCAACCAACAACCAATACTACTCATTTTCTCCTTGCTTTTTACCAAAGAAAAGCTCATAATAGTAATGATAAAATGTTTTAAAATGAAAAGGGGGAGCGGAATTTTGGAACGTATCAAGCAAATGCTTTTACATATTTTACAAGACAACACTCTCATGTGTTTCCGAATCAACTTAGAAACTGGACGCTATGAAGTGGTGTATAAGAAAGATGAGTTTTTCCCACATACAGAGAAGCTAGAAGAAACCCTATCTTTTCCTGACTATGTACAATATTTGGTCAAAAATCAATTCATCCATTCCGATGATACCAATCGATTTGTGGAAACTTTGAACCTCAATCGACTGAGAAAAGATTTTTACCATAAAGCAAGAGATGAAGTTTACTATTTCAATACCCTCTATCAAGAAAATTATG
>CAVBRV010000117.1:0-1820 GCA_963597965.1 Paludibacteraceae bacterium | reverse complement strand
ATTATGTTTGGATTTTCAATGAAATCCTGTCCGGCAAAGATTGCTCGCCTGAAAATCCATGGATTTTTGTCCTTATCAAACGGTCCAGCATCGATGAAAAATTGCATGGCTGGAAGAAAATGAAATATTTGAGCTACAATGACGGCCTCACTGGTCTTTATAATCGGGCCAAGTATGAGCACGACATCAAGCACTTTGAAGAACGCGAAGACCGGACCATCACTTGCATTTACCTGGATGTGGTGGGCCTTCATGAAATCAATAATCACCTGGGACACCAAGCGGGGGATACCATGCTGACCACCGTAGCTGATGAACTGCGTCGTTATTTCAGCCTGGGTCTCATTTATCGCATCGGCGGTGATGAATTTGTTATCTTGCATCCCGATGTGAAACGGTCCGCTTTCAGTGAAGCCATTCACTCCTTGCGTAATGCCTTGCATAAGAAAGAATATGAAGTTTCCATCGGCATCAGTGATCGACAGGGAAATGAGCCTTTGATTGACACCATCAATCGTGCTGAAGATCATATGCGGCAAGATAAAGCGGAATTTTATCGCAAGCAAGGAAATCTGCGGCAAATGCGAAATCTCAATATGAAACTGGAAAAAATGCTCCTGGAAAAGAGAGACGCTGCCCAGTTCTTGACCATCCTAGCCCCTCGTTTCAAGGGCGTATATGTGGTGAATATGGTAACCGATGATTTCCGCTACATTTACATTCCTCCCTATTTCCAGGAAATGTTTGAACGGCATGAACACAAATATCGGCCTTCTCTGCAAGAATATTTCCAGGTACTAGTCAGCCCGGCGTATCAGTATCTTTATGAAAAGCTAAAGAATTACGACTATGTGCAGAAGAAATTGGAAGAAAAGGGTGTACTCAGCGTCCGCTATCGTAAGAAAGATGGGCAATGGGTGGTGTTGAGCGTGTTCCCCTATCAGTCGGAGACTAACGTTCCGAAGACACTGTGGATTTTCACGGATGAAGATAAGCAAATATAAATTTGTTGTTGGTTGATTGTTGTTGGTTGTTTGGCTTCTAAATAATTAATCAACTCATAATCAGTTGTAAGATCAGTTGTAAGCAAAAAGCAGAACGTTTATTCTTTTAGGAAATATTTTTCTAAAAAGAATGAACGTTCTGCTTTTTTACAATCTAAATACGTTGGCAGTTTTAAATATTTAAACTTCCCACTCGTAAAATATTGCCCCATTTCGATGTTATCAAAAAAATAAGGAGCTATGATAGCATCACTATCGTCATTTCGACCGGTCGTATTTGTGCAAAGTGATGATACAGAAATAAATAGATTTGTGTCCCTGAGTGGAGAAATCTCTTCAGTACTAGCGGTAAGGGCTTAAAGACAAAAAGAGATTAGGGGATTGTCCCTTGTGAAACAGGGAATAATACCATGAAACAGATTTGTTATCAAGCCATTATCGCTACTGCTGAAGAGATTTCTCCACTCAGGGACACAAATCATTTTAATGCTTTTATACCATCAAGCACAAATATGTCCGGTCGAAATGACGATTTCGGTGTTATCGCTTTCTTAAACTAATGACATTATCCGAATGGGAAGATGCCCACTAGGCCTAGCATCGGTATTTAAATACCGATTAATGTCAGATTGCATCATTGGAAAACAATATTTCTTGGGTGGGAAGTTTTAATTATCAATGAAGGCCCCAACAACAAACAACCAACAACAAATTCCAAGCACGACAAAAACACGGATGAAAATCCGTGTGAAATGTCCAGTGAGCGGTCACCATGAATACGGCGTGGGCGCTTACTCGATGGGAAGATTGGTGAAA
>CAVBRV010000116.1:0-8512 GCA_963597965.1 Paludibacteraceae bacterium | reverse complement strand
GGCTGAAGGAAATACACCCCCTCTGCCTTCGGCATCTCCCCCGGAGGGGGCGAGGTCCTACGGACCTATCATTCATATTCAAAACCGCTAAGTGACTTAGATCACATCGGAATGAATCACCATTTTATAGGTGGGAAGTTTGAGTTATCTATTTTTGTCGCAATTGCTCGTTTAGTCACTTTTCGTGATTGTTGTTGGTTGTTAGTTGTTGGTTGTCTGGATTCAAACAACCAACAACTAACAACTAACAACAAATGAGTACATCCTATTTCCAAAATGTTATTTCAAAAAAACACTTGACAAGTTCTACTTTCGGTATTATGATATACACAATTCAGACAACCCAAGAAACCATGATAAGCTATGAACGAGACAAAAAGCGTATTGTGATCCTCAAGAGAGCCGATGGATGGTGTGAATCGGTGGAAAGCAATAGGTGTTATATCCCTCGAGAGCTCTTGTTGTGAACCAAGTAATAACAGGCGTTCATTCACGTTACGAATAGGAACTACTAAGTATAATGTAGGGTGGTACCGCGAAAGAGATTCGCCCCTATCTTCGTGAAGAAGATGGGCGTTTTTTTATTTCCGGTATTTCCATACTATACCTAGAAAGAGTGAAAAATCGGAGTGGTACCGCGCGATGCGCCTCCGCCTGCAGAGAATGTGGGCGGAGGCTTTTTGTTTTTCTTTTCATGGGTCATTGGCGTCAATATATAGTGACTGGTCAATAATTCATTCGCTCGATATTTGCAGTGAAATTTTGGCATTCAAGTGCACAGAAACACGAGCTATCCTACAAATACCTGTGCACTCACGGTTGTTAGTTGTTGGTTGTTAGTTGTTTGAATCCAGGCAACTAACAACTAACAACCAACAACAATCGCTAATCCGGTGTTTGCCAGTTGAAATGTGAATTAATGACCAGCCACTAAATAATTTTAACAAAAAGAGGTAAATGATTATGCAGAAAAAATGGTTAAAAGGAATGGCAGCTGTACTGGCTGCAGCAGCAGTATGTGGTGCATTTGCAGGTTGTGGTGGAGATAAAAAGGCAGCATCCGGTGAGGCTGGTGCCGCAGCAGGTCAGACCGTTAAACTCGGTTTCATCACCGCTTATACCGGCCCAGGCGCTGCTTACGGCGTCGCTATGAAGGAAGGTGTTGATTTAGCAGTAGAAGAAATCAACAACAACCCGAACACCAAGGTTAAGATTGACCTCAAAACCTACGACACCAAACTGGTGAAGAACGAAGCCATCAATGCCATGAAGAAATGCATTGAACAGGATAAAGTTCTCGCTATCGAAGGACCAATGACCACCGGTGAAGCTATGGCCGCTGACCCGATTGCTCAGCAGTCCAAAGTGGCTGTATTCGGCACCGGCACCACTGGTCCGAAAGTCACTGAAATTGGTGATTATGTATTCCGTAACGCTATTCCAGGTAAAATGAACATTCCTCAGGTGGTTGAAAAGTCTCAGAAGAAACTTGGCTACAAGAAAGTCGCTATCATGTACTCCAACAACAACGACCAGATGGTAGGTGAGCATCAGTTCTATCTGGATGCTTGCAAGAAACTGGGCCTTGAAGTGGTAGCTGATGAAACTTTCGCCGATAAAGATACCGACTTCTCCGCACAGCTCACCAAGATTCAGGCTACCAACCCAGACGTTATCGCTGTAGCAGGCCTCTATCAGGAAGGCGCTCTCATCGTAAAGAAAGCTCGTGAAATGGGCATGAACCAGCCAATCCTGGCAGGCAATGGTTTCAACAGCCCAGAATATATCAAACAGGCTGGCGAAGCTGCTGATGGTACTCTGGTAGCTACTCCATGGAACCCAGAAAGAAAGACGGATAAAGCACAGAACTTCCGTAAAGCATTCGTTGCGAAATATGGTCATGAACCGGATCAGTTCGCAGCTCAGGCATATGATGCTATGTACGTTCTCCACCAGGCTGTAGAACAGTCCGGTACCACCACAGACCGTAAGAAATTCCGTGATACCCTGGCTCAGATCAAAGACTTTGAAGGGGCTACTGGTACTTTCGCATTTGATGACAATCGCGATCCAAAGATGGACCTGGATGTTCTGGAAGTCAAAGGCGGCAAGTGGGTTCCACTGGGAGAATAATTTATTTCTCCTTTGTGCGTAACGCATAGAAAGTGCACAAGTGACTGGTAGACTCGTGACTGGTGACTAGGAAATACGTTATTTCGGTTACCCGTCACTAGTCACTAGTCACTAGTCACCAAGTAACAAAAAAGATTCTGAAATCAAGACCGTGTGATTTCAGAATCTTTTTTATTACTTGTTGTTGGTTGTTAGTTGATAGTTGTTTGGATCCAGACAACTATCAAATTAAATTTCCAACCCGTAAAATGGTGATTCATTTCGGTGCTATCAAAGAAATGAAGATTTGTGGTAGTAACACTAGCGTCATTTCGACCGGACGTATTTCTGCTTGGTGATGTAGAAGTTATGAAATGATTTGTGTCCCTGAGTGGAGAAATCTCAGTGGCACTAGCGGTAAGGGCTTAAAGACAGAGACGGAATTTTGTCATCAAGCCTTTAACGCTGGTGCCACTGAGATTTCTCCACTCAGGGACACAAATCTATTTAGTTCTGTATCATCACTTTGGACAAATACGACCGGTCGAAATGACGACTTCGCTACTACCTTATTCTTCGTTTAACAAGAGTTCTCCTGGAGGGGCCGATGGGGCATCATTTGTATTCAAATATCGCTTGATGCCATACTATATCGATGTAAAATAAGATTTCTTAGGTGGGATGTTTGAGTAATAACTAACAACCAACAACTAACAACCAACAACCATCGCTAATTTGATTTGCTCATTTTGAAAAATCACTATATAATGGAAATATGCTAGGGGAGCCAATTGGCTGAGAAGAAATTTCTGACCCTTTGAACTTGAGGCGGATCGTACCGACGTAAGGAAGCAATGTGATCGTGCTATTTCCTGTCCGCCCTTAGGGCGGATTTTTTTATTATTGCTGGTTGTTTGTTGTTAGTTGTTGGTGGTTTGGAGTTTGGAACCTAGCAACCAATAACTAACAACCAGCAATAATAAATGTATTTTAGCAATGGTGACTAGCGACTAGAAAAAAGTGTAGCCCAGTCACCAGTCACTAGTCCACCAGTCACCAAAAAACAAACAGGAGGAAGAAATACAAATGACACAATTAGAAGCAGCCCGTCAGGGCATTGTTACCAAAGAAATGGAATTGGCCGCGAAAGAAGAAGGTGTTACGGCGGAATTTATCCGAGAGGGCATTGCAGCGGGTACCATCGTTTTGCCTGCTAACATTTACCATACTTCACTTCATCCCTATGCGATTGGGAAAGGACTTCGGACAAAGATGAACGTGAACTTGGGCATTTCTTCGGACGTATGCAATTACGAAACCGAACAGGCCAAAGCGAAACTTTCCTGGGACATGGGGGCGGAAGCCATTATGGATCTTTCCTGTGATGGCGATACCCGTCCATTTCGTCAGTGGTTGGTGAAGAATAGCCCCTCAGCCATCGGTACGGTGCCGATGTACGATGTGAAGGGCGTACTTCACAAAGGGCTGAAAGATATGACCGCCGATGACCTCTTCTCTGTGGTAGAACGTCACGCCAAGGATGGTGTGGATTTCATGACCATTCATGCGGGGCTGAACCGGGAGACGGCGAAGCATATTATGAGAAATAAGCGGATCACCAACTTGGTTTCTCGCGGTGGTTCTGTCCTTTTTGCGTGGATGTACATGCATGGGAAGGAAAATCCTTTCTTTGAACAGTTCGATCGACTGTTGGACTTATTAAAGAAATATGATGTCACTTTGTCCTTGGGCGATGGTTGTCGCAGTGGGTGCGGACATGACTCCACCGATGCCATTCAGATTTCGGAATTGATTAATTTGGGCGAATTGGTGCAGCGAGCTAGAGCGGCCGGTGTGCAGGTCATGGTAGAAGGACCAGGGCATATGCCGATTTCAGATATTCGCATGAATGTGGAAGTGGCAAAGAAACTCACCCACGGCGCACCGCTTTATGTATTGGGACCGATTGTGACCGACGTGGCACCGGGGTATGACCATATCACCGCCGCTATCGGTGGTACTTTGTCGGCGGCTTGCGGTGCCGATTTCCTGTGCTATGTGACACCGGCTGAACATCTTCGTCTGCCAGATTTGGACGACGTACATGAAGGCATCGTAGCATCCAAGATTGCCTGCCACGCAGCGGATTTAGCCAAAGGCGTGAAAGGGGCAGAAAAGTGGGATGAAGAAATGAGCTGGGCACGGCGAAAAGTCGATTTCCATCGCATGATTCCCTTGGCGATCGACCCAGGAAAAGCGAAACGGTATAGAGAAAGCAGTGTACCAGAAGACGAGGCCACTTGCACCATGTGCGGCGATATGTGCCCTATGAAGACTTTGGATGAAATTTTGAATAATAGAAATTCGGAAGAGGATCCTTTTAGAAATAATTAATCTGGTTGTTAGTTGTTGGTTGTTTGATTCCAACAACTAACAACTAACAACACTCGCCAATTCGGATTCTTGCTGTGAAAAAATAAATTAACGAGCAGCTACTAACTTAACATCATGGCACTCACGGAAATGTATACCTTTTCTATAGACGCGAGTGATATAATAAATATGGTCTGCAGTGAGTGAGACCTAAAAAGAAACGCATCACGCTGATTGGGGGAATAAAAGGTTACGCCAGGAGTAGATTTTCTACAACCGGCGTAACATGACATATACCTTATAAATAAGAAAACTTTGAAAAACATACGTCCGAGATAGAGATGGATTTTACCATTTCTTTTCGCCTGTATGGAAATCATAGTTTTCTTATTTTTATTTTCTCTGTTTTATTTAGTGATTGGTCATTCGTTAAAAATCATGTTGTTAGTTGTCGTTTGTATCCCAACAACTAACAACTAACAACCAACAACATGATTTGAATAAATGGTCAGTCACTGTGAATCATCCAAGAAAGCGTGATACTATGAATCGATTGGTCTATATTTTTTCCCTGGGACATTTCAGCGTCGACTGGTGTCAAGGGGCTATTCCTGCTTTACTTCCTTATTTCATTACTCATTATGGTCTGTCCTATAAAGATGCAGCGGCTTTGATATTTGCCAACGTCATTGTGGCATCTGTCTTGCAACCTCTATTTGGCTATTTCTCTGATCGAGTATCGAAACCCTGGTTTATTCCGCTAGGAACCATTATGGCGGGTGCTACTATGGTTTGGATTGGATTTAGTACGTCCTACTGGTCGCTGTTTGCGGCGGCTATGGTATGCGGCGTGGGGAGTTCCATTTTTCATCCCGAAGGGGCTCTTATGGTGAATCGCATCGCTAAGCGGCAAAAAGGAAAAGCCATGGGAACTTTTTCGGTGGGCGGAAATTTGGGATTTGCTATCGGACCCGCTGCTGCTGGCGTTTGTGCTTATCTTTTGGGCATTCATTGGTTGGTCCTATTTGGTGTTTTGAATGCGGTGTTTGCTGGTTTGATTCTGTGGAAAATGCCAGTTGCCCTCCGCGTAGCAGAAGAGCAGAAAAAAGAAGAAGCGAAACAATCGACGCCGAAGAAAAATAACTGGAGTGCCTTTGGTAAATTGGGGGTATGCATTACAGGCCGCTCTATTGCTTTTGAACTGTGCAACACGTTTATCCCTATTTATTGGATTCACATCCTGGGAGCTAGTGAATCGGCTGGTGCCAATGCGCTGACAGCGTTGTTTACTATCGGCGCGATTTTGACCTATAGTGGTGGACTTTTGGCGGACCGTCTCAGCATGCGACAAGTCATTCGCGGTGCTTTTGTGGTGATGATTCCAGCCATGTTCTTATTATTCAATACGGAGAATCTACTCTTGGGGTATGTCCTCCTTTTGCCTGTTGCGATTTCCATCTTCGTTCCCTATAGCCCGATGGTGGTGCTAGGGCAAACCTATCTCTCGAAAAATGTGGGATTTGCTTCCGGCGTCACCTTGGGACTTAGTACCACCTTGGGCGGCGTCATTGCACCCATCGTGGGATGGGCCGCTGACCAGTGGGGCTTGGTGAATGCCATGCAAGTGCTTTGGATTACCGGCGTGATTTCTGCGATATTTGCATTTCTTTTGCCAAAAGTGGAAAAATAGCATAGGTGTTTTACTTTTGCCTCAATTTGCATGAAAAGAATTGTTCTCATTGTTGTTGGTTGTTGGTTGTTTGGATTCTCAAGAAATAGAAAAGGTCACAGATATATTCCATGTTAGAATACATCTGCGACCTTTTTGCGTGTAGAAATATGAATATGACTTGTTGAGAATTCAAACAACCAACAACATCAATGAAACCGCTTGAAAAGTGATGAAAAATCCATAGCCGGCGTCATAATCGCTAGAATGACCATGACAATCCCTACCACTTGCATTCCTACGAAGCTCATATGAAAAATCAGACAAGACAGAATGACCGAAGCAGCGGGTTCACTGGCTGCCGTGATGAGTGCTTGCTGGGGAGATAAATACATGAGCCCTGCATTATAGAGCAGAAACGCCGTGACCGTACCGAAGAGGACAATCCAGGCCACGCCGAAGAAAATCTCCGGGTCGAAAAAAGCGAGCCAATTCATATGCGGTTCAAAGGCCCAGCAGACAAAAGCGCCGATAATCATGCTGACCGCTAAGACGAACGTTTTATTGAGCTGCAGAAATATATGTTTCGGGTAGATAGAAGCGAAAGAATAGACTACGCCATTGAAGAGGGACAGCGCTACACAAATAAATGACACGCTCAATTTCGATGGATCGCCGCCAGTCACCAAGAAGAACGTACCACCCACTGCCAAAATGACCGTTGCGATTTCCTCACGAGAAGGGAGACGATGATGGCGAATGGCATTATAACAGATCACCATGGCGGGGCAAGTGTACAAAATCACGGTGGCCGTAGCTGCATTTCCATAAGCAATAGCCTCAAAATAGGTATAATGCATGAGCATCAATCCGAAGACCGCATAAATTCCCACATCCAGCCAAAGCCGAGGATGCTTTCGCAATGTTTCTAAAGAGGGACGCATCTCACCTTGCCAAAGGGTGATGCCAATCAAAATGAAGCCCGCCGCCATCATACGGAAGGCGGTCAATTCCATGGCATTCATGGAACAATGGGCAAAGAAATTTTGTGCACCGATACCACTACCGGCCCACATGATGCCGGCGCACACCACCATGCCAATGGCGGTCAAGGAAGAGGAATGGGTCATGAGATACCTCCTGGAAATAATCAATATCATTTAGTTAGTCGAAATACGCGATGATTTCTGCTGATGTAAAGGTTGCTCAGGTTGCTAAGGGTTCTCAAGTTTCTAAAGGTTTCTCGAATGTGCTGGTGACACTAGCATTCATAGGCACATTCGAGAAACCTGAGCAACCTGAGAACCCTTAGAACCTTTAGAACCCTGAAAATACTAGCCGCTTTCATTCAGAGTGCTAATGATTTCTTCTAATAAAAGACGGTGCTATAATGGCCAACAAGACCAGCACAATACCGATGGCTTGGAATCCATCGAAATGGGTTTGAAACAGGAAATAGGAAGCCACCACAGAGACGGCAGGTTCAATGGTAGCCGTCACAGAAGCCTGGGATTCACTGAGATATTTCAGTCCTGCATTATAACAAGTGAACGCCACCGCTGTACCGCAGACCACAATCCAGAATACATCAAACAGGACGGATATTTCAAAAAATCCAGATATATCTTGTAATGGATCCAGCAGAAAAGCAGCCATAGCACCGGTGAACATACCTATGGACAAGATGAAAGAATTATCGAAATAGGTCATCAAATGCTTGGGATAGACCGCACAAATAGCAAAGAAAACAGCGGACGCTAATCCTAAGTAGACGCAATCGGAAGGAACCGAAAGTCGACTCATGTCGCCGCCAGTGACCAATAAAAATACGCCCGAAATAGCCAAAACCACAGCGAGCAATTCTCCTATCCGTGGTAAATGCCTTTGTGAAAAAGACATCCATAGAATGACCATAGCCGGGCAAGTGTACTGAATCACCGTAGCCGCTGCCGCATTTCCGGCGGCAATGGAAGCGAAATAGGTATAATGCATTGCCATGAGACCGATGATGCCATAAAAAGATAATTCGACTAAAAGAATGGGTTTCTTGCGTAGTGCTTCATAACCAGAACGCAACTTGCCCTTTGCCATCGTCACACCAAGCATGATGAAACTGGCACAGAACATACGGAAAACAGTCAAATCCATGGAGTTTAATGGACTTTTGCTGAAAAAATCTTGTGCCGCTAGCCCACAGCCAGCCCACATGATACTAGCGGTGATGACCATCAATAAAGGAAATAGGGGCATATGTTTCTCTCCCAAACAGAAAAACCCGCCTGATGGCGGGTAATTATGAGCAAATGGTGGGACTATTTGGATTCGAACCAAAGACCTCTTCGATGTCAACGAAGCGCT
>CAVBRV010000115.1:0-8528 GCA_963597965.1 Paludibacteraceae bacterium | reverse complement strand
GTATCCCAATCACCAATTTTATCATCCCATACAGATTGTCTACAAACCGCGTTAGACATATTAGTATAATCATAATTAACAAAAATATTAGTTTTATCTGAAATTTGTTTCTTTAAGCCAATAGTATATGCATTTCCTTTATCATTTTCAAGTTTTTGATCTTCATAAAGCATTGAGCTCGGTTTATAATCGTTAGGATGTAATGGTCTATTTATTTGAGTCCAACCAGCAAAAATACTAAATCCATCGCTAATAAGATACTGTGCATTTACCGCAGCTGTTACTTTAGAAAATTCACTACCACCATTAGAAGTTTTTCCACTTTCACTAGTTGTACTAACAGCATTAGCATGTTGATATCTAAGAGATGGTGCTATCTCGAATTTATTATTCACATGAATTTTATCTTGTAAATATCCATCAATAGTAGTTTGTCTTACATTTGTTGATGTTTCTCTCCCTGTTGTACTACTTACATCAAAACTTTCATGACGAGATTTGTCAAAAGTCCACCCAGTTAAAATATCGTGTTTTCCATAAGATTTTCCAAGTTGGAACTGCATGCCTCTATTAAAATCATAATTTTTACTACGTTCTGAATTTTTTGTCACTCTTTTTGCATTGACATAATCATTCCATTCAGGATCCCATGGCGTTGGAATTGGTTTATCTGGCCAAACCTCTTTATCTGAAGGTCCCCAAGAATTCCAATATTTATGGGATTGGTTATACACACGAACGAAACTTTCCATTTCATTATCCTTAGCAAATGAATAAGAAATGTCTAAGTCATTATTTAAATGAGCTGTATATGTTCTCTTAAACCCATTGATATACCAATCATTTCTATATCCAGGAACTTTGATATCGCCATAATTTTTTTGTGCAATAGCATCTTTAATACGTTTCCAATCCGTTGGATTCATATATCTATAATCTGGTGGTGTAATTGGATAACCGTCATTTGCCCCTGTATAATTATATGAAATTGTCAGACGATGTGTGTCATTAAAATATTTATCCAATCTAACATTAATCGCATCATCTTTAAAATCTGTACCATGATTTGTATAATTTTTCCCAGTCATCTGGTCATAATAATGTGTATCTCCGCCCATATCTCTCATAGCAGAAATAAAATACCTTGTGCTACCATCGAGAGAAGACCCCGACATATTTGCTCTGTATATATGATGCCCCCATGAACCAGTTGCTAAGTCTATAGAAGCTTGTGGTTTTAAAGTTCCTTTTTTCGTAATAATATTGATTACACCACCTGTAGCATCAGCTCCATAAACGGAGGCTCCAGGCCCCTTAATCACTTCAATTTTTTCAATATTATCAATGCTAGTTACTTGATCAAGATTGGCTAATGCGTTTGTATGGTTTGTCGATTCTGATGACATAACACCACTCACCACATTATCAATTCTACGACCATCAACACAAATTACTACATGTTCATCCCCATTAATTGTAATCGTAGTATTATACTGTGTGCCTGCTCCATATTCTCCACCATGATAACCAATAGAATTTACTTGAACACCAGGTAAGTTTTTCACAGCACTTGTAATATTCGAATAATGTCTTTGTTCAATTTGTGAACTACTAATAACATTAACATCGCCACCAGTACGATAATAAGACTGTTCGGTAATAGTATTACCAAATCTATCAAATTGTCGATCTGCATCTACTTCGATACCATCAAGGGTATACGTGTTAGCAGCTTGCGATGCTACCCCCCGAAAATTGTCAACATGGCAGCAGCGGCCAAAATACGATAATCATTTTTCTTCATAACATACTCCTCTTTCTGAAAAACAAATGAATAAAATATATTCTACCACTCTTCCTGTTTTTCCCTATTTTCGCAGGCAGAACAGTTAGAATCACATACTCAATGAATAACCTATACCTAAGTAACAAGACTTATCGCATTTCATTAATAATAGAATTTATTTAGCAATTTATGATAAGCAAACTAATTATACCACCAATAATCATTAATTCAACCTTCATGAATAGCATATTTTAAATTCTAAGCAGAAAATAGATCAGATTTTCATTTCTAAATATTCCATAAGGATTAACTAGGGCAGAAGAATTTAGAAATGAAGTAAATATCTTGATACTTGAAACAAGCAAACTCATCTTGAAGCCAATGTGAATGTCAATGAAAAGTGATCCACATGACCGCAAATTTTTGAGCTACTGTGATTGCGAATAATTGAGCCTGGTGGCCGTAAAAAGTACCATCATTGGGACTCACCTGCTTTACCATATAACTGACTGCACCGTTTCATTTCATCAAATATAAAATCCAATACTTTATGTTCTGTAAATTTCCGAAGACAAGTTTGTCGAAATTCTTGTTCCGTTTTATCTGCCGCACCACAAATAAAAGACCAAGGAAGCACAATGGCATCTTTCACCAAATCGGCCACATCGAAAACCAAAGCCCCTCGACGGGTTTTCCCATGCATCACCGCAAATCCATGTGGAATTCCCAATACCCATAACGTCACAGCCGCCAGCCCATAAGCCAGGTAATTGCCATGATTCAAAAATTCATTGGCCCTATCATTCCCCTTGCGATCTCTGACAAAGTCCGTCAATCCTACCGTATGTGCCGCATACTTATAAAGCTGTTTCGTAAAAGCCGCCTCGCTCACCAAAAGCTGCGTCACCGATGGCGCCTTCGCAATAGCTTGCCGATACCCTTGCAATGCATTTTCTATTTCAAAATCATCCCCATAAAATCCCTCTTCTTGCAATTCTTCATCGGTCGTCCAAATTTTTTCCAGGAAATCACACCGTTTCTTCTGAAATTCCTTTGCTGCTCGCAACCGCTTTTCATCATCAAACCAAAAAGAAAGCCACCCCTGTACATACTCGGTCGGACGGTATTCACTTTGGGGATTCAGCCATTCGATTTCCGCTCCCGCAAACAAAGGCGTCCCGCCACCTCCGCAAAAGCCAATCAAAACGCCGGCCCCCGCTAACATGCGCACCGCCGCTTGTGTAATGGATGTACCATTTCCAAGAAGGATCACCGTCGTATTGGCAATGGGAATATTCCAATACAAATTCTCCTTATTACTTTCCTTCAGGTACAATACCCTACCATCCTTTTGCATCACTCTGCATTTGGATAGATAATAAATATTGGCCCGCTTAGAGTGCAGTATCATTTTAAAGTCGGATTTTGCAAGAACATCTTTCATGAATATATCCTCCTTGAAATAATTGGTACAGAATCGTAATTTCTTATTTGTATTATATCAAATACCTTTGTCAGCATTTGTCATTAGTAAAAAATATTTTTCATTTCATTGCCTTATACCTATTTTGGCTTTACAATGAGGGGAGAAATGGATGTGCTTGGAAAGGCATCCTATACGGCAATCCCATTCCATCAAGCAAAATATTCAATAATTTCTTCTGCCACAAAGGTTCTAAAGATACTAAGGGTTCTAAAGGTTTCTCGAATGAAAATAATGACGCTAACATCTGTTGGCAAATTCAGGAAACCTGAGCAACCTTAGAACCTTAAGAACCTTTAGAAACCTGTAACCACTAGCGAACTCATGCCTACTAACTCAAATCCTTACCGCAACAACATAAGATGGAACGCTGGTTAGCCTATTTCGCTAACCAGTTGGATAAAAAAGGAAAGGAGGAACTCGCTATGAGTGAAGCAGCTATTCAAGAAGCCATGGATGCTTCCCGTGTATTCTTCGCCAACACCGCCGAGCGCAGTCAGTACATCAACCGTGAAATGGCACGGATGGATAGAGTTTCTAATCTACAAGACGCCCATAATGAAGGCAGAGCGGAAGACAAAGAGGAAGGTAAGGTAGAAGGTAAAGTGGAAGGTTTCTCTTTGTTTGGGCAATTAGCGAATATTCTTTTAGCGGAAGGAAAATCCCAAGATTTACAAACTGCTATTTCTAATCCTGATTTTCGTGACGCTTTATTGAAAAAATATCACCTTATATGATTTTTTGATGTGTCCAATGTCCATGCATAAAGAACCGACATCCGCCTTTAAAAAGCTTATATGAAAATATCATCTCCTATAGCCAAAACATCCCAGTACCATATCACGTCATGGTACTGGGATGTTTTATTTCACTATCAATCATTTTCTCCTATAACATCATCAAACAAAATACGCATATAGTCACGCCGAGCATAAAGTATACGGTCAATGTACACTTTATTTCCATACACTCGATAAAAGCTAATATAGTTTCCACAAGGAATAAAACGATAATCACTTTCTATATCAGTAATCGAAGACAATAAAGCACCGGCTTGCGCATGGGTCTGTAAAAGGCGAAGACTTTCCGTAATTCGTGTCACTGTATGCAAAGCCGCCAATGGGCTCATCAAGGATTCTTCGATATATGTCTTTATATCTATCAGGTCCTTTTCAGCTTTTTCTGATACATATATCTCATTCATGATGAATCCCCAAATTTTTTTCTACTGCTTCCAAGGATCGCCAGCCCTTTTCATCGCCAGATTTCCGTCCTTTAGACAATTCATTCATAAGCTGCAGTGTCGCTTGGGTCCGTTCAAAATCCTGCATATCCATAATGGCATATTTTCCTCGTCCATTCTTCGTTAAAAAAACCGGTGCCCCTACCGCCACATCTCGCAGTACTTCCCCGTAATTTCTAAGGTCTGAAATAGGTTTGATATTTGGCATATAGATTCACTCCTTTCCCCCCTTTAGTATAGAGAAAACTATCGTAAAATTCAACGAAATATTTTACAATAAAATATGCTAAGTGGGTGAGTGTTCATTAATTCATTTTTCAACTGGCAAGAAACCGGATTAGCAATTGTTGTTGGTTGTCTGGCCCCAAACAACTAACAACCAACAACTAACAACAATCCAGTTTCATAGCAGTTAAAGCAGAAACGAATGAGCATTCTATTTCTGACACTTAAAGAGCACCACCCCAGTCACTCCGGAGAGAATGGATGCAGTAACGATGGCTGCTTTGGCGCAAACCAATTCTGCTGGATTGGCAAAGGACAGGGACGCTAGGAAGATGGACATGGTGAAACCGATGCCTGCCAGGATGCCGGCACCCAGGAAGTGGGACCATTTCACTTGAGATGGCATAGCTACAATGCCGGTTTTAATCAGAAGAAATACAGTGCCGAAGATGCCCAGTGGTTTTCCTAGAAATAGGCCCGCAATGATGCCTAGTCCAATGGGCGACAGAAGGCTAGCAAAACTATCAGCGCCTAGGGGGATCCCCGCATTTCCTAGGGCAAAAATGGGCATGATGAGGAAAGCAGACCAGGGAGACAGGGTGTGTTCCCAGTGATGAAGGGGATGGGTTTCTTGGTTTTCTTCGTTTCCTGCGGGAATGAGAAAGCCCGTCAATACGCCGGCTACAGTCGGATGAATGCCGGCCTGCAGGAAGGCGTACCAGGTGAGCAGGCCACCTAAGATGTAGGGAAAGGGAGAATGGACATTTTTCTTAGAAATCACAGCCATGAGGCAAAGCACAATGAGACCTGCGCCTAGGGCTGTCCATTGTAACGACTGGCTATAGAATAAAGCAATCACTATAATGCCACCTAAGTCGTCCACGATCGCGAGAGCGGTCAGGAAAATGGCAATGCTTTTCGGCACGCCTTTGGCCGCGAAGGCCAGTACGCCCAAGGAGAAGGCAATATCGGTGGACATGGAAATCGCCCAGCCGCTAATGGAGGGTTGTCCTATATTAAATAAGGTATAGAGCACCGCCGGAACCACCATGCCGCCCACGGCTGCTGCAATTGGAAGTATGGTAGCAGATAGTGATTTCAATTCACCAAAAAGAAATTCTCTTTTGATTTCCAATCCCACCACCAGGAAAAAAACGGCCATCAGTCCGTCATTCACCCAATGCAGCAGCGACATGTCTGGCAGGAAGGGAATGGAAACTGATGCATGCAGGATGTGTTCATATGTCTCTGCCAGGGGCGAATTGGCCAATATCATGGCGACTGCCGCGCATAGCAGAAGCAGGATCCCGCCCGCTGATTCTTGTTTGAAAAATTCAGTAAATGCATCATTGATGCGTTCCATGGTACATTTTTTGCAAGGTTGCATTCTTATATCCTTTCATTGTTGCACTTGTTTCTTATTATGTCTACACTTATTATACAGGATGGGGAATGATGGGACAAGTTGGTTGTTAGTTGTTGGTTGTTGGTTGTTAGTTGTTGGTTGTTGGTTGACGGTAAACTGTTAACTGTCTACTATTATCTTTCATATGGTATAATATACGCATATATACGGAGCAATGCTATGGGAGTAAATAGTGGATGCTCGATAATTCATACGCCCGATGTTTACTCAATATATGCAGTGAAAATTTTTATATTCAAATGCATAGAAATACGGGCTATTGTGCAGATTCCTTTGTACTCACTGTTGTTAGTTGTTTGTTGTCGGTTGTTTGATCCCAACAACAAACAACTAACAACAATTGCCAATTCGGATTTTTGTTATTGAAAAAGCGAATTAACGAGCATCCACTAAGTTAAGAATTTAAGTAAGCTGGTATGATTCCGCTAGAGGTTAGGTGAACGCTAGTGTCATTAGCTCATTCGAGAAACCTTTAGAACCCTTTGAACCTTTTGAACCTTTTGAACCTTTTGAACCCTGAGCAACCTGAGAACCTTGAGAACCCTGAGCAACCTGTAACCGCCAGCGTTAGCATCCCTACTTATTCCAAGCCTTGCACCACTAGGAGGATTACTATGAAAATCACAGTTGATGATTGTTTATTTGATACCATTCCCGGACTTTGCATCGGTGTCGTAGCCCTTCGGGCGGCGGACAACCGGGGCGTGAATATGGAAGCGGAGGCTTTCCGTCGCCGTTGCTGCACGGAGACCAATTTGCTTTTGAAAATGAATCCATCCATGGCAGACGCAGAAATCAAGCGCTACCAGGATGCTATGGCCCACCTGGGAGAAGAAGGGCATATGACGGCATTGGAAAAGACCTTCAAAGAATACAAAAAAGACTTGGGCCTGTCCGAAGCCGAAGAAGCGGCTCTCTCTGAAGATACCGAAGTGCTTTCCATGCCGAAGAAAGCCAATTTGGATGAACTCGTCGGTTCCGATGTGCTACCTCGCACCAATCCGATCATGGATATGGTGAAAAGCGGGATGTTGAAATTTCACGTAGACATTCACGCCTATGATTTAGGAGATCGGCAGACCGCCCTTTCTATTTCCAAGAAGGAAAAAGAAATCTGCGTTTCCTTAGGCGATGCCATTTGCACCCATCATTGGCTAGCAGATGACGGAGAAGCGGGACAAGTGACAGAAAGCTCGGAAAATGTGCTGATTCTGATTACCGGCTTTGCGCCCAATCGCAAAAAAGTGGCAGCGGCTCGAAATGAATTGGCCCGCCGCATGAAATCGGCTTTCGACAGAGCAGTAGAAGTGGGCTGGCTGGAAGCCGCTACCCGCGAATTTACTACCGATATTTGACAGGTGCATCATGAAATATATTGCACTGGATTTTGAAACCGCCTACTGGGGACCCGCCAATGCTTGCTCTTTGGGGATTGTCACCAGCGATGGCGAAAATATCATTGACGAATGGTATCACCTGATTCGTCCCTTTTCCATGAATTTCGACGCGGGTTGTATGAAGGTGAACGGGATTCATCCCGAAGATGTAGCTCAAGAAGACCCATTTCCTGCGTTTTGGAAGGAAATAGCCCAGCGGCTAGAGGGGAGTATCGTATTCGCCCACAACGCCCGCTTCGACATGGGCGTGCTGGCTTCGGCCATTGCCACGTATGATTTGCCAGATATTCATTTCCGCTACGGCGATACGGTGCTCCTGTCTCGCAAATTGTGGCCCGACATGGTCAACCATAAGCTGAACACCGTAGCCGAAGAACTAGGCTTCGATTTCACCCATCACCAGGCCCTAGACGATGCGAGAGCTTGCGAATACATCGTCCGCAAGGCCCTAGAGGAAAAACAATCCCCCACACCGGAACTATTGCTTAAGGAGACGGGGCAGATGCTGAAACGGTTTAGAATCGATAGAGCCAAAAAGAAATTGATTACCGGTTGAGAAAAGGGGTATTATTCTGCTGATTCCTTTTGTGCCACTTTTGATTCCTACGGACTAGTAAAAGGTTATTACTCAAACTTCCAACCTTAGAAAGGTTGGTTTACCTCGATATAGTATGGTATCAAGCGACATTTAAATACGGATGATAGGCTTATTAGGCACTCCAAGGACATCTTGTTAAGCTAAGAAGGAGATAGCATCGGCGCCGTCATTTCGACCGATCGTATTTGTGCAAAATGGAATAATAGTTGTAAATACCAATGTGTCCCTGAGTGGAGAAATCTCAGCGGCACCAGCGATAAGGGCTTGATGACAAAATCCCGTCTCTGTCTTTAAGCCCTTACCGCTAGTGATGAAGAGATTTCTCCACTCAGGGACACATTGGTATTTATTTCTATATCATCACTTTGTG
>CAVBRV010000114.1:4895-8676 GCA_963597965.1 Paludibacteraceae bacterium | reverse complement strand
AGATTTCTCCACTCAGGGACACAAATCCATTTATACCACTTTCTTCATTTTGCACAAATAGGATCGGTCGAAATGACGGATAGAGATGAAATCGGTTTCTTTACTTACCAACATGGACCCGAAGGGGGAGATGCCCGATGGGCCTCTCATCTATATTCAAATACCGTTTAACACTAGAATGAAATTAATATTTCTAAATATATAAGGCTTAACTGATAATTTCTTCTAGTCATCTTATCTCTACAGAATCTCATAATCAGCGCTTTCAAATTTTATGCGCCGTACCACCATTACGCACTACGCACTTCGCATTACGCACTTCAAAAAAGAAAGGAGCCATGACCGCTACTATGAACTCCCCTTGGATCGCCGGCATACAACATGTCTGGTTTGGTATTTCTATCTTTCTTTTGCTCCTGCTGCTCATCGCTCGTACCACCTTTTTCAGAGAATCCGTACTGGCGAAGCAGTTCAAATCGGTGCATCTCCTTCTTTTCACTTTGATTTTCTCCCTGATGGCAATTTGCGGCACCTATTGGAATGTCAGCATCGCTGGGGGCATTATGAATTTCCGTGCCGTCGGTATCATCCTAGGTGGGTTTGTGGGCGGCCCTATTGTGGGTACCGCCGTCGGCATCATTGCGGGGCTGCATCGTGCGTTCTTCATTGATACGGACGCTGCTTTTATCCATGGCGGCCTTTCCATCATCCAAGGGATTGCGGCTGGTTTTCTATCGACCCGCCTGAAAAATCACCGTCGTAACCTGTGGTTTTGGAGTTTCGTCAATGCGGCCCTATTGGAAATTCTCTTCTGGCTCTTCTATGCCCTTCTGACCTGGCCGGAAACGGCAGCCCATCCTTGGAATTTCATCGACCTATCGGTACCCATCCTGATTACCAATACCATTGCGGTCAGTCTCTTCTACATGGTTTTGGAATTTTTCATCCACCAGCGAGATACAGAAAAAACACAAACCACGAAGACCACCTTCAATGCGGTCATCACTTTGTTCAGCACGCTCCACGATGGGTTCAAAGCCTTCAATGTGTCGAAAGTGGCGGAAATCGTCACCTCCGCTCTTCCCAGCCTCATTTGGACCGCCATTATTTACAAAGACCAGATTTACACCCGCACCGCTTACAAAAATGAAGCCGACCAAAACCAGGGGGATGCGGAAATTGCGATTTTGAAATTACAGAAATCCCTGCCCCCCATGCCCCACTTGGTGGCTCTGCCAGTCACCTACAAAGGCGAAGCGGTGGGATTCATCATCGCTGCCAAGAGCAAGGGCGATCGGTTCACCAACATGGGCACCGCCTTCCTCCGAGGCACTTGTCATATTTTGGAAACCATTTATGAATATGACAAGATGAAAGAAGAAGAAAATCTGCTGGCAGAAGCAGAAATTCGTGCCTTGCAGGCCCAAATCAATCCCCATTTCTTGTATAATACATTAAATACCATTTCCTACTACGTCCGAAGTGATCCGGAAACGGCGCGAAAGCTCATCAGCTACCTGTCCGATTATTTCCGTCACAGTCTGAACAACCCGTCCAAGCTCATTCCCCTCTCCGAAGAACTGCACGTCATCCAGTGCTACACCGAACTGGAACGGGCCCGCTTCGGCGACCGTCTCCAAATCACTTACGATTTCCCAAAAGAGAAACTGGACCTCATCCAAGTCCCGCCGCTCCTCTTGCAACCGCTCGTAGAAAACGCCGTCATTCACGGCATCTTCCAACGTCCCGAGGGAGGCCGCATCAAAGCAGGCCTGGTGGAGCACAAAGACTATTACAAAATTTACGTCTATGATACGGGCGTAGGGATTCCTAGAAATAAGCTATCCAAGCTCTTAATCGACCACAAACGGCGAGACCACATCGGCCTCATCAATGTCCACCAGCGCCTCATCTCCCTCTTCGGCGAAAAGAGCGGTCTTCATATCGCCAGTCGGGAAAATAAGGGAACCCTGGTTTTCACAAAGATTCCAAAGATTGAAGTAAAGCCAACCCCCAAGCAGCCGGAAGTGGTAGAAAAAGTGGCCGCTACGGGACAGACAATCCGTATCACTTCTATGTAAATACAATTAGGAATTAGGAATTAGGAATTAGGAGTGGTGGAAGGGGCGCACAAAATTTGGAAGCGCCCCAATACCCCCTCTTTTATAAAAACAAACAATTGACAATATCCATCTATAACTCACACTAATCGGCGAGCATAAAGAAACGGACTCTGTGATATATGGAAATAGTCCGTATAAGAGCAATTCGATGCGCTCGCCGGCCTTCACTCCTCACTCCTAACTCCTCACGCCTCACTTTTCCCGGTTGTTTTTAAATGAAAAATGCATCAAACCGAAAGGAGCCCTACACTATGAAAGAAATCCGTGCCCTTGTGGCCGACGACGAACTGCCGGCTAGAGGCGAACTCAAGTACGAACTCTCCGCCATTCCTGGCGTCAAAATTGTAGGCGAATGCGCCAACGGGAAAGAAGTTCTCGCCTTCCTCCGCACCCACCCCAATGTGGACATTTTATTTTTGGACATCGAAATGCCCCTCATGAATGGCCTGGAATGTGCAAAAGAAATCGTCCGCATGGATCTTCCGGTGAAAGTCGTCTTTGCCACCGGCTACAGCCAATTTGCGGTGCAAGCCTTTGAATTGGAAGCTTTCGACTACATCCTGAAGCCCTATGATGAAGCCCGCATCGCCCGCACCATCCGCCGCCTAGCCGACAGCCTAGCCCTCCGCGAAAAAGAAAAGGCCCCTGGCGAAATCGTCACCTACTACCAGAAAATTTCCCTCCAAACCAAGGACAAAACCATCATGATTTCCCCTTCCCAAGAAATCATCCTCATTTCCACCGAAAAATCGGACCGCTCCCTCTTCTACACCACCAAGGGCATCGTGGAATCCAAAATGACCCTCCGGGACATCGAAACCCTCCTCTCCCCACTAGGCTTCTTCCGCACCCACAAGGGGTACATCGTGAACCTCTCCATGATTCAGGAAATACAAAACCAAGACAACGGCACCCTGCTTCTCACATTGAACTATTTTCCCAAAGAAAAAGTTCCCGTTTCGAGACACTATATCAAGGATTTCAAGAATACATTGCATTTGGTATAGGAAATAAGTGACTGGTGACTAGGAGAAATGCAATTCCAGTCACGAATCACTAGTCTACCAGTCACCGATGTCAGCTATTTTCATTTATGTTGGTGCACAAAGTGCATGTGATTTTCTATGCATTTGAATGCCAAAATTTCACTGCATATATTCAGCAAATATCGAGCGTATGAATTATTGACCGGTCACTAGATACTAGTCACCAGTCACCCAATCAGTATATTCACCAAAACCTTACTCAAGAGGTGGCGTCGATACCGGCATTTTTCTGAAATGGGAATGCTGTTCAAAGCTATAGGCGATTTCGATGAGCACCGGTTCACTCCAAGGGCGTCCGATAATTTCCATACCTACCGGTACACCAATGGGAGCATTGGGATCGGGAGCAAATCCTGCCGGTACACAAATAGAAGGAAATCCTGTAGACGAGCAAAGAACACCATTTCTTTGCAACTGATTGCTTCCAATCTTACAAACCAGTTGTTGCTGGTGGGGATAGACCATAGCATCCAAATTCAAATCTGCCATAATTTTCATGACTTCCCGCCGCACGGCAATTTTGTTATACATTTTTTCCAAATACCCAGGGCTTCCCACTTGCCTTGTCATAGCCTCTCGCATATTTCCTTCTGAGAAGGGATGAAATAGTCC
>CAVBRV010000114.1:0-4885 GCA_963597965.1 Paludibacteraceae bacterium | reverse complement strand
CGTGACAGAAATCATCCAGGTGGACTGATACTTCTTCATTCAAGTAGGGCTGGTCGATTTGATTTGTGACCTCCACCAAGGTCGATCCATGTTCTTTAAATACTTTTAGGGCATTTTCAATCACTTCATTGGTGGAAGCATTACATTCTTCTTTGCCAAATAAACTCCGTAGGATACCAATCCGTTTCCCCTGCATACCTTCTTTCTTTAGGTGACTGATGTAACTTCCTTTTTTCTGCCCCACGCTCCAGGCTGTTTCCGCATCTTCTTCATCGTATCCTGCAATCACATCCAATGTCCTTACCGCATCTTCTACCGTACGGCAAATAGGTCCCGCGGTGTCCTGTGTCAAAGAATAGGGAACAATGCCTCCTCTAGAGACCAGACCAATGGTCGGACGAATGCCTACCAAGCTATTGGCGGAAGACGGGGAACGCACGGAATTGATGGTATCTGTCCCCATACCGATAATCCCGATATTTGCTGCGATAGAAGCCCCCGTACCGCCAGAAGACCCCCCAGGAGTTCTTGTCAAATCATAAGGATTGACGGATTGCCCCAAAATGGAGCTGATGGTTTCTCCCCAAATGGCAAATTCATGCAAATTGGTTTTGGCCAAGATAAGTGCCCCTGCTTTTTTTAACTTTTGTGTCACAAAGGCATCCTCTTTGGGCACCCAACCATTTAAAGCAATCGAACCCGCAGTGGTCGGCATATCACTCGTATTGAAATTATCCTTCAGCATGACAGGAATCCCATGAAGCGGACCGGACAATGCATGATGTTCCTTCACATACGCATCGGCTGCATCTGCCTCTTCTAAGATGTGCTGATTGACACAAATAATCGAATTGATGGCAGGTCCCTTCTTATCGTAGGCTTCGATTCTTTGTAAATAGGCACTGACCAATTCTCTTGCAGTCAAAGTACCATTCAAATAGGCCTTATGTACTTTAGAAATCGTAGCTTCCATTAATTCAAAATTTTCCATTTTTCATTCTCCTATGTAATAAGTTCTTGTCTATTCCCTATGTTTAGATTCTATGTAGTAGCTGCTCGTTAATTCATTTTTTCGATAGCAAGAAATCGGATTAGCGATTGCTCTTGGTTGTTAGTTGTTGGTTGTCTGACTCTAAACAACTAACAACTAACAACCAACAACTGAGAGCATTGGATATATGAATTATTGAACAGCCACTAGCTATCAAAACTACTTGCCTCACGCTTTATAACAACGCGGCTGCAAAGAAAATAACGCCAGACAAAATCATAATGCCGATGGAATAACCCATAATATCTTTTGCTTTTAGACCGGTAATCCCCAAGAGTGCAATCGCCCAGAATGGTTGTGCCATATTGGTCCAGCAGTTCCCATACGCTACCATCAGTGCTGTCTTAACCAAATCGGCTCCCATCATTTTGGCCGATTCCAAAGCCACAGGCCCCTGAACAGCCCATTGTCCGCCGCCAGAAGGAACAAACATATTGACAATGGCTGCTGATAAGAACGTCCACAGATAGAAAGTACTTTCCGTACTCACTGCTGCAATGCCATTAGCAAGAACCATGACAAGCCCCGAATATTTCACGATACCAAGTACACCGGCATAGAGCGGAAATTGGAAAATAATTCCTGCCGTGCCACCGACCGCATCTTTCACCGCCATGACATAGTTGGCAATATTTCCATAGAGCAAAATCCCACCAAAGAGAAAAATAGCATTCAGCAAATTGAAATCCAATGCATTGAAGCCTTTGGTATAGAAAGCATAGAAAATATACACAAATCCAAGCAATCCCAGAGCCCAAGCAAGAATCGGGCTATAATTCAAAATATCTCCCACCGTAGCATTCGCCGGACGTTTTTGCAGTTTCAAATCTTCCTTTTCTATTGCCTTAATGGCATCCTGATCTAAGGGCTGGTAATCCGATGGATTCTTAGGAAGCAAGAGAGTTGCAAAAATGGCAGGTCCTATAGCCAAGGCAATCGTGACACAGATATTGGTGGGATTCAGCATGTAGTCCGTCATAGGAACTACGCCAATCAAATCTTCCATGATGTGCCCCGGCGTTGCGATAAAAAGCCCCACAGAAGAAGAAAGGACACCTTGCCAAGTCATCTGTCCTACATAAGCCCCCGCTGCCATCAAACCATATTCAAAAGGAATCTTTTTATCTCGTAAGTTCTTCGCCAATTCCTTTGCCAAGATAGCCCCTACGATAAGGGACAATCCCCAGTGCACAAAAGAAACCAAAACGCTGACCAATGTCACCGTAAACACAGCCGATTTCGCACTTTTCGGAATGGAAGCAATCCGATTGATCCATCCCTTGACCAAGGGAGCATTCGCCACACAAGAACCGGTGATAACAATCAAAGCCATCTGCATAGAGAAGCCCAAGAGTTCCCAAAATCCCTTGTACCAATTTTGAACCATCTGCATCGGTCCCTGATCGGTTAAGGCGATACCTAAACAAAACGCGATAAAAGTCAGTGCCACCGCAAAGATACTCGCATCTGGCATATACTTCAAAGATAACCTTAAAAGCACATTGCCCATTCTTGTAATGGGCGTTTCCTTTTTACGTTCTACAGCATTTGATTTAGTCATTTCAAAACCTCCTTATTTTCTTAGTAAACCACATGATTTTTTGCACTAAACCATATGCGCTTCGTGCGCCACTATGAATGAAAACGGTCTATAGCGTTGACTAGTAGACTAGTGACTCGTGACTGGAATTGCTTTTCTCCTAGTCACTACCCCCCCTTTCTGTCTGCCCGAAAAATAAAAAGCAGAAAAGAATCACACGACATCATCGTATGGATACTTTTCTGCTAAAATCATTTTCTTTATGCTATACTAAGATACTCTATGAAATTGTCTAATAAGTAACCGGTAACTGGAATCGCTTTTTCCAGTTAGTGGATGGTCATTAATTCACTTTGGGGCTGACAGGGAAACGGATTATCGATTGTTACCGGTTGTTAGTTGTTGGTTGTTTAGTTTCAAACAACCAACAACTAACAACAATCACCAAGCCGACTTCATACTATTTGAAAAAACAAATTAACGAGCAAACACTAAATACCAAAGTATCACTGCATATATTCAGAAAATATCGAGCGTTTGAAATATTGACCAGCCACTAGCTATCCAATATTTCAATCCCCTAGAATTTGGAAACCGACACCTATCGTCTTATGCCCGGAGAGTTCATGCATCGCTAAATTGCCATAAAAACTCAAGGCGAATTGATTTCCTTTTCGCACCACCGCCGCTTTGAAACAAAAATTTTGTCCAATCGCATCAGATGCCCTTGTACTTTGGGTGACTTCCAATACGCAGTGTGCAACCGGATGTACATGTTCCCTCTTTCTTTCAATAATATGCGTATTCAAACACAAATTGACTACACTGCGAATGATATTACTCTGAGAAGAAATCCCAAATCCTGCTACCGTAGTCGCTGCACTTTTGATACCTATTTGCTGCAGCTGTCCAATCAAATCCCTTTCCATCTTCTGGTCTACTGTCATAGCCAGTAAAACCGCCATCCGACATATATCTTCCCCTTCTTTCGGGTCTATCAGAAAATCTCCCCATTGTATCAAGATAAACCTCCTACAAAAAAAGAAGAAAGGAAATAAACACAGCTAGCCACACGCTACGAGTCTATTTACTTTCTTCCTGACATGCTGAAAGGATACTACAACAACTATTACTATTTATGCTGATACATTTATACTGTATACAGTATAAAGTAACAAGACCATCTCGTCCATTAGTTTTTATTAATAATTGATTATAAAATCTTTCATTATCATATAATTAAATAAATGGTTCTAAATCACCTGCTCTTTCTACACCGATATGAATGAAAATGGTCTATAGCGGTGACTGGTAGACTGGTGACTGGGATATATTTTTCCTAGTCACTAGTCACCAGTCTACCAAAAGTATCCCACTGCAGAATCTATTTCTTTAGCTCTCCGCCTTTGATAGCGATCCAGCCTTCAGAGTATGGAGCAATCTCGTAGGTTTGGAAAATGAAATAGACCCCGTAGTCCTCGCCGATGTAGAAATTTCTGGGCCAGGACTGGATTTTCTTCACCTCGTCTTCAAAAAGTTGAATGCCTGCGGCTTCGGCTTGGCGGGTGATTTCGGCTTGAATTTCTTCGGGCGTCCGTTTGGGAATGGCATACTGAATCGCTTCATAAGGAATCTTGGATCCATCATCCATGAAATTCATGCCCACCACGTAATGAGACGGATGAGCCGCTCTGGGCAGCATGGTGGATTCGGTCAATACAAAGGAGAGAACCCCTTTCCCGTTGGCCCCGGCTTGCCAGTTCACGTAACCTTCAGTCGGTCCAAATTCATCGGTATCGGGTTTGGGCAAATGGGTATAGAAACGACCAATTTCCGCTTCTATCGCACTATTCACCTTCGCATGGGCCAGGATGGTGCCCCCTTTCCACACCGGATACTTGGCATTCACGTTGTTTCTGGCAGCCTGGGCCTCCACCACCTGGGCGGACTGATTGCCAAGTGCCGGCTGCAAAGCATCCGCGGAACCACCAAAGGCACAGAGCAGTGCGATCATTCCAGCAGCAACTAATTTTTTCATGGGTTTCCTCCTTTGAGAAACGACTCTGAAATAAGTTAGCGGGTGGCTATTCACTTTTCAACTGGCAAGAAACCGGCTTAGCCATTGTTGTTGGTTGTTAGTTGTTGGTTGTCTGAATCCAAACAACTAGGGAAACACTGATTTAATCATTATTTGAAATGATTCTTGAATTTTTATTCAAAGCGAGGAAAGAAAATCCGAGAATAGCGAGCTATTTAAGGATTTCCTTGACGATGCTTTGGATAAAAATTCATAT
>CAVBRV010000113.1:0-8715 GCA_963597965.1 Paludibacteraceae bacterium | reverse complement strand
CCTTTTGGTAAAAGATGGCTATCTGTATTTAGCTGCTAGTGTCAACCTAAAAGGTGACTATTATGATTATGATAATGGTTACTTAATGCAGTATAAAATTAATAACGATGGAAGTTTAACATATAGTGGCTATGCTCGTATTGGTAAAAATACGGATATGGTCAAGATGAATAACTATAATAATCTGATTTTAGTTACCGCCATTGGTGGAGATCAAAAATACGGGTCAGCTAATAAAGAAACATCTTTAGATTATGTAAAGATAACAGGTAATTATATGGGAAGTGTACATGATAAAACTTCTGTTACCTTACCGGAGCAAATCAAAAATGATGGCTTTGATTTTCGTGATATGAAGGTGCTTCCTAATGGTACTGTTTATATCATGAAATATATTCTAAGTAGTAGCGGTGCTAGTAGTACGAGTGGATTTAGTGGCAAAGTATATAAAACCACTATGTCCAATTTGATGTCCCAAAATCCGGATGATTGGACTGTAGTTTTGGATGGTACTGTGGCTGATGGTGGCGGATGGTTTGGTCGACTTGATGCAGAATATTATACAAAACGCTTATGGTTAGAGTGGGGAGATAATCTTTATGTGTATGAAGATGGAGATACTACAGCTACTCATCAGTGGAAGACGAAAGATTTCTCTACCGATAAACAGCTTTACCAATTCAATAGCGTCACCATGCTTCCTACCGATATGGTTTGGGGCAGTTTGGCCCAGCTCACTACGTACCGTCCGGAAGGCTTGACCACTCCATCGGAAAAGAAAACCACCATTGAAAATGCAGATGCGAAGATAGGAACTGTCACCAGACGAGCTTCTATTACTGGTACTTCTGATGATCAAAAGATTTACAGTGATGTGACTTCAGACAATGGGACATATACATTCACCAAGGATGAAGTGCTGAGTATCAATTTGGGAAAAGAAGGGGATCATGTCACCAATGCGGCAGCTGTGATTCAGGCGAAAGATGGTAAGGATATTACCATTGATGCAACCGGTCATACCTTGCAACTGGCTTCTAAAAACTATGTGGCTTCTCCAGTTGGTATTTATGCGGGCTATGGAAAGAATGTAACCATCACCGCCGATAAGGTGGATATCGTCACGTCTGGATATGCTAGTGGTAATTCTTTGACCAATGCCATTTGGAATGATGCGGGAGAAAAGACACAGAGCAATATCACGATCAATGGCAATGTGAATATTTCCATGACCGGCGGCTATGGTGGTAACGGATTGGCTATCCAGAAATCGGATCGCTGGGGGGAAAATAGTCAATCTGCTACCGGTTCTTCTACCATTACCATCAATGGGGATTTGAAGATTGCTGGTGCGGATAGTGATACATGGGGGATTCCGGTCAATCAGGAAAATGTGCTCTCCCGTTTCAACAATGCTGGTATTTTAACCAATGTAGAAAATAGTAAAGTCACAGTCACTGGCAACGTAGATATGGCAGTCTATGGGAATGGTGTGACCACCAATGCCAAAAACAGCCAGGTGATTATCGGCGGGGGTCATATTACAGTACCTACTGGCACCAAGTATGGATATTATACCTTGGGTGCTTATGTAGGCACCATCAATATGAATACCGGTGAAAAAGGAACGACCCCTGGTACACAGGATGTTCAGTTGGATGGCGATATTTTTGCCCTCAAAACGGGCACCATCAATTTGGGATTGAATACAGAAAATTCCTATTTGCACGGGATTATTGATAATGCGGGCTCTGTTACCTTGTATCTCCGAAATGGTGCGCTTTGGACCAATGAAGCCAATAATACCAGATATAAACAGGATGATGAAGATGTAGGAAGTGGAGAAGCCAGCCACGTGACGATGTTGCGTGGTGGTACTTCGGCTGCTACTGCTGGTGTCATTCGTCAGACTGCCAATAGTAAGGATTTGACGATTGATAAAATGTCTGGTCATTTGAAGTTGATTTATGAACATGACAGTACGAAACCAACAGAAATCTTAGGTGGCGATGTGTCCATTGGTACAGCCATTAGAGGTTCTAGTATCGTCCTTCGTACCGATTATGATGATCATATGGCTTCTGAATCAGTCAAAAATCAGGTCTTAAATGCACTGGCAGAAAAGTTATATTATAAGGATTATGTCAATGGCAAAACTTTTCTTTCTGGCAAGGTAGAAATTGCGGAAGGTTTGACAGCTTCTTCGGCAGCTAAGTATACAGGAGATATTACATTTAATTCGACCACTGGACAGGGAAGTTTCGCTGGCGGCGGAGATACGCCAGAACCAAAACCGGACCAGACGAAGACAGAATTTGATTCGACCATTACGGGACAGCCAAATAAGGATTACGGCGATGATAATGTCCAGGATGGGAATAAATATACCTTCACCAAAGATACGACCACAGTCAAAGTATCTGAAGGGGCTGCGGTAGATGCTTCTAGTGATTTGGTCATCGATGCAGGTAAGAATGAATTGATTTTGTCTGGTAGTACAGCCGGTGTCATTTCGGCAGCTGGCAAAACAGCAGATATTACAGCAGGCAATTTGAAAATCAGTGGCAAGATTGGTATCGAGGCGACAGGTACAGTCAATATCACGGGCAAGAGTGATATTAGTGGGACCGATTTTGCTATCGATGTCAAGAAAGAAGGCACCGTTTCTATCGGAGATAGTTCTATTACAGGGAAAATTTCCAACGAAGGCCAGCTTTCTTTCAAAGGAAAAACAGATATCGTAGATGCGATTACCAATAATGGGACTTTGACCATTAGCGGAAGCGTCACTTCTAAAGATTTACAGAATACCGGAACTTTGACAATCAATGCAGGTGGTAGTTTATTTGCAGACATTATTTCTATTGGAAAAGGGTTGTTGAGTACCTATGCATTGACGGCTAATGATGCGGCAAATAGCGAAACACTGAATGTCAATGGGACAGTGAATGCCAAAACTTTGAATAGTACGGGGAATGTTCTGGTAGGTGCAAGCGGTTCTTTGACGGCTGATACGTTGAATATCAATGCCGGCACATTGCAAGCAACTGGTAAAGTAACTACTGGTAATCTGACAACCGTAGCTGGAACAGATACGGTACTGGGAGATACCACCATCACAGGAACTGCTACCAATGCAGGAAATCTGACGTTTGGTGGAACTACTACGATTGGTGGAAATACGACCAACACTGGTACACTGACAATTAATGGAAATACTACATCTAAAGACCTGACCAGTGAAGGCACTGTAACCGTAGGAATCAATAGTGTACTGAATGCAGAAGGGATCTACCTGAACAAAGGAACCCTCACTGCAGAAGGAAAAGTCAATAGCACCAACTTCATTGTCGCCAATGGAAGCCAGGCAGAACTCAAAAATGGAGGGACCCTGCAAGGATCTCATGCAGATAGCAAGAGTGCAGCCTGGGTCAAAGGAACAGGAAGCAGCCTGAAAACCACTGACGTCACCTTCAAAGGCGGAGAAGTAGCAGTCGATGCTGGTGGTATGCTGACCATGACAGGAGGAAGCTATACTGCCTCTGACCAGGGAATGAGCAGCGAAAACGGCACCATTACCGGAAATGGCACAGATATCAATGCCCAATACATTTGGGCATCCAAAGCAGGTACCATTTCTATGACTGATGGAATCATTACCACCAAAGAAGTCGTATCTGAGGATGAAGGAAGCACCATTACCCTGACCGGTGGAACCTATACCATCGATACCGTGAAAGCAGACAAAGGTGGTAAAGTTAGCCTGAAAGGAAAGACCACCAACCTGAAAGGCCTGACCAGTGGAGAAAACTCTACCATCGAAGCTAGCCTGACAGGTGAAGACTCTGCTCTGACAGGAGACCTGGATGGAACAGGAACTATCACTGTGGACTTGGAAAACAAAGCGGATTGGACAGGCAATGCCAAAGGAACAGGTGCTTACACCGTAACCGTAGGAACAGACAGTGTATGGACAGGAAACAGCAGCAACGAAAACATGGTACTGAACCTGACAGGCACCTGGAACAACAACGGAACTAGCAGCCTTGGCAAACTGACAGCCACCAATGGCGTAGTAGATATGACGAGTGCCAATGCAGGAACCATTACCATCAAAGACTATGCAGGGAATAGTACCTTCCTGTACAAACACGACAGCACAAAACCAACCGATGCGAACACAGGCTACACCATCCTTGGCGGAGACGTAAAGATCACCAATGCGGCCAAATCCAGCGAAATTACCTTAGTCACGGATATGAGTGGTTTTGACTTCGACAGCAGCAAAGCCTACGACAAGAACCTGATCAACGGTACACTGAATGCACTGGCAGAAAAACTGTACTACACCAACTACAAAGACGGGAACCTGACAGGGAAAGTCAAGATTGGTGAAGGCCTGACCGCCACAAGCGCAGAAAAGAGACTGGAAACCATCAGCTGGAAAGACAATGGACAAGGACAGTATAAATACACCCCGGCCTATGACATTCCAGACACCCAGACAAAGACCGAATTTGACAGCCCAATGACCGGTGGAGAAGATTTGGACTACGTGAAAGGCGGCGTACTAAAAGACAACGTATACGGATTCTCCAAAGACAAGACCACCGTTACCAATACCAACGGAGCCGCTGTAGAAGCCAAAGACCATAACATCTCCATCCGAGCAGACGGAAAAGAACTGGACCTCATCGGAAGCGAAGAAGGGATGACAGCCTCTGCCGGAAAGACCATCGACCTGACAGTAGGTACATTGAAAGTCAATGGAAAGACCGGTCTGAATGCCGAAGGCACTGTTACCATCAAAGGCAAGAGCGAAATCACAGGAACCGATACCGCCATCGACGTGAAGAAGACCGGTACAGTCACCTTAGGAGATACCACCATCACAGGAACCGTAACGAACGAAGGCAATCTGACACTGGGAGGAACAACCACCATCAGTGCAGCTACCACCAACAACGGAACCTTGACAGTCAATGGAACTACAACTGCTAAAGACCTGACAACCGCTGGTACTGTCACAGTAGGAAACAATGGTAACCTGACCGCAGATAACATCTACATCAACAATGGTACCTTTACTGCTAATGGAATCATTCATACTGGTAAATTGAATGCCGCAAAAGGAACAACCACCAAACTGTCCGATGCAACCATTACAGGAAATCTTTCTAATGAAGGAGATGTAGCCTTTGATGGAACCGCAACGATTGCCGGAACTGTCAATAACGCAGGAAACTTGACACTGGGCGGTGCAACCAATATTTCTGGAAATACCACCAACAACGGAACCCTGACAATTAATGGAAATATAACAGCCAAAGATTTGACCAGTGAAGGCACTGTAACCGTAGGAACCAATGGTGTACTGAATGCAGAAGGGATCTACCTGAACAAAGGAACTCTCACTGCAGAAGGAAAAGTCAATAGCACCAACTTCATTGTCGCCAATGGAAGCCAGGCAGAACTCAAAAATGGAGGGACCCTGCAAGGATCTCATGCAGATAGCAAGAGTGCAGCCTGGGTCAAAGGAACAGGAAGCAGCCTGAAAACCACTGACGTCACCTTCAAAGGCGGAGAAGTAGCAGTCGATGCTGGTGGTATGCTGACCATGACAGGAGGAAGCTATACTGCCTCTGACCAGGGAATGAGCAGCGAAAACGGCACCATTACCGGAAATGGCACAGATATCAATGCCCAATACATTTGGGCATCCAAAGCAGGTACCATTTCTATGACTGATGGAATCATTACCACCAAAGAAGTCGTATCTGAGGATGAAGGAAGCACCATTACCCTGACCGGTGGAACCTATACCATCGATACCGTGAAAGCAGACAAAGGTGGTAAAGTTAGCCTGAAAGGAAAGACCACCAACCTGAAAGGCCTGACCAGTGGAGAAAACTCTACCATCGAAGCTAGCCTGACAGGTGAAGACTCTGCTCTGACAGGAGACCTGGATGGAACAGGAACTATCACTGTGGACTTGGAAAACAAAGCGGATTGGACAGGCAATGCCAAAGGAACAGGTGCTTACACCGTAACCGTAGGAACAGACAGTGCATGGACAGGAAACAGCAGCAACGGAAACATGGTACTGAACTTGACAGGCACCTGGAACAACAACGGAACCAGCAGCCTTGGCAAATTGACTGGTACTAACGGTGTCATCGATATGACAAAGAGCAATGCAGGAGATATTGTTGTCAAGGATTACAGTGGAACCACTTCTATTCTCTACAAACATCAGGCAAGGGATAACAACAGCTTTACAATTCTTGGTGGAGATGTGAAGATTGGAAATGCTTCTACTGGCTCCAAGATTTATTTGATTACTGATCAATCTGATGTGAAGTTGGATGATGAAGATAGTATCAATGGTGTACTAGATGCACTGGCGCAGAAACTATTCTATGAAGCGGCTACAAAAGGCGAAAGCAATTTGTCTGGTTACGTAAAGATTGCTGAAGGTTTGACTTCTCAGGCTGCTGTTAAAGAAACCGGGGATATTTCCTTCGATAAGACTACGGGACAAGGACATTTGGATAAAGATAGCGTGGCACCAGGGCCGTTGTATCCAGATGACCAGACAAAACAAACCTTCAATGAGAGTATTTCTAGCGCAACCGAAAAAGTCTATAAGCAAGCCGGAGTTCTGAAAGATGGTACTTATACCTTCACCAAAACACCGACTGAGATTACTGCGGAAGATGGGGCAGCTATCAAAGCTGATAAGGACATCACCATCAAGGCAGATGATGTTGCATTGACATTGACTGGCAAGACGGTCGGTATCCAAGTAGAGGAAGGGAAAACGGCAAACATTGCAACCAAGACTTTAACGGTCAATGGCATGCAGTCCGCTGGTAAACTTACGATTACAGGAGATACCACCATTACGGGAGATGTGGAGGCTTTGTCTCATGGCGAGATTTCGCTGGGACAGGTAAGCGACATGCAAGGAGATGTCATTGCTAACACAGATGGTAAGATTACAATCAATGCGAAGACTATGATTGGTGATTTACTTTCTAGAGGAACCCTGGATATGACGGTGGATTCTCTGGATGGCAATGCTACGGCTGAAAACAGCGGTGTGATAAACCTAAGCATTGGGAAGGAATTCCATGGAAATGCTAGTGGCGTAGATAACGGTACTCTTAACTTGCATTTGAACGATGGTGCTGTTTGGACATTAAATGATGAAAATATTGGAAATGTGACCCGCAGCGCTGCAATCAATGATTTGCAAATCAATAAACTCACTGGTGGTAGTGAAGCATCGGTAGCTACCATTGATCGTAGAGAAGAATCGACGAAGAAAGATATTCTCGTTTCTTCCTATGATGGATTTATGAAAGTGATTTACAAACATACGAATGATGGTAGTCAGGACGATGATTACCTGGGTGGAAATATCAAGATTTCCGAAGCAACGGAAGGTTCTAAGATTCTCCTCATCACCGATAGTAATGATGTAGCTATGGATGATAAAGATGCCGTAGTAAAGACACTGAATGCATTGGCACGTAAACTTTGGTATACGGCAGGAGATAGTCACCTGAGTGGGATTGCTCAAATTTCTGAAGGCTTGACCATAGCCTCTCGTAGCTGGAAAGGAGATATCCAATACGGCGCAGAAGCAGGGAATAAAGGTCAAGGTTCTATCGATGATAATTCTGTAAAAGAAATCGTACAGGATCCAGAAATCATCTATGGTCCTAAAGAAACGGCTATGATGCGTGGTGCCAAAGCTGCTATGACAACTTCTATGCTGAGTTGGAGAAGCAGCATGGCTGATATGTATCAGCGCGTCGGGGAATTGCATGCCCATGCGGAAGAAGGGACTTGGGCTAGAACCTATGGCGGTAAAGTACAGTACAAGAAAGATGCTACATCCTTTACCGATAGTTTCTGGGGCGCTCAAGTTGGTATGGATAAGAAACTGTCCAATGATTGGTACGTAGGTGGTGCTTTTGAATACAATAAGGGAAGCGCTTCCTATGAACTTGGCGGCAGTGGCGATCCAAAACAGTATACAGGAACTGTGTATGGCACAAAGTTACTTCCCAATGGACAATATCTTGATATCACAGCTAAAATTGGGCACGTAAAGAACGAATATACTGTGTATAATGACATGGGATATCGTTTGAAAGGTGATTATGGTAGCACGGGATATGGCCTTTCTGCCGAATACGGGAAACGTTTTGGTGATGAGAATGGTTATGTAGAACCACAGGTTCAGTTATCCGTTAGCCGCTTGGGAAGTGCTGATTATGATGCACTGAGCGACTATGGCGGCGGCAAGAAGATGCATGTAGTACAAGATAGCTTGACTAGCATCATTGGACGCTTGGGCGTGGCTGCTGGAAGGACAACCGTACATGGTGGTTACTATTTCAAAGCTAGCTTACTCCATGAATTTGATGGAAAGACTCATAGTACCTATAGTGCAGTCAATGAACCGACTTCTGGCGTTGACCAAGACTTTGGCGGTACATGGGTAGAATTGGCATTGGGCGGAACCTATCATTTGTCTCCAAGTAGTACGCTGTATGCAGATATTACTAAGAGCTTTGGCGGAGATTATAAGGTACAGTGGAAAGCCAATGTAGGTGTTCGCTTTACTTTCTAAAATGAACGGATAAGCTTTGTATGCTGTATTAAGGAAATAGTTCACAAAAAAGATGTATTTCTTCGACTATT
>CAVBRV010000112.1:0-8800 GCA_963597965.1 Paludibacteraceae bacterium | reverse complement strand
GTTATCAATATGCATTTTACCGCCAACGGCTAACTGCCCACCGCCAACTTCTTTCTATCACTTTTCTACAAACACTCTCGGGATACGTTTCAAATTGCAGAAAATTTCATGAGGAATGGTTTCGGCGGTAGTAGCAATTTCATCCACCGTGATTTCTTCCTTTCCCTGTTTGCCCATGAGAACCACTTCATCGCCTGGTACCACTTCATCATCCACAGCCACCATGAACTGGTCCATGCAAATACGACCTACGATAGGACAACGTTTCCCATTGATAAGAACGCAGCCTTTATTGGACAGACTTCTGTGGTAACCGTCGGCATAGCCAATCGGGATGGTAGCGGTCTTCATGTCTTCTTTGGCTACATAAGTACCGCCGTAACCGATAGCTTCGCCTTTGTGTAGTGTCTGTACATGGGTGACATGGCTGATGACGCTCATGGCATACTGCAGGTCCAGTTTGTTAGTCATCACGTCAGAGGGCTGCGGTCCATAAAGAATAATGCCTGGTCTAGCCAGGTTATGCCAGCTTCTCGGAATATCGATGACACCGGCACTGTTGGCAGAGGAAATGACGAAGTTTTCATCTACTGGCATATGAGAAATCGCTTCATCGAAAAGATCCAACTGTTTCAAAGCCGCATCCTTTTCTTTGTGGTCAGCCGTCGCCATGTGGGTGAAGGTACCGCGAACATGAATATGCGGATATTTCTTCAAATTTTCTAAAAGTGCGGAGACATCTTCCGGATGGGTACCGATACGGTTCATTCCCGTATCAATTGGCAGCATGACTTCGATGGTTTTCTTGGAAACAGCAGCCACTGCTTCGAGAGAATCCAAATCCACCGTGTCATCCACAGGCATAATTAAATCTTTATTCACGCCAATAGGCATATCTTCTGGCAGTGGCAAGCCCAGTACGTAAATCGGGCAGGTGAATCCAGCGTCACGCAGTTCTGCCCCTTCTTCTACACGAGCCACAGCAGCAGCGGTGTAACCTTCTTCCAGTGCAATGCGAAGGGTTTCCACTGCCCCATGACCGTAAGCATTGGCTTTCACCACGGCAAGGCAATTCACTTCTTTCGGCAAGTGCTGCCGAATCACTCTTAAGTTATGACGCAGTGCGTTCAAATTGATTTCCATGTAAGAAACTGACATTTTTATCCTCCCATTCTCAACGCCTACTAGTTATAACCGATATTGGATAACTGATATGAAATATCTGCTGGAAATATAGTTAGGAGTGAGGAATTAGGAGTGAGGAGTGGTGGAAGGGACGCACAATTCATATAGCGCCCCAATACCCCTTTTTATATAAAATACTTTGTTCATTATTTATATAAAACTTCGCGGCGCTTCTAATTTTTTTGCGCCGCACCACCATTTCTCACTTCTAACTTCTCACTTCTAACTAAAAGCACCGATGACAGTTATCATAAAACAATATACCAATCACTACATAGCAGGTCTTGCAATAAAAAAACACCTCACGCCCAAAAGACAGACTTTTCAGCCTGTTTTCTGAAGCCACGGTGCTTCTTTTATTCTTGTTCTTTTATAATAGCTCGATTGGCTCAAAAAGGGAAGAGGGAATTTGGAATTGTTATTGGTTATTAGTTGTCTATTGTTGGTTGTTAGTTGTTTGGCTCCAGACAACCAACAACTAACAACCAGCAACAATCATTAATCTGGTTTCTTGCCAGCCCCAAAGTGAATGAATGCCCCCGCTAAAAAAATACGATTTTTTATTTGCAGTGCTCCTCTTGACACTCAGTTTGATCGCAATGCGTTAGTACAAACAGAAAAGACCGTCTTGCCCCTGAGAAGTTAGACAATCTTTTCTGATCTCAAATACTATTGGGGCTTAACTGTTATCGGATAACGCCCCTTTCTATTGGTATTGTAGCATGAAATGGGGATGGTGGCAAGCGGCGATATGAGCATTTGGCGCATTTCATTCATAGATTGAAAAGGTTATGATTCTACTGATTTGACTAATCTAACAATGAAAATAGATCACCATTCCAAAGGTTATAAAGGGTTATATAAAAGGTTACTCGCATAACCCTTTTAACCTTTTATAACCTTTTAAGTAGCGGTGATAGTGATTTGTTACGCTCAAGAAATCAGCATAATAATAACCTTTCCCCACCCGTTATCATCGCTATGCGCCCCATCAGTCCTCATCAAAAAGAAATTGTTCAAACACAAAATTTCCCATAGCCGCCCCGTGATAAGTCAGGAAGAGATGTCCCTCTTCCTCTTTTAGCATGTGCCTTTTCTTGAGCATGTCGATGGATTCTTGGTACCAGAAAGAAATGGGCTTCCCGTATCGCTTCTGGAAATCTGCCAAAGGGATCCCTTCTTTCATGCGAAGGTGGAGGAAACAATATTCTTCCATTTCCTCTTTCGGAGATAGTTCTTCTCGCTCCTCGTGAGGCAGATTTCCTGACAAAAGTTCTTTTTCATAGAGCCTGACGCCTGGTGTATTTTCCATCCGCACATGACCGATGCGAGAGGCCGCCGCCGGACCTAGGCCTAGATAATCCTCTAGTTCCCAATATTTCTGGTTATGCCGAGACCGATAGCCCTTCCTAGCAAAGCTGGAAATTTCATATCTCTCCAATCCGTAGTGAGGAAGCATGCGGCACATAGATTGGTACATGGCCCAGCTTTCTTCTTCCGTAGGACGAAGAAGTTTCCCCTGCTCTGCCAGTTGCGAGAACCTTGTTCCCTCTTCTAAAATCAAACTATAGATGGACATGTGATTCACCGGCAGATGCACCGCCCAGTGAATGCTTTTTTCAAAATCGGAAACCGTTTGCCCCGGAAGTTCATACATGAGGTCGATGCTGATATTATGAAATCCGATGCGGTACGCTCGCTTCACCGCCTGCTCTGCTTCTTTCGCCGTATGAAGTCGGCCAATAGCTCTTAAAAGCCGGTCATCATGAGACTGGACGCCCACAGAAATCCTATTGATGCCAAGGGCATAGACATTTTGCAAATAGGATTCGCTCATATCACAAGGATTCATTTCCATGGTGATTTCTGCGGTTTTAGAAATAGAAAAATACTGCCGCAAGACTCCCATGATATCCGATAGTTGTTCAGGGGAAAGAGAAGAAGGCGTGCCACCTCCCAGGTAGACCGTATCACAGAGTCGATCCTGGAAGGCGGTACTTTTCATTTCTATTTCCTTCTTCATGGCCTCCACAAATCGGTCCGTCGGCTGTCTCCCAATCGAATAGAAGCCGCAGTATCCACAGCGGCTTCTACAAAAGGGAATATGAAGATAGAGTCCCAGATTTTTAGTCATCTTTCAATACCGCCATGAAGGCTTCTTGCGGGATTTCGACGCTTCCCACCTGCTTCATGCGCTTCTTGCCTTCTTTTTGCTTTTCCAGCAGTTTCTTCTTACGAGACACGTCGCCGCCATAGCACTTTGCCAGGACGTCTTTCTTGTAAGCTTTGATGGTTTCACGAGCGATGATTTTGCTTCCAATCGCTGCCTGAATCGGCACTTCAAATTGCTGTCGAGGGATGATTTCTTTGAGCTTCTGGGCCAGGACGCGACCACGAGCAGCGGCATTGCTCCGATGGACGATGATAGACAGGGCATCGATGAGGTCGCCATTGAGGAGAATATCCAATTTCACCGCATCCGTCTTCTGGTAGCCTGCCAACTGGTAATCCAAGGAGGCATAGCCTTTGGTGGAGGATTTCAATTTATCAAAGAAATCGAAAATGATTTCGGACAGCGGAATTTTATAGGACAAATCCACCCGGGTTTCATCCAAGTAGGTCATGGTCTGAAATTCACCGCGACGGTTCTGTACCAGTTCCATCACATTTCCTACCATGTCGGAAGGCACCAATATTTCTACTTTGGCAACCGGTTCTTCAATGTGTTCAATTTTCGTCATCGGTGGCAGTTCTGCTGGATTGTCTACGGGCACCATTTCCCCATCGGTCTTGTACACATGATAAATCACGGACGGTGCGGTGGTGATGAGTTTCAGTTTGTATTCTCGTTCCAAACGTTCCTGGACTACATCCATATGAAGCAGCCCTAAGAAACCGCAACGGAAACCAAATCCCAAGGCTTGCGAAGTTTCCGGTACGTATTCCAAAGCCGCATCATTGAGTTGCAATTTTTCCAGTGCCACTTTCAAATTGTCATAATCCTTACTTTCGATAGGATAGAGGCCGCAGAATACCATAGGAAGTGCTTTCCGATACCCTGGCAGAGCTTCGGTGGCTCCATTTTCGGCAGTGGTAATGGTATCCCCCACTTCGCAATCCGACACAGTCTTAATGCTGGCAGCCACATAACCTACGGAACCACAAGTCAGCACATCACAAGGTTTTGGGAAAGGAGAGAAATAGCCCACTTCTGTCACCGTATACACTTTGCCCGACGCTATCATGCGGATATTCATGCCGGGACGAATTTCTCCATCCTTCACTCGCACATAGGCGATAGCCCCTTTGTATGAATCAAAAATAGAATCGAAAATCAAACAACGAAGCGGCTTTTTCGTATTGTCTTCCGGCGGCGGCACCTGCTCTACAATCCGTTTCAGGACCTCTTCCACGTTCTGCCCGGTCTTCGCACTGACTGGAATGGCATCGGACATGTCGAGACCAATCACATTTTCTACTTCCTTCTTCACCCGCTCCACATCGGCGCTGGGCAAATCCACTTTATTGATGACCGGAATGATTTCCAAATCATGATCCAATGCCAAGTATACGTTCGCTAACGTCTGGGCCTGCACGCCCTGGGTGGCATCGATAATCAGAATGGCCCCCTCGCAAGCTGACAGACTACGGGACACTTCATAATTGAAATCCACATGCCCTGGGGTGTCGATCAGATTCAATTCATAGGTTTCCCCATCTTCATAGGTGTAATTCAGACGAACCGACTGTTCCTTGATGGTAATGCCTCGTTCCCGTTCCAGTTCCATGGTATCCAAAATCTGAGCTTCCATGTCTCGCTTCTGCACCGTGCCGGTGAGTTCGATGAGACGATCCGCCAAGGTGGATTTCCCATGATCGATGTGGGCAATAATCGAAAAATTCCTGATGTGCTCTGTATCCATTGTAACTCCTTATTTCTTATAGAATCTCATGTACCGCGAGTGCATCACTATGAATGAAACGGTTACCCTCGGTGACTTGTGGATCAGTCCACGCATTTTCCAGTCACCAGTCCACAAGTCACTAGTCACCAATTTTTTCACAGTGATACGTAATTTTCTGTATTATTATATCATACGAAGTTAGCAGATAGCAGCAATTATGTTGTTAGTTGTCTGTTATTGGTTGTTTGAACCCCAATAATAGACAACTAACAACCAACAACAAAAACGGTATACAAGCTAATTGTTGCCTTAGCATGTATACCGTTTTCTATTTATATTTTACGGCGCTTTCAAAGTATGACGCGCCGTCACCTTCATTACGCACTTCGCATTACGCACTCATTTAACTATCTCCTTAAATCCTTATCCGTCATCGCGCATACGCAGGAATCAGACCAAACATTTTCTGCCGTTTCAATCATATCGATAATGGTATAAATCGGAAGGATAATGCCCAGGATGCCGATCGGCGCTCCGATGCCACTCATAAGAGACAGTGTCAGGAAATAGCATCCCATAGGAACGCCCGCGTTTCCGACTGCTGCTAGGACGGAAACGATGAGCCAAGTCACCATGGTAGCGAAGGGCAATTCATAGCCCGCATTTTGCATCACAAAGAGCGACGTAATCAGAATGAAAGCGGCGCAACCATTCATATTGATGGTGGTGCAAATAGGAAGAACGAAGCGAGATACCGCCGGATTGGCTTTCAGATTCTTTTCGGCAGAAGCCAAGGTGACTGGCAAAGTACCAGCAGAACTCTTGGTGAAAAGAGCCACCGCAATGGCTGGAGACATTTTCTTGAATACATCAATCGGATTGAGCCCTCTCGCCACGAGGAAGAGTGGCAATACCACGAAGAACTGAATCGCATTGCTGCCAATAATGACGGCCGTGTATTTCCCCAAAGCCCCCACAATGACGCCGGCTTCAATCTGAGCAGAAAGTTGAGCCGCAAAAGCCAGGATGCCCACAGGCAAAATGAAAAGTAGGGCTTTAATCAAAGTGAAAAGAAGTTCCTGGAAACCAAGAATACCTTTCAGAAGCATGTCCCGATTTTCTGTCTTCGGCATGAATGCCAGACCCAAGCCGAAAGAAGCCGCAATGAGCATGATAGCCAATACATTGCCAGACAGGAATGGTTGGAGAATATTATTGGGAATCACATTCAGAATGTGATCATAATAAGTCACATTTCCTAATTTCTGTGGCACATTGGCAGCTCCCGCTCCTACCACATCAGCCGGTAAATTGCCCGGTGCAATCCAGAGGTACATAGCAAGGCCAATCCCAGCTGCAAAAATGGTAGTCAGCAACGTATACACTACAGCATGGGCGAAGATACGGCCCGTTTCCTTTTTGCCGCCCAGTGCTGCCAGCGTCGTAATGACAGCTAAAGCAATAGTCGGTACCGCAATGAATTGAAATAGGCGGGTAAACACGGTGGCAATGAAATTGAATAATTCATTCAGCGGTTTGATCCCAAGCCAGCCCAAAGCGGCCCCTACCACCAGCGCTAGAATCCAGAGAACAAACTGCCGCCCCTGTTTCTTGCTCTTATTTTCCTTCAGCACCTGCTGTGCTAAATTTTCAACATCTTGATTTTCTTTCATCTATATTCCTCCTTATAATACGTCGGCAGTTAGCAGTAGGCGGTTGGCAGAAACGTTCTACCCTATACCGTCTACTTTCCACTGCCTATCACTACTGCAAACTGCTTACTGCTTACTGCCTACTGCTTACATTCCGCAACAGATGGCACCACGCCAGGTCCATTCTTTTCTGATTTTCTCTCTTTGGTAATCCATGATGCACATCCTTTCTTATGTATTAGCTAGGCATTCAGTTTTCAACGAACCCAAAACAAAATGCCCCATTGTTGTTAGTTGTTGGTTGTTGGTTATTGGATCCCAAACAACTAACAACCAACAACTAACAACTAACAACAATCACTTACTAAAAAAAGCTCTCATCCCATAAGGGACGAGAGCTTTGCTTCGTGTTTCCACCCAATTTCATATGCCTGTCACCAAGCATACCTTATCCGGTTCTAACAAACCTTCGCTCTATATCGGGAGCTCCCGGACGGGCCTACTTTGATTTCAACCTGCCAAACTCAAGAATGCACTTCATCAGCTTCTCCGTATCCGCTCACACTATCCGGACTCGCTTCGCCGTTATCAGACTGATTACTCTTTCCTTCCTCGTTTTATGACATGTACTTTACCACGATAGAGAAAAGCTGTCAAGTGTTTTTTAGCATTTCATTAAATCATTGTTGTTGGTTGTTGGAGCCAAACAACTAACAACCAACAACCAACAACTAACAACAATAAATGCAAATAAAAAAGCCACCACGGAGTTCCATCACGTGATAGCTTCTTTCTATTGGTGGGCGATAACAGGATCGAACTGCTGACATTCTGCTTGTAAGGCAGACGCTCTCCCAGCTGAGCTAATCGCCCATGGTGACCTGTGGGGGATTCGAACCCCCGAACCCGCCGTGAAAGGGCGGTGTCTTAACCGCTTGACGAACAGGCCACTTATGGTGATCCACCCGCGACTCGAACGCGGGACACCTTGATTAAAAGTCAAGTGCTCTACCGACTGAGCTAGTGGATCAGTTTGGCAGGGGTAGTAGGATTCGAACCTACGCATGACGGAGTCAGAGTCCGTTGCCTTACCGCTTGGCGATACCCCTATTGGCTCCTGAAGTAGGGTTCGAACCTACGACATCGTGATTAACAGTCACGCGCTCTACCGGCTGAGCTATTCAGGAATCTGTACGTGAGTACGTCAATTATAATACCAAATCATTTCTGTTTTGGCAAGGGCTTTTATGTTAGAGTTTTATTAGATAGCGATGTTTGAGTGCGTAATGTGAAATGCGTAGTGCGTAATGGATGCCAGCGAGCACGCTGAATTGCTCTTATACGGATAAATCCATTTCTATATGCTCGCTGTTTTGTTGATAGTTGTTTGTTGTTGGTGTCCAAACTACTATCAATAACTCAAACTTCCCACCCATAAAAGGGGCATTTATTTCAATGCTATCAAAGGAATAAGGATTTATGGTGACATCACTAGCGTCATTTCGACCGGTCGTATTTGTGCAAAGTGATGATGCAGAAATAAATGGATTTGTGTCCCTGAGTAGAGAAATCTCTTCAGCACTAGCGATAAGGGCTTAAAGACAGAAACGGGATTTTGCCATCAAGCCTTTATCGCTAGTGCCGCTGAGATTTCTCTACTCAGGGACACAAATCCATTTATACCACTTTCGTCATTTTGCACAAATACGATCGGTCGAAATGACGGATAGAGATGAAATCACTTTCTTAGCTTAACAGCATTACCCGCGGGGGGGGAGATGCCCGATGGGCCTATCATTTTGATTTAAATACCGCTTGATGTCAGATTACATCGGCGAAAAGTGATATTTCTTGGGTGGGAAGTTTAAGTCAATAAATATAAAATTCGCGGCGCTTCCAAATTTTGTGCGCCGCACCTTCATTACGCACTACGCACTTCGCATTACGCACTCATAAAAAGAAAAAAGACACCTAGTGATTCATACACTAGATGCCTCTTTGTTTTGGTGGGCGATAACAGGATCGAACTGCTGACATTCTGCTTGTAAGGCAGACGCT